>CAZDDH010000106.1:0-22519 GCA_964504165.1 uncultured Rickettsiales bacterium | reverse complement strand
CCATTGTCGAGTGCGTCCCCCCCCCCCACATTCGACAATAAAAGGGCTTGGGCCTTTTTTTGTTCTGTTGACGCCGGGGCCGTTGTCCGGATGAACGGGGGCGCGGCGCCCGTCGGAGCGCGGATCTATCCATCCCCTTGATACGTGAGTTCTTCTGAGCCGAGCCGTGGTCAGCCGCGGCCGTTGGCGGTCCGCATCATCGCCGTGTCCACGACCTGCTGGAAGCTCCGCAGACGAGCCTCCTCCAGCCGGTTCATGGGCTGGATCTGGGCCAGCTGGGCCCGCACCTTGCCCGCATGAATGCGGCAGGTGATGGCCATGCGATGCTGCCCGCGGGCGCGGTGGATCTGGGCCAGGCTCAGCAGCGAAAGATAGTAGTCCGTCCACTGCTGGAAGTGCCCGTGCAGGAACACCGCCCGGAGCATGTGCATGGCCGCCCCGTCCAGGTCACCCAGCTGGAACATGGCGACGGCCATGTCGTTGTGGGTGGACCCGGCCAGCGAACTGGTGTCCGCCGATTCCAGGTCTTGCAGGGCTTCCTCATAGGCCGTGATGGCGCCGTCAAATTGACCGGCTGCCGCCATATCTTTGGCCATTTCGAGGAGATCGATGGTGTCGGATCCCATCCCGTTCGATTCCACGTTCCACCTCCGCGTCTGCTTTCTGCTGCGGTCCCCTCGGACCGCTGACTGCTCTGCGCTGCGACTCTACTGCGCCTACATTAGACATTCTTTACCAAACCCGTGACACAACGCAAGGGTTGTGGTGTGCGACTTGCTGGAGGCCCTTGTCCAAGCTAGCGTGTCTGCACGCGTCAACGTGGTTGAGGGAATCCGCCGATGCTTCCGTCCAGGTCCGTGATTTTGTTTGCCGCCGTGCTTTCGCTGGCGTTCGGTACCTGGTGCCACGCCCAGGAGGACGAACCGCCACCGGGACCCGTGCTGACCAAGGCGCCCACCCTGGTGCAAGACGCGGTTCCCGAATATCCGCAGGCCGCCATCGATGCGGATGTCGAGGGGGACGTCCAGCTCCAGATCACCCTCGGCGAAGACGGCACGGTGACGGCGGTGACGGTGGTCTCCGGGCAGGGATCGGGCCTGGACGAGGCCGCCGCAGAGGCCGCCGAACGGCTGCTGTTCACGCCCGCCGAGGTGGATGGGAAGATCCAGGCCATCAGCATCTACTACACCTTCTCGTTCCGGCTGGCGGATGTGAGGGCGGCGGTTGAGGTGGCGGCCACGGGTGAGATCGCCGGCGTCGTGCAGGATCGGGAGACCGGGGAGGCGCTCAAGGGCGTGACCGTTTCCCTGGGGGAACGCAACCAGTCTGAGCGCACGGGATTGGACGGCAGCTTCGAGTTCCGCCAGGTGAATGCCGGGGAGATCACCGTCGTGCTGTTCCTCGAGGGGTACCACCGGCTGGTGGAGCGGGTCGAAGTGGGGCCGGGCGAGCGCATCGAGGTGGTCTCCACCCTCAGCCCCGAGAAGGAGAGCCCCAACATCACCGTGGTCCGCGGCCGCAAGCCGTGGCGCGAGGTGGAGCGGGCCGAGCTGAGCACCACCCCCACCACCGTGACGTCACACTTCACGCTGACGCGGAGGGACATCGACTTCACCCCCGGCGGCATGGAAGACGTGATCCAGGCCGTGGGCCGCCAGCCCGGCGTGGTGGGGGATTCCCACTACGGCCAGTTCTGGATCCGCGGTGGGGACTCGGGGGACACGGTCTTCTATCTGGACGGTGTGGCCCTGTACAACCCGTACCACATGGCCGGCTTCAACTCGGTGTTCAATCCCGAGCTACTGGATACCTTCCAGGGGTTCACCGCCGCCGCCCCGGCCGTCTACCGCGACAGCCTCTCGGGGGTGCTGGACGTGCGCTACCTGGAGGGGACCCCCGGCCGCTGGGACGGCGCCATCGACGTCAGCGTCCTTTCGGCCAAGGCGTACGTCGCGGGGGCCATCGGGCCCCGCAAACGCAGCACCATCGTGCTGGGCGGCCGCCGGACCTACATGGAACCCTTCTTCGCGGTGATGCGCGCAGTGGGCCTGGCCGGCGACAACTTCCTCACCCCCCAGTTCGGGGAGCTGTACGGGCGCTACGTGATGCGGCCGGGGGACCGGACACGCATCCGCCTGTCCGCAGCCCTCACGGACGATCTGCTCCACCTCGAGGAGAGCGAGGAGGGGGACGACCCGACCATCGACATCGAGGGCAAGGTGCGGATGAAGAACCGAATGTTCCTGATGCACGGGGACTTCATCCACGAGCTGGACAAGGGGGGATCGTTCTCCACGACCATCTCCTACCTGTCGGATGCCAGCGAGCGGGACCGCCGCGGTGCCTTCGATCTGACGGACCACACGCTGTTCCGCCGGACGGGCGGGCGCATGGACCTGCACGCCTCGCCGTTTGCCAACAACATGCTGTCCGTCGGCATGGACGTGGGCTGGCTGGAGCTGTTCAACGAGGGGGACGTGCTGGACGAGCGCTCGAGCCCGACGTGGGCTGCGCTGCCGCTGGGGGACTACGGGCAGCCGTCGATCCATGTGGAGCCCAGGCTGGGATTCCCCGACGGGGCGCTCTATGTCGAGGACGACTGGCTGGGCGTGGTCGGGGGGCTGGACATGCGCGCTGGCCTGCGCTGGTCCTTCGCCAACCCCACTCATCAGCAGCTTGTCAGCCCCCGGCTGGGGCTGGCCTACAACTTCAAATCGCGTACGACCATCAAGCTGGCCGGCGGGCTGTACCACCAGTCCCCGTTGGACACCGTGGTGCTGGACCCCACCTTCGGAAATCCGGACATCCAGGCCGAGCGCAACGTGCATGCGGTGCTCGGCATCGACCAGCTGCTGCCGTTCGGGGCGTTGATCCGGGCCGAGGCGTACTACAAGTGGATGGACAATCTGGTGGTCAACCCCGACACCCGCGAGGCCGTCGAGGGGGGCACCACCTTCACCAACGATGGCACCGGCTGGGCCGCGGGGATGGATATCTCCTATCAGATGCGCACCGGCAGGGTGAGCGCCGTGGCCCAGTACAGCTTGCTGTTCACCCGCCGCACCAACCCCCTCAACACGGTGCAGCCGCAGACGGTGGCGCCGGGCCAGGATCAGCGGCATACCGCCCTCATCGGCGGCAACGTGGTCATCGGCCCCGAGCGGGCGTGGATCGTCAGCTTGAGCTACCAGTACCACTCCGGCCGGCCGGTGACCCCCACACAGGCTGCGCTGGATGGCACCGGCGGCTATCTGTTGACCCTGGGGGAGCTCAACAGCGAGCGCTACGGCAACTTCCACGAGATCAACTTCCGCTCCGAGGTCTTCCGCGTCTTCAAGAAGACCAAGTTCACCGCCTACGTAGAGGTGATGAACATGCTGAATTTCAAGAGTGATTTCGTGTACATCTGGGGGGACGCGACGGTGGACGAGGAGGGGAACTCGCAGGCGCCGGAGCTAGGCGTCTTCACCCAGATCCCCATCCGTCCATTCTTCGGGATGCGGCTGGAATTCTAGCGGGCTAATCGGTCAGATAGGCCGCGGAGGTGCGCTCGGTCTGCCAGACGCGGATCTCGGCGAGGCGACGGCCCTCTCGATTGATCTTCGGGGCCAGCAGGCCCGCCAGGTACTCGGCCACCACCTCGGCAGACACCGGGCGGTCTTTGAACTCGGGCATGTCGTTGAAGTGCTGGTGGTCCAGGTGGTCGATGGCCTCGTCCAGCAGTCGCTCCAGCAGCCCGCCGTCGATGAGCACGCCGGCGCTGTCCAGCTTGTCCCCCGCCACCACCGCCTGAATGCGCCAGTTGTGGCCGTGGATCGGTTCCAGGGAACCGTCCGCCTTCGAGACCTGGTGCGATGCGCAGATCCAGCCATCCTGGGTCACGAGATACATGGCGTCCTCCTCGCTGCCAGGGCTATCTAGCACACGGAGATGCGTCTGGCGACGGGATTTGGCGGCTCGGGGGGCCGATCAGGGCAGGGTGACGGGGTCGGGATAGTAGGTCGTACAGTCGGCCGGCGGGGCGCCGTCTGCGAACGGGCAGCTGTCCAGATCGCCCTCGGTGGGGGTCATGCCGGCGCTGTCCCACCAGTAGGTGCGGTTCCCCTGGGTATCCCAGCACTCGATGAATTCCACCGGCGCTCCGACGACGTTGCCTTCGCCGAACTGCCCGTCCGCCCGCCCGTCGCCGTCGGGGGTCCAACGGGCCAGCGCCTCCAGGAGCTCGTCCTGCTGCGGCGCTTCACCGTCCACGTCCCAGTTGGCCGACAGGCACATCAGCCCACCCTCGCTGTCCTCGCGATAGGCGTACCGGCTGGTGCGCAGCACGGGCTCCTCCACGTCCAGATCGACGACCGCCTGGAGGTCCATACCCACGGCGAACAGATCGTCGTCCAGCTGATGCCGGACCTCGACGGTGTCGGCGAAGTTGAGGCCCATCTCGAACACCAGATCCATGGCCTCGAGGTCCATGTGGAAGGTCCCGCGCCCCAGTCCGTCTCCGTCCAGGCCGTACTCGCCGGCGAGGACCCGGGTGTCGGGGTCGGCGACCACGCCATGGTCACCCTCCATGATGTAGTTGTACAGCCCCGGTGCGGCCTCCTCCACGACGAGCTGGTAGCTGACGTTGTGGGTCTCGGAGAAGGACGGTCCCCAGTGGCGCCGGTCCGCTTCCCGCTCGTCGGGTTGGGTGTCGACGATGAGTTCCAGCGTGCGCAGCGTCTCCTGGGTCATACCGTTGAGCACGGGGACGACCGCGTCCATCACCAGCGTGGACTCGGCCGGATCGCCGACGTCCCACGGGGTGTTGGAGCGGGGCAGCAAGAAGCGGGTGCGTTCCGTGTCGGGCACGGCCTCCACGAAGTAGATATCCTCCTCGAACCACGCCGCGGGCGTGAAGCCGCAGCCGGCCAGCGCGCCGAACGCCACGAGGGACACCAGGATCGGGCTACAGCGCCAGATCGAGACGAAGCAAAGCCTGCAGATGTACATGGCTCTGGTCCTCCAATGCTGTGTTGTTGAGCAGGTACCCGGCTCGGAAATCCAGGCCCACTCCGACGCGCTGCTTGAACCTCAGGCCGATCCCTCCATCGACCCCGACCGAGAAGCCGGCCAGCGAGTCCCCGGGCGGCTGGCGGTGGTATGCCAGCATCGCGAAGCGGGGCCCGATGGCCAGGCGGAATCCAGACAGGTCCTCCACGAACCGGTACGAGACCCCCGCGTCCACGTGGGTCTCGTTGGTCTGGATGTCGTAATAGCTGCTTGGGATCTGGTAGCGGGCCTGTCCGAAGGCCACGTCCACCAGCAGTTCTGTGCGGGGGTGCCCCCGCCACTCCACGCCCACGCCCACGTTGATCAGCGGCATGGTGGGGAAGTAGGCCTCGGCCAGCGCCCGCTGGGGCACGGTGTGCACGCCGGCGCCGGCTCGCACCAGCACGCGGGTGCGCCGCTTCCATCGCAGGGCCAGCCCCTTGGCGATGTCGTCCTCGAACTCCTGCTCCACCATGGCGAGGCCGTCCACGTCCACCTGGTCGCCGTTGCTCAGCTCCACCTCGGCGCTCTTGAGGTCCTCCTCGCCGCGCCGCTGGACGATGTAAGCGCCGGGGGCGACGGCCAGGCGGACGGCCTGCGGCGGAGACTCCAGCTCCCCCACGAAGGAACGGTTGCGGCGGTCGAAGACGGTGTAGAGGCCTTCGTCGGACGGGAACACCAGGGACGCCGAGGCCGTGTC
The DNA here is from genome assembly GCA_964504165.1 of uncultured Rickettsiales bacterium. Classification (GTDB taxonomy): domain Bacteria; phylum Myxococcota_A; class UBA796; order UBA9615; family CAYRNR01; genus CAZDDH01. The sequence continues at coordinate 16,791 of CAZDDH010000106.1, read as the reverse complement.
CAGATCGGCCAGCACGATGGAGCCCTGGCCGCTGAGATCGAAGCTGTACTCCGGGTGCTGGGGCCCGGCCCGGCTGCCGGCGGTGTGGAACAGGGTCTCGTCGTACAGGTAGCTGTACAGCTCGTCGAGGGTGACGCGGCGGTCGCCGTTCTCGTCGGCGGCGCCCCGCAGCCCGCTGACCATGAAGTGTGTGAAGTAGGAGCTGCCGATGGCGTCGGACTCCTGGCTGTACTCGTCCTCTGCCGAGCTGGTGATGACCACCCGGCCCTTGGAGGCCAGGGACCCGTCCACCTCGGTGAGGAACGAGGGGATGGCCGTGGCGCCCTTCTTGCGGGTCATCGAGCCGGCGTGGCAGGCGTCGATGATCTGCAGCTGGACCTGGGCGCCGGAGAGCTCGACCGCCGCGTGGAGTTCTTCGTAGGACACGCGGCCGCGGCCCAGCATCAGGCCCTCGCGGTCCGCGTGGCCGGAGTAGAACAACACCAGCAGCACCTGGTCCCCGGAACCGCCGGAGAGGGTGCGTGAGCGGCGGGCCATCTCGGCCAGGGCCCCCAGCAGCTCGGCGCGGGCCACGTCCGGCATCACCCGTACGGCTTCCCGTTTGAACCCGCACAGCTCCACCAGCACCTCGCCCACCTTGAAGGCGTCGGCGTCGGCGTAGCGCAGGGGGGTCGTGCCGGCGCCGCCGATGTTCTGGCTGGCCACCACCGCCAGGCGGTGGGTCTCCGCGCGGGCGGGCAGCGCCAGCCCGAAGAGCAGCAGGCCGAACAGCAACAAGCCGACGACCAGGCTGGCAGCCAGGTCGCCGGCGGTCCTGCGGCGCCGATCGTTGGGCAGGGCGGTTCGCATCAGCGGGGAGCGGCCTCCTTGGTCAGGGCCAGCACCTCGACGGCTCCGCCAAAGGCGTGGTCCGGAGCCCGCTGGGCCACGGCCGCCGCCCCCGCATCGCCGGCCCATCGCTCTACGGCGATGGCGGCCTCGCTGGCGTCGATGGGTTCATCGGTGAGGAAGGCCACGTAGACCTCCGGGCCGGGGGCGTCGTCCAGGCGGAAGGCGGTGCCCAGGGTCTTGCCGGCCCCCGGTGTGATGGGCACGCTGCTGCCGCCGCCGGCGGGCTGCAGGGTGCTCACCGTACCCGTGCCGTCGATGCCCACCAGGACCACGTGGTCATAGGTGCCCGTATCCACGCGGAACTCGATGGCGTCGCCGGCCACCACGGCCATGCCCTCGACGACGGGCAGGGGCTGGCCCTTGCGCAGCACCTCGGCGCTGAGGCCGGTGGTGCCCTTGATGCGATCCCCCTCCTCCGTGGGCGTCAGGTCCATCGGCAGCACCAGGAACATCACCACCATCGCCGCCGCGCCGCAGGCGAAGGACAGGAGCCCCAGCCGCATCTTCTTCCACGGGGATTCGGGGACGCGCACCTCGGGGTCGTCGTCCAGGAACAGGGCACGCTCGGCGATGTCCGACTCCATCGTGTCGAAGGGGAGCTGCTCGAGGAACTGGTCCCGCTCGTTGTCCAGCCGGGTCAGGCGCTCGCGGCAATGGCTGCAGCGGGCGGTGTGCAGCGTGACCTCTTGCAGCTCCTCGCCCTTGAGTTCCTGGCTCACATGCAGCTGCAGCGTCCAGTCACTGGGGCAGCCCTCGGGGGGGCGTGGGGGCTCCAGCAGTTGAGCCAGATCGTGGTCTTCGTGGGTCACGGATTGACCTCCTTGTCCAGTTCGCGCGGCAGGGCGGCGACGAGCTCACGACGCAACATGCGACGGCTGCGCTTGATGAAGATGTCCAGGCGCTTGCGCACCGTGGGCACGGATAGCTCGCACAGCTGGGCGATCTCCGTCTTGGACATGCCGTCGATGTAGAAGTGGATCGCCAGCCGCTGGATGTCCGGATCGAAGCGGCTCAGCAGCAACCGCACCAGCTGGGCCCGTTCCACGCCGTCGAACACGCGCTCCCCCGGGTGGGACTGGGGCAGGTCGTGCTTGTGGGCCTGCAGCTTCTCCCGCCGGCCGCGGCGGTTGCGCAGGACATTGAGGCAATGGTTGGTGCTGATGCGCATGATCCATGTGGAAGGGGAGGACTCGGCCCGGAAGCTGTCGTGGTGGCGCATGACCCGGGCGAACACCTCCTGGGTGGCGTCCAGGGCATCTTGTTTGTTGCCCAGGATCCGCAGGCAGCGGCCATGGACCATGGCGCCGTAGCGGTTGTAGAGGATCTCCACCTGGGCTCGGGTCGCTTCGGGCATGACGGGTCGTTCGACTCCTTCAGTCTATTCAGACACACCTGGGGCGAAGAACGGAAAAAGAGATTTTGTTTGGGGGTGGATCAGCTGGCAGCAGGAGCGGCTGCGGGGGTCGTTTCGACCGTCTCGTTGCCGGCTGCTTCCGGGGCCGGTTTGGCGGAATCGTCGTCCGCGGGAGCCGGCTCGGAGGCGGGGGCAGCTGGCATCGTCTGGATCAGTGCCTGGCCCTGCACCCCCGCGTAGGGATAGTGGAACAGCGGGCGCCCAGGGTACTCGACAGGGGGATCGCCGGGGGCCGGGTAGCCCTGGAACGGGTTGCCGTCCTTGGAGATCATTTCGTGCCACTCGGGCCCACCAGGGACCTTCACGCTGCGCTCGGCGAGTAGTATGCGCTCCACGCCCAGCCAGCCGGACAGGTTGTGCTGCACGTAGTCGTTGCGGATGTCGTTCTCGAAGGCTCCGGCCCGCAGCCCGCCCAGCGCCTTGTCCGGGTTGGGCAGCCAGAAGCTGTTCACCGGATCGAACTGGAGGGTCATGGTGAAGCCGGCCGAGTTGACGGCCATCTCCTGGAACTCGGCGTAGTCGTCGCCGGCGAGCTTGGCCAGGTCGATGGCCCCGACCATACCCTCGATGCGGCACCCCACCGGCGTGACGAGGGGAGTCCGGGAGTAGAGGCCCAGGTAGTCCGCGTACTTGCGGACGTCCTTGTGGTCGGGGTCGCGGTACTTGGTCTCGATGGCGCCGGCGATGTTGTAGCAATGGGTCTTGTAGGCCTCGTCCTTGGTATGGGCGTACAGGTAGCTCAGCGCCATCATCAGCCAGTGGTCGTGGGGCAATTTGTTGGGCTCGATGTCGCCGTCGCGGTCGAAGATCAGCCAGTTGGCGCCCTTGACGGCCGTCTGTAGCCACAGGGGGTCGGGATCGATGTAGTAGAACTTGCCCAGCCCGTACAGGGCCTCACCGGGGTAGTAGATGCTGTCCTTCTCGGGGACCTCGGCGGTGGGGCCGTACTTGTAGTAGCTGATCAGCTTGCCGCTGTCGGGGTCCTGCATCTTGACGATGAAGCGGGCGAACTCGCGCATGTTCTCCAGGTAGCGCCGGTCGCCGGTGGCCTCGGTGTACTGGCACATGGCCACCAGGGCCAGGCCCGAGCCCCCGAGCTTGGCCTTGCGGTCCTCCACCAGGAACCGATAGTTGGAGCCCCACGGCCCCTCCTCCTCCTGGAGCTGGGTGCGGCTCAGCAAGTAGTCGAAGGAGCGCTCGCAGGCGGCCTTGTAGGCCGGATCGCGGAAGCGGTCATAGGCCTGAGCCAGGGCGTAGGTCGTGCCGCCGTGGCGTAGCATGTTGTACGACCGGGCGTCCCGGTCGGTGTGGGAATCCCAGCTGTACAGGTGTTTACCGTCATCGCCGATGATGCGGGCGATGTAGTCGGCGGCTGCCCGGCAGGACAGGGCCAAGTTCTCGACGGTGGCCTCGTCATTGGGGACTGTGTGGTTGCGGTACAGCTCGACGATACCCTTGCCCCCCGGCCCCTCGATGAAGGAGCGGGCGTAAAAACGTGAGAAGGAGGCCTCGGGGGTGATGACACCGCCGCCGGAGGTGATGCGCTCCTCGAGGATCTCGATGAGGTCCTCGACGGGCAGGCCCTTCTTCTTGCTGTGGTAGAGCTCCTGCTCGACGATCTCGGCTCCGGTGAGGAACGGGGTGCGCCCCTCCGAGTCCTCCAGCAGGATGCCGAAGATGCCGATCTCCTGCCGATCGGGCTTGTAGAGGTCCTTGCCCTTGAAGGTCTTTTTCACCAGCTTGTGAGTCACGTCGACCCGCACGCGGAACGAGGCTGGATCCTCGTCCTCCCATTTGGTGCGGTCCTGTTTGCGCATGTTGGCGGCCGCGTCGACGATGCTCTCGTAAAGGTTGTCCCCCTTGCCGGTGGCCACCGGGGCCGGGAAGTCGATGCCGTAGGCGGTGACGAAAACCCGCCGCCCGTCGAAGGCGGTCAGCGCCTCGTACTGTTCTGGCCTGGTCTTCTCGTCGCGGAGCACGGCCCGGGCCAGGGCCAGGGCCCCCTCCATCTCCGAGCGGTTGTCCAGCAGGCTGTCGTCGTCGCTCTCCAGCCCGAAGGTGCGTTGAGCGTGGCCGGGGCCGAAATCTCCGACCGTCACCGGTCTCAGGAGATTGGCGACAAGTAACCCAGCGACGACTATCGCGCAAAGGATGGCTATGTGGGGGGCGCCGAACCTGAAGCGTCTCTCACTCATCACATCTCCCGTTGGACACTTTGAAGAATTCGAGCAAGCATTGCGGCGCACCGTAGGTGTGTCAAGAATCGCGCGACCGAAGAGCCACAAGGGAGGTCTGATCCATGACGATCGTCGATCTGCGCTCCGATACCCTGACCCGCCCTACGCCGGGTATGCTCGACGCCATGTTCCACGCCGATGTGGGGGACGACGTTTTTGGCGAGGACCCGGAGGCCAACGCCTTGCAGGAGGAGGCCGCGGAGCTGCTGGGCATGGAGTCCGCCCTGTTCGTGCCCTCGGGCACGATGGCCAACGAGGTGGCCATCCGTACCCTCACCGAGCCGGGGGACGAGATCATCATCTGGAGGCGGGCGCACGTGTTCGCACACGAGGGGGGCGGGCCTTCGGCCCTGTCCGGGGTGTCGATGTGCATCCTGGATGCGGATCGCGGCTTGCTGGACCCGGAGGATATCCGGCGCAACATCCGCGACGCCCCCGCCGGTGGCCACGAGCCCTACACCAAGCTCATCTCGCTGGAGAACCCCGCCAACGAGGGGGGCGGCATCGTCTACCCCCGGGAGACCGTCGCCGCCATCCAGGCGTTAGCCCGCGAGCAGGGGATCCGCACCCACCTGGACGGCGCCCGTCTGTTCAACGCGGCCGTGGCCCAGGGGGTGGCGCCGGCGGCCATCGCCGCGGGTTATGACACGGTCTCCATCTGCCTGAGCAAGGGGCTGGGGGCGCCGGTGGGATCGCTGCTGCTGGGGTCCCGCCCGGTCATCGAGCGTGCCCACCGATTCCGCAAGATGTTCGGTGGCGGGATGCGCCAGATCGGTTACCTGGCTGCTGCGGGGCGCTATGCCCTGCGCCACCACGTGGACCGTATGGCCCTGGACCATCGGCACGCCAGGTTGCTGGCCCAGGCCGCCGTCGAGGGGGGCTTCGGGGTGGACATGGAGACCGTGCAGACCAACATGGTCTACCTCGACGCGCCGGACCCGGACGCGGCGGTGGCGGCGCTGGGGGAGCGGGGGGTGCTGTGCTTCACGCTCTACGGCGGCCGTATCCGGCTGGTGACCCACCTGGACGTGGATCGGGCGGGGATCGACCACGCCTGTGAGGCGCTCCGAGCCGTGCTGTGATCACCGTCCAGGCCGGCACTCCGCCCGGCGGCGTCGAGCTGGAGGCGGATCCCACCGGCATCCGGCCCCTGCTGGCCTGCTCCGGGGGCGGCGCCGCCGCATCGTCGCTGGCGCCGCTGATGGCGTGGATGCGGGAGCGGGGGCTCCCCGTCGAGCTGGACACCACCGCCCTGTCGGATCTGCTCACCTTCGGCGCGCCGTTGGGCCGCCGGACCCTGATCCGGGGGGTGGAGCGCCTCCACCCGGGGGAACGGCTCTCCCTGCGGTCCGCTGGGATCGCCATCCACGCCGCCCCTCCGACCCCGGCCCCCGACCTGGACCCGGCGGACGAGGGGGCCTGGGTCGACGCCTATGTGGGCGCGCTGCGTGGTGCCATCGAACGCGGATTGGCGGGGGACGGCGATGCGCGGGTGGGCTGCACCCTCAGCGGCGGTCTGGACTCCCGCACTCTTGCCGCCCTGTTGGCCCAGTTGGGGGCGGCGCCGACGGCGGTCACCTTTGGCCCATCGGACCTGCCCGACGTGGTGGGAGCGCGGGCTGTGGCGCGGCAGCTGGGCCTGGAGCAGCTGGTGAGCCCCCTGCCCGCGGATGGCCCCCTGGCTTACCTGGACGAGGTGGCGGACGTGACCAGCGGCGTCGGCAGCCTGGCCCACGTGCCCGGGCTGCCCAGCCATGCGGCGGTGGCTCGCCGGGTCGACCGGCTGGTCAGCGGCGCCTCCGGCGATGCGTTGCTGGGGGAGATACCCGCCGATGTGGCCGGGGCGGACTGGCTGCATCGATTGCTCCCACCCCTGCGCGATACTCGCCGCAGGGCGTTGTTACCCGGCGCGCTGCCGGTGGCCCGGCGCCTGGAGGAGGCCCGGCTGGATGGGCCGGGCCGCGAGGATCCCGCCCGGCGCTGGCTGCTCCATGCCCTGCGCTGGCGGCAGGCCACGGTCATCGCCGACGGGGTGCGCCTGCGAACGCAGCTCACGGGCGTGGTCACGCCCTATCTCGACGGGGACCTCCGGGGGCTGGCCTTGGCGCTACCGGCCCCCCTACGCAGGGGCCGACGGTTACAACACCTGGCCCTGCAGCGGCTCGACCCAGCGCTGGCGGCGCTGCCGCTCGTGCCGGCGGCCGATCCGCCGCTGGTGTGGCGGACCGCCCGGTATCTGCGCGGGCGTACGGACCATCTGCTGCGCAACCTGTGGCTGCGCGGCACCCCGCAGCGCGGCGTGGCGTTCGACATCCACACGGCGCTGAGGCGGCGGCCGGCGTGGCGCGGGGCGATGGAGGCGTTGTGCGAGGCGCCGCCCCCGACGGTGGACCAGGGGGCGCTACGCAAGCTGTGGCGGAGGCACCGGCGCGGCCGCGACAACCACGGGGTGTTGCTGGGCCGGTTGCTCGTCGTGCGGAGGTTTTTGGACCGGATGCCGTGACCGGCTGGTCAGGCTAATTGCCGACGGAGAGGCCCACGTCGTCGATGGTCTGGCAGCCGTCCGCGTCCGTGACTTCCAGGGAGATGGCGTGGATGCCGTCTTCCAGATCACTCTTGGAAAACGTGATCACTCCGTCCATGTCCGGTGCGGGAGCGTTGAACTCGGTCTCGTCGCCGGCCAGCAGGTCGAACCAGTGGATCTCCAGGCCGCCCACCGGCGTCACGTCGTCGCCGACGCTGGCCAGGAAGGAGATCTCCTCGCCGCTGCTGAAGGTCGCGCCGCCGGCCGGCTGCAGGATGTCCACGGTGGGGGATTCAGCATCCGGGCAGGCTTCCACTGTGTCGTCATCGTCATCGTCGGTGACGGGATCACAACCGAGGCCGAGCATCAGAGGTAAGGCACACAGAATCAAAGTGATGAGGGTCGTTTTCATGGAACGCATAATACCTCTTTTCAGTCGCCGAGGCCCGCCCGGTGACGCACCTCGCGAATAATCATCTCGAAGCTGCGCTGGCCCGCTTCGTTGTCGCTGTTGTTGATGATCACGTCGGCGTAGCGCCGGGTGGGCTCGATGAACCGCAGGTAGGCGGGCCGGACCGTGGCCTGGTACTGCTCCAGCACCGAGACCACCGAGCGCCCCCGGTCCTCGCTGTCCCGCAGCAGGCGCCGCATCAGGCGGACATCCGCGTCGGCGTCGATGAACACGGAGAAGTCCAGCAGCGCCCGTATCTCGGGCTCCAGCAGGACCAGGATCCCCTCCACGACGACGATGGCATGGGGCTCCACCACCACCCGCGTGGGCGAGCGTCGGTGGGTATCGAACAGGTACACCGGGCGGTGGATGGGCCGCTCCTCGCGCAGCAGGCCCAGGTGGCGCGTCAGCAGGTCCAGTTCCAGGGCGTCCGGGTGGTCGTAGTCGATCTCGGACGGGCTCTTGCCGCCGTGGTCCGCCAGATCGCGGTAATAGGAGTCCTGATGGATCAGGGCCACCTGCCGCTTGCCGAGCACGGACACGATGGAGCTGGCCAGATGCGTCTTCCCCGAACCGGTCCCGCCGGCGATTCCAACGATCAATGTAGACACGTATCCGTCCTTCCTGGCTCGCGTCGCGTTATAACGAGTCTGGCTGGCGCCCGTCTACAACCTTCGGTTGACAGACCCATGCCGCACGGTGTTCAAGATACGGACACGCGGGAGCAAGAACCGATGGCGTCCATCGAAGTCCGAGGAATCGTCAAGGACTATCCATCCCAGCGCGCGCTCAGTGGCGTCGAGCTGACGGTGGAGCGGGGAGAGATCGTGGGCCTGCTCGGCCCCAACGGGGCGGGCAAGACCACGCTGCTGCGTATCCTCGCGGGCGCCCTGGGCCCCACCGCCGGGAGCGCTCGCATCGAGGGCCTGGACGTGGTCGTCGATTCCCTGGAGGTGCGTCGCCGGGTGGGCTACCTGCCGGAGAACGCGCCGCTGTACGCGGAGATGACACCCCGCCAGTACCTGCAGTTCATGGCGCGGGTGCGGCGGGCCAACGCGGCGGACGTGGAGCGGGCGGTGGAGCGCTGCGGCATCACCGAGATGCTGGACCGGCCCGTCGCCCACCTGTCCAAGGGGTATCGTCAGCGGGTGGGGCTGGCCCAGGCGATCCTGCACTGGCCGTCGATCCTGCTGCTGGACGAGCCCACCAGCGGGCTGGACCCCAACCAGATCACCGCCATCCGTTCGCTGATCCGGGAGATCGGCGAGGAGCGCACGGTCATCCTCAGCAGCCACATCCTCAGCGAGGTGGAGGCCACCTGCGACCGGGTGCTGATCATCGACGAGGGCAGCATCCGGGCCGACGGCACCACTGCCGAGCTGGCCTCCCGGGTGGAGGGCGGGCGGACGCTGGTGCTGGAGCTGGAGGACGGCGATCCGGAGGCGATGGCCGCCGAGCTGTCCCAGCTGGCTGGAGTCGTCCGGGCCGAACCGCGGGGAGAGGCTTCGGTCCTGGTCACCGCTTCCGAGGACGTACGCGCGGCGGTCTTCGGGGCCGCGGTCGACCACGGCTGGACGCTGCTGGAGCTGCGTTCGGAGACCCGCTCGCTGGAGAATGTCTACCTGTCCCTGCTCAACCCGGAAGCGTAGCTCGCCACCATGGACGTATCCGCCACCATTCGCCGTCGTGTCGCCGCTTTCGAGGCCGCCCAGCGGCTCCGGTCCACCACGGTGGTGTCCGGCCAGAATGGCGTCGATGCCGTCGTCGAGGGGCGGCCGGTGGTGGTGTTTTGCTCGAACGATTACCTGGGCCTGCGCGGGCACCCGGAGGTGCTGGCCGCGGCCCACACCGCCCTGGATGACCAGGGGGCCGGCTCGGGCAGCAGCCGCCTCATCGCCGGCACGTTGCCCTGCCACGAGGAGCTGGAGGCCGACCTGGCCCGGCACTTCGGCTCGGAGGCGGCGCTGGTGCTGTCCTCGGGCTACCACGCCAACCTGGCGCTGCTGAGCACCCTGTGTGCCGAGGGGGATCTGCTGGTCAGCGATCGCCTGAACCACGCCAGCATCGTGGACGGCAGCCGCCTGTCCCGGGCGCAGGTGCAGGTGGTGCCCCACGGCGATATGGAGGCGTTGAACGGGATCGCACCCCCTGCCGCGCCGTCGCTGACCTGGGTGGTGGTGGAGGGGCTGTACAGCATGGACGGCGACCAGCCGGATCTGGCGGCGGTCGCGGACGCCACGGAGCGGGCCGGCGGCGCCCTGATCGTGGACGAAGCCCACGCGGTGGGCACGGTGGGGGAGCTGGGGCGCGGCGCGGCCTTCGACCAGGGGGTGGCCGTGCGGGTCGCCGTGCGGGTGGGCACGTTCGGCAAGGCGCTGGGCTCCCACGGCGCGTTCGTGCTGTGCGACGCCGACACGCGCCAGCTGCTGATCAACGGCGCCCGCAGCTTCATCTATTCGACGGCCCTGGCTCCGGCCAGCGCTGCGGCGGCCGGTGCTGCGCTGCGGCTGCTACGCGACGAGAGCTGGCGTATTGGCAAGCTGCAGCAGCTGAGCCGCCAGCTGTGGGACGGGGTGAGGGCGTTAGGGCTGCAAACCGGCCCGTCGCCATCTCCTATCGTTCCGGTTATTGTCGGGGGGGAAGACACGGCGCTGGCCGTGGCCGAACAGCTGCTGGAGCGGGGCATCTTTGCCCGGGCTATCCGTCCGCCGACGGTACCCGAGGGCACCTGCCGGATCCGCTTCACGCTGTCGGCGTTGCACGATGAGGACCACATCGCCAGGGTGCTCGAGGCCCTCGCGGAGTTCGCGAGTACGCACCCCATCCCCCGCCAGGATGGGTGGCAGGAGTCAAGATGACCAAGGCCCCTTACAAGTTCCATTCGGCTGCCGATCTGAGCCCATTCCCCGATGCCAACGAGATGAGCGTCAACCCGGACGTGGTGCGGTCCCTCAAGGAAGACGACCGCCGCATGCTGTGGAAGCCGTTCACCCAGATGCAGGCCTACGAGATCTCCGAGCCGCTGATCGTGCAGGACGCCTATGGGATGTGGCTGCGCGACATCGACGGGCGTTCCTATCTGGATGGCGTCAGCTCCCTGTGGGTCAACCTGCACGGCCACCGGCGCCCCGAGCTGGACGACGCCCTGACCAAGCAGCTCAACCGGGTGGCCCACTCCACCATGCTGGGCCCCTCCAATGTCCCGGCCATCGAGCTGGCCCACGAGCTGCTGGCCATCGCGCCCTCGGCCCAGCTGACGCGCGTGTTCTACAGCGACTCCGGCTCCACCGCGGTGGAGATCGCCCTGAAGATGGCGTTCCAGTACTGGCAGCAGCACGACGACGAGAACCAGCGCAAGCGCACCATGTTCATCCACCTCGACGACGCCTATCACGGCGACACCATCGGCTCGGTGAGCGTGGGCGGGATGGAGCTGTTCCACGGCAAGTACGGTCCGCTGCTGTTCCAGACCGATCGTGCGGACAGCCCCTATTGTTACCGCTGCCCGGCAGGGCTGAGTTTCCCCGGCTGCCGGCTGGAGTGCCTCAACTCATTGGAGGAGGCCTTTGCCCGCAACGAGGGCAAGGTGGCGGCGCTGGTCGTCGAGCCGATGGTCCAGGGTGCGGCCGGCATGCGCATCTACCCCGCCGAGTACCTGCGCGGTGCCGAGCAGATCGCCCGGCGCCATGGCGCGCTGTTCATCGCCGACGAGGTGGCCACCGGCTTCGGGCGCACCGGCCGCATGTTCGCCTGCCAGCACGCCGGCATCAAACCGGACCTGCTGGCGGTGGCCAAGGGGCTCAGCGGCGGGTATCTGCCGCTGGCTGCCACCCTCGCCACCGAGGAGATCTACGGGGCGTTCAAGGGGGAGCACACCGACTACCGGACCTTCTTCCACGGGCACAGCTTTACCGGCAATCCGCTGGCGTGTGCCGTCGCCACGGTGAACCTGCAGATGTTCCGCGATCTGGACGTGATGGACTGGGTCACCCAGAAGATCGCCTACGTCAGCCCCCGGCTGGACGCGCTGCGCACGCTCGAGCACGTGGGTGACGTGCGTTCTTTGGGCCTGATGATCGGCGTCGAGCTGGTGGCGGACAGGGACTCGGGGCTGGCCTTCGACCCCGCCTTGCAGGTGGGCAACCAGGTCTGCCTGGCGGCCCGGGAGCGGGGCGTGTTGATCCGGCCGCTGGGCGACGTCGTCGTGCTGATGCCCCCCCTCAACACCTCCAACGCCGAGCTGGACCTGCTCTTCGGTGTGGCCCACGAGTGCATCGCCGAGGTCACCGGCAAGGTCGATAGCGGCGCATGACGGCCCCGAAGACGGATGCGGCCGCGGTGCTGGTGACCGGCACCGACACGGACGCCGGCAAGACCGTCGTGGGCACAGCCCTGACCGCGGCCTGGCGTCTGCGCGGCTACCGGGTGGGGGTCTACAAGCCGGTGGAGAGCGGGGTGGAGGAAACCCCGCTGGACGCCACCGCGCTGCGGCGGGCCGCCGGGGAGGTGCAGCCGCTGGACGAGGTCTGCCCGGTGCGGCTGAGTGCACCGCTGGCGCCGCCCGTGGCCGCCCGGCTGGAAGGGCGGACCCTGGACCCGGACGACTGGGAGCGGCGCATCCGGGAGCTACGTCCCCGCTTCGATCTGCTGCTCGTCGAGGGTGCCGGCGGCCTGCTGTCCCCCTTGTGGGAGGGGGGGGATGCGGCCCAGCTGGCCCAGCGTACCGGTCTGCCGACCCTGGTCGTGGCGCCGGATCAGCTGGGGGTGATCAATCACGTCCGGCTGACGCTGGAGGCGCTGCAGCGCCGGGAGATCCCGGTCGTCGCCGTGGTGCTGTCGCGCATCGCTGCTGGCCCCGGGGACCCGTCTTGTGCCAGCAACGCCGACGAGATCGCCCGGCTGTGTGACGTGCCGGTTGTGGGCCCGCTGCCCTTTGCGGACGACCTGCAGCCCGACAGCCTGGCGCAGCAGCTGGAGGCCTGCCCTGGATCGCGGGTGTTGATGCCCGAGGGGATGCTGGCGCGGTAGGGAGTGGGCCCCGGGGGCTCAGCGCTTCATCGGGAACCGCAGCTCGTGGCGCACGGAGGCCATCCCGTCCCCGTCTGGGCATGGGAATTGGAACGTCTTGATCACCTGGCAGCAGCAGTCCCGCACGTCCCGGTTGCGCATCGTGGCCCCGGGGTGCACCGAGCAAAACGTGACCTGCCCGTATGGATCGACGCCGAGGTCCATCGTCATCGAGCCCGCACCCAGGTTGTCCTCCCCGCCCCGCCGCTCGTAGCAGTAGAACAGGTCGACCTTGTGCGTCCCGAAGATCTCCGCCACCACGTCCGACTCCAGGTCCCCGATGGGGACGCGGCCCGCCACCGGCTCGGGGGGCGGCTCCAGGAACTCCAGCAGCAGGTGGCCCCACAGCCCGCGGGCCTTGAGGTTCTGCTTGAGGGCGTCGGCCCGGCCGGTGTCCGACGGGGTATAGCTGGGGGTGGCGGATGTATGCTGCTCCAGGGCGCGGGCCCGCATCCACTCCTCCACCAGCGTGTCGTAGTAGGCCAGCATCGAGTCGTTATCGAGCACCTTCTTGTACGACAGCGCCGCCCGGGCCTCCTTGCCCTGGCCCCAGGAGGCGGCCGTCTGTAGCAGTAGCAGCTCCGGGTGCTGGGTGCCGCCGGCCTCGAAGTGAGCCACGATCACGTCGTCCAGCGCGGCCAGGTCGTTGCCGGCCATCGCCCGCGGCAGCATCAGAGCCGTCTCCAGATCCACCCCCGACTCCAGCAGTACCATCGTCCAGCGGCTCTTGGCGGCCAGGGGATCCCCCTCGGCGGCCCAGTGGGTGCGCAGGTCCTTGAGGCCGGTGAGGTCGATGGTCCCGGCGTGGAACCGCTGCTCCAGCGCGTCCCATTCCGTTGCGGTGCGTTGGGCCAGGCTGTTCGCCCGCTGGACAGCGGCCTCGGTTTCGTCGCTGAGCTTGCCGTTCTTGGGGAGCTTGATGCGTCCGGCGACGAGCAGCGGGACGCACGCCAGCAATACCAGGAGGGGGAGCCAGCGGGGGCTGAAACGCGAAGACCTCATCGAGGTCTATTGTAGGCTCCACGACGCGGGACCGCTACGCCGAGATGGGAACCCGCCGAGGTCTCTGGGAACGGCCCGGGGATCCTCCTTGCGGCTCAGCCTCACCAGCACCTCGTCCCACAGGGAGCGGCCGCTGCGGTGGGCTTGCCATTGCAGATATTCCAGCACGACCGTTGGGATCTCGATGATTTGGACCTCCTTGTCGCCCAGGCTGGGGTGCTCGGCGAGCACCAGCGCGCCTTGCATCTCGATGGGGGTGCTGACACGGGTGAAACACTGGCGGAAGAACGGGTTCATGGCGACACCTGCAGGGCAGCCTGGGCGGGCTTGCCGGGGCCCTTGGTGGGGGTGGGCTTGCTGGGTACGGGCGGCAGCGGTTTGCCCGCGTCTTCGCCGGCCGGGGCCGGGTCGATGATGCCCGCCTTGATCAAAGCGTCCATGCGGATGCGGTCGCACAGCGCGGTGTGCTCCAGCAGCGCCGCCCGGGCCTGCTCGCGGCCCTGTCCCAGGCGCTCTTTTTCGGCGGAGAACCAAGTACCGTTTCTCTTGATCACCCCCGATTCGAGGCCCATGTCCAGTAGCTCAGCTGACGCCGAGATCCCCTCGCCGTAGTAGATGTCCACCTCCGTGTCCCTGAACGGCGGCGCCATCTTGTTCTTGACCACCTTGATGCGGGTGCGGTTGCCGAGGATTTTGTCGCCTTGTTTGATGGAGCCGATGCGGCGGATCTCCAGGCGCAGCGACGAGTAGAACTTGAGCGCGTTGCCGCCGGTGGTCACCTGGCCGTTGCCGAACATCACGCCGATCTTCTGGCGCACCTGGTTGATGAACAGCACCGTGCAGCCGGTGCGGGAGATGGCCCCGGTGAGCTTGCGCAGCGCCTGGCTCATCAGCCGGGCCTGCAGCCCCACGTGGGAGTCCCCCATGTCCCCCTCCAGCTCCGCCTTGGGGGTCAGGGCCGCCACCGAGTCCACCACGATCAGGTCGATGCCCCCGCTGCGGGTGAGGATATCGACGATCTCCAGCGCCTGCTCGCCGGTGTCCGGCTGGCTGATCAGCAGGTCGTCCACCTGCACCCCCAGAGCGGCGGCGTACTTGGGGTCCAGGGCGTGCTCCGCGTCCACGAAGGCGCAGGTCCCGCCGGCGGCCTGGGCCTGGGCCAGGGCGTGCAGGGCCAGGGTCGTCTTGCCGGAGGCCTCCTGGCCGTACACCTCGACGATGCGGCCCCGGGGCAGCCCGCCGATGCCAAGCTCGATGTCCAGCGAGAGGCACCCGGTGGGCACCACGCTGACCTTCATTTGCGCCCGGTCCCCCAGGCGCATCACCGCCCCCTTGCCGTACACCTTTTCGATGGTGTTGATCGCGGAACGAACGTTGTCGGCCTTCTTGTCCTTGCTCATCTCGTCTCTCCTATCCGGCGGCGATCACCGCCAGGCCCCCTTGGGGCTTGGGTTGGATTAGCTGTTCCAGTTCCCCCTCCTGGGGGTGGGCGTCGATGCGCAGCTGGATCGCCAGCAGCACGTCGTCGTCGGTCACGTCGTCACGGCCCCGTAGATCGGCGAGGGTGCGGGCCACCCGCAGCACCCGGTCGTGGGCCCGGGGGCTCAGCTGGCCCTCGTCCACGGCGATGCGCATCAGCGAAGCCGTAGCGGGGTTCAAGCGGATGTGTTCTTCGAGGTCGGCGCGGGTCAGGCGGGCGTTGATGCGCAGCCCCTCAGGGCGGTCGGGCAGCCGCTCCAGCTGCCGCTGCCGGGCCCCCTGGACCCGGTCCATCACCTGGGCCGACGACTCCCCCCGTTCCCCGCCGGCCAGGGACTCGTAGTCGATGCGCGGCACCCCCACGAAGATGTCGATGCGGTCCAGCAGCGGCCCGCTCATGCGGTCCCGGTAGTTCCTCACCTGCGCCAGCGAGCACGAGCACTCCTTGCGGGGGTCGCCGTAGTAGCCGCACGGGCATGGATTGGCCGTGGCCACCAGCTGGAAGTCGGACGGGAAGCGCAGCCGCTGGGCCGCCCGGGCGATGATGACCGTCTGGTCCTCCAGCGGCTGGCGCAGCACCTCCAGCACGGACCGCGGGAACTCGGGTAGCTCGTCGAGGAACAGCACCCCGCGGTGGGCCAGGGTGATCTCCCCAGGACGGATGGGCACCCCGCCGCCGGCCAGCGCCTGGGCCGTCAGGGTGTGGTGGGGGGCGCGGAAGGGCCGGCGTTCGATCAGCCCCCCGCCCGGGCCCAGCACCCCGCCGACGCTGTGGATGCGGGTGACCTCCAGTGCCTCCTCGCGTGTGAGGGGCGGGAGGATGGAAGGTAGGCGCTTGGAAAGCATAGATTTTCCGGTGCCCGTGTCATGGGGCACAGGACGGCGGGTTGTGGCCGCCTATGGGTGATATCAGGAAGGCGGAGTTGCTATAAGAGGGGCAGCGATGCTATGGACAAACGACTTGCGTGTACGTGTAGGTTGTACGGTCATCTATGGACCCGTCTACGCCATCGTCCTTCTCCTCCTGAAGAACATTGCCGTCACCGTCATATGTGTAGGTCGTTCGCACATCCACTGTCCCATCCGCTCCGTAGTCGGCATCGCGAATGACGAGTTTGCCTTCTCCATCATAGGTGTAGGTATAGAGGCTGTAGTCGTTGTCCCAGAACATTTCAGACAGTCTAGTGAGAACATTTCCGTCATCGTCATAGGTGTACGTTAGTCGCTCGTCCACGGTCCCATCGGCATGAAAGTCCTTCTCTCGTGTGAGCATGTTGTTGCTTCCGTCATACGTATACGTCCAGCGTTCGTCCACAGTTCCATCGGCACCATCATCGACCTCCGACGTGAGCATGTTGTTGCTTCCGTCGTAGGTATAGGTCGTGCGTTTGTCTACCGTTCCATCGGCACCATCATCGACCTCCGACGTGAGCATGTTGTTGCTTCCGTCGTAGGTGTTTGTCTGCCTCCAGTCGATGGTTCCGTCAACTACGTTGCCTTCGTTGTCATGTTCCTCGACCAGTAGATTCCCGTTGCCGTCGTATGCGAAGGAATATCGGGAATTCAAGGTCCCGTCGCCATACCAATCGTACTCAATCGAAAGTAGGTTTCCGTCCACGTCGTATGTGTACGATTGCGTAGCAACTTCCAAACCGTCGGCACCGCCATCATATTCACCCCCTGGTTGCATAACCAGTGAGCGGTTTATATAAGGTGCGGCGCCTCT
>CAZDDH010000105.1:0-27457 GCA_964504165.1 uncultured Rickettsiales bacterium | reverse complement strand
TGGCTCACCCCTACATCTTGTGGCAGGAGGCGCTAACCGTCTACCCCCCTTTTCGACGATTCGGTGGGGTACTGGTTCGTCGAGGCCCATCCCTCCCAGAAGGGGTGGACCCGGCTGTACTACTCCGTCGAGGTCCGCATGAAAGAAAACGTGCCGGGCTTCATCCAGGACATCGCCACCAAGACCGGCCTGCGCGAGGCCACAGCCTGGGTCAAGGAGCAGAGTGAGGCTGGGTTGAAATAGGAGCGAAGCCTACCGCGCACGCCGCGCGAATCCCGCAAAAAACCACGCCAGCCAGGCGATACCCAACAGCTGACCCAGGTTCCTTTCCCCCAGGGGGCGGGCGGCCTGCAGCTGGGACAGGGGATAAAGGTGGAAGGCGTTGCGCAGCCGCTGGGCGGTGCCCTCGTCTACGCCACTACAGATCAGCTGGGCCCCCCCTTCGGCGCGTACGGCCCGGATGGTGGCGTTGTGGACGCCGTGACGGGTGAGGATGTCGGCGAAATCCTGCAGCAGGGCGATGGGGGCCTTGCCCCGGATGACCAGCAGGTCCGAGTTCCGCAGCGAGATCAGGAACAGCTCGCCCATGCGCGGGATGAATACGGCCAACGCCACCAGCGCGACGACGACGATCAGGATTAGCAGGCGCATCACCAGCCTCCTCTCGGATTCGACTCAAGGAGCGAACAGGTGAATCGCCGTAACACTTCCCTCTTCGATGCTGAAACCGATCCCCTCGGACGGGTACCACCAGCCGCCCTGGAATGGATCGATGTCGGCGGTGCCGTAGGCCGCACTCACGGCGGACTCGCCGGCACCGAGCCCCACGCCGGATTCGGTGGCCAGGCCATAGCCGGTGGTCAGGGTGACGGCCGTGACGGCCAGGCCTTCATCCCCGTCGACGAGCTGGCCGCTGACGGCATGGTCCGGGTAGCTGACCCGCAGGCCGGCGGCGGCAAGATCCAGGGAGACAGGGGCGTCGCCCAAGGACTCCGTGAGCTGCTCGGCCGTCTGGGAGACACAGATGGCGCCGTCCCCGACGGATGCCCCGGCTCCCTCCACGATGCCCGAGATCTCCTTGCAGGGATCGCCGGCACAACCCATGCCCATGCACACCCACAGGGCCACAGCACCCAATGACAAACTCTGGTGACACGACCGCATCAGTGACCCCCTTCCCCGAGCTGAAAGCGGGTAGAACACACCTCGCCGATGCGCTCCCCTTTGCTGGCGTCGAACAGGGCCGCGTGCCAGTACCCACCGGTGAGACCCCCGGGGTCCGAATACTCGGCAGTGAACAGCGTCGTGTAATAGGCGCTGCCCTCCGGCAGCTGGAGGCGGAACAACTCCCCGTCGCGCTCGGCACCCGGGAAGCCCAGCTCGCCGCCGTAGGGCGCCCACATGGCGTCCCCGTATTGCAGCGTGAGGCTCAGCAGCACCTCCCGCTCGGCCCCCGGGTTGTAGATCGTCAGGTAGACCGGCATCGGCTCCCCGGGGGTCTCGTATTCGATGCGCTGGGTGGTGAGCGTGACCCGGGGGGTGGGCTCGGTCACCGGCCCGTCCAGCGGAGGCTCGAAGGTCACCAGCCCGAAGGTGTCCTCGTCGTGTCCGTCGTGGATGGTGTCCTCGATGAAGGACGTGTCTGTCGTTCCCCACCAGTTCTGCGCCACCGAGGTGTTCACCACCCAGTCCGGGTATTCGGCGAGGGCCTCGTTGTTCCAGGCAAAATCGGCCGGCTCGCCGTCCAGGAGGTTGCCGGTGAGGTTGTTGTCCACGAACATCCGCAGGTAGGCCGCACCCACCCCGCCGGCGCCGTGGAAGGAGTTGCTGTTGCCGCTGACCGTGTTGTCCATCAGGAACGGATTGGCGTGGGGGAAGCAGGTGACGCAGACGTGCACGCCCCCACCGTCCAGTACGCAGGAGTTGCCGGTGAAGCTGTTGTTCAGCACGGCCGGCGAGGAGGACACCAGCGAGAGGCCGCCCCCCTCCCAGTCGGCGACGTTGTCGGTGAAGGTGTTGCCGACGATGGGGGAGTACATCAGGTAGGTGGTCACCGCCCCGCCATAGGCGGAGATGTTGCCGTCGAAGGTATTGCCCTGGATCACCGGGGCGGCGTCGTCCACGTAGATGGCGCCGCCGTAGGAGTTGCCGGTGGCCTCGTTGCCGGTGAAGGTGCAGCCCACCACGCGGGGGGCGCTCCCGGGCCCGATGTACAGCGCACCGGCTCCCGCCAGGGTGGCCTCCCCGTCATAGACGTTGCCGTGGAATTCGCAGGCGTGGATGTAGGGGGACGAGGCCTCGGTCGACACGGCCCGGGCCCCGTACTCGAAGCGCACGAACTGGAGGATGGAGCCCTCGACGTATTCGTCCACGTCCTCGAAGACTGCGTCGGTGCTGCTGTCGGCAAAGACCAGGCTTGCCCAGCGCAGCACGTCGTCGCCGTCCACGACGCCGGTGAAGAGCACAGGGGCTTCCTCGGTCCCTAGCGCCCGTAGCTCGCCGTTCACCAGGATGCCGTCCGCTTCCGAGAGTATGACGGTCGCGCCGGCCTCGATGGTCAGGGTCACCCCTTCGGCGACGGCGATATCGGTCACCACTTCGTAGGGGCTGTCCGCCGCCGTCCAGGTCGTATCCACGCCGATGTCGGACGCCACCTCCACGGCTCCGCAGGGGAGCGCAAGGAACGCCACGATCGACGCCATCATCCAGGTCCGCAAAACACCACCTCCAGGGTGGGATTATGGCAGCGATGGGGTGCTGTGTGGAGCCCAAGGTGGAGGTTGGGCTCCCGCCGGCTTGACCCATCCCGGCGACGGGCTGATCCTGCCGCGGATGAAACGTCGCACCCGCCCGGTCTGGCAACGCGCCCTCGGAGGGACCGCCTTCGCGGTCGCCGTGCTGCTGTGGCTCGAGCTGCTGCTGGCCATCGCCGGCTACGACAAACCGCTCCCGTTCTTCATCCGTCAGACCGACGTGGACGGTCAGGACTGGTACGTGACCAATCGCCAGGTGGGGGAGAACTGGTTCCCCGGCGACCAATGGGAAGGGCGTATCAAGGTACCGCGGATGGAGCTCTTCGAGGCGGCCAAACCCGCCGGTACCTACCGCATCTTCGTGCTGGGAGAGTCGTCGGCCTACGGCGCATTGCTGGACGACCATCAGACCTGGGCCAGCCAGCTGGAGTTCATCCTCGACGGGGCGCAGCAGGAGCGGGACGTCCAGGTCATCAACTGCGGTGTGCGGGCGACCACGACCTCCGTCTACCCGAGCTTCCTCGAGGAGCTGCACGAGTACGAGCCGGACCTGTTCGTGCTCTACGCGGGCCACAACGAGGTGTACGGGGTGCGGGGGGATGGCTGGCTGCACCGGCGACGGCTCGTGCGCCTGCTGTCCGCACTGGTGGGCGGCGAGGGATCGCCTCAACGAGCTGCCGGTGAGAACCACGTGGGGATCCGTGCCGAGTTCGAGGTGCCCCCTGGGCACGAGCTGGAGGGCACGATTCCGCGGCGCTTCCGGCGGGACCTGGATCGGCTGGTCGATGCCATCGATGACGTCCCGCTGATGGTCTTTAGGGTCCATGGCAACGAGGAGTCCTGCGCCCCCTTGTGTTCCGCGACGCGGGACGGCGGGGCCCCACTCTCGGGGGGCATCGAAGACATGATCCAGCAGCTGGAGACGGCGCCGCTGGAGGGTGGCCAACGCCTGTGTCCCCTGCTCGAAGCGCAGCTGGAGCAGTATCCGCTGCATGCCGGCCTGCACCACGCCGTGGGGCTGTGCAAGGGCATGGCGGGGGAGGGGGATGCGGCCCTGGAGCACTACCGGCAGTCCATTGAGCTGGATTGCCTTCCGCTGCGGGCGCGGGCGTCCATCAACGGGGAACTCGCAGGGCTGGCCAGCCGTCACCCGGACCGGCCCATCGCGGTGTGCGACCTGGAACCGGCGTTCCGGCGGCAAAGCCCCTCGGGAGCCATCGGCCACCGGCTGATCCTCGATCACCTACACCCCTCCCAGTTCGGCAGCTACGTGGTGGCCGCCGAGGGGGCGCGGGTCATCCTCGGCAACCACGAGCTGGGCCTCACCGGGGATTCGGCTGCTGGCGCTGGGGCCATACCGACCTACCAGGAGGTGCTGGCGGGGCAGTCCATCGGCGAGCTGGATCGTTACCTGTCGCTGAAGCGCTGTTATGCCTTTTATACCCACTCCACGGCGTCCGGTACGGCGAGCCGGGAGCGCACGAATCAGCTGATCAACTACCAGCAATCCACGATCTTGGCCGGATTCGACGAACCTAGCCGTACCGTGGCCCAGGAGCTCCTCCCCGACTCCGATGACGGGCACCTGCGCATCGCCCGGGTCTTCCGCGCCCGTGGGGATGCGGAGCGGGCCCTGGCCGAGGCGCGCGCCGCCGTCCTGGCCATGCCCGCATCCGTCGATGCCCGCCTGCTGTTTGCCGAGCTATTGCTGGAGGGTGGTGACGAACAGGGCGCCCGCGAGCAGCTGCGGACCGTATGGCTGCTGGAGCCGGAGCTGGTGGTGCCGGGGGACCTTGCGCAGCGGCTGGGCTACTGACCCCCCATCACTCCTCGAAGATCACGATGTAACGCTGGGGGATGAACTGGTGTTCCTGCACCACGGTGAATCCGTACGCCTGCAGCTGCCCCTTGACCACGGACGGATCGATGCTGATGCCGCGGTACGGGACGGCACCCTGGACCGAGGTCGCGTTCTCCGAGATCACGAGCTTCCCGCCGGGCTTCAGTGCCCGGTGCAGGCTCGCAATGAAGGTGTCCCGTGCCTCGCGACGGAGGGACGCATAGATGGCCTGGTAGGTGGAGCACAGGAACACCACGTCCAGGCTGTCTTCATCGATGGAATCGGGCACCCGATCGGTGAACATCGGGTGGAGGTTGGTGAGCCCCTCCCGCTCGACCACTTCTTGCAGGTAGGTCACGTGCCGGCGGTTGGTCTCGATGGCATACACGCGCCCTTCCGAGCCTACGCGCTGGGCGAGGCGGAACGAATAGAACCCCGACCCGGCGCCGATGTCCGCCACCTGATCCCCCGGCTGGAGGCCGACGGCGTCCAGGATCTCCTCGGTGTGTTCCCACTGTTTGCGGGCGGGATTGTTGAAGCGGACCAGCTCATCGACGAACCGCAGCTCATCCAGCTTCGACGGTTTGCGCAGCCCGTACTTGCGGACCAGATACCAGCGTAACTGCTCGTACTCGTTGGGCTGGAAGTAGTGCAGGAAGCGGCGCCCGTCCGGATCTTCCCGGTAGGCCTCCTTGGCCTCGTCGTCGGCCAGCTCGTACTCGCACAACCAGCGCAAGGCCGGATATTCGCCGCCGAAATTCTCCACGAGGATCAGATCATCGTAGAGGGGGAGGGCCTCCAGAAGGAGCTGGCGGTCCCCACTGTCGAGGTAACGGAGGATGAGCCGGGCGGCCAGCTGAGCGTCCCCGCTGCGGTTGATGAGATTCTCGAAGGGCATGTAAAACAAGGAATCTCGGGAATCCACGGCCGCCGTGCTCGCTCGGCCGGAATCCTGGCCCGGTTGTTTCCCGAGGGTGTGTCCCAGCAGGAACATACCTACCGCGGTCACCAGCACTAAGCCCACGAACAGGATCGGTTTGGCGCGCATGAGCACTCCCGCGTTCAGCGGTTGTAGTCGTTGAGGGTTTCCTCGTAGGTCATGTATCCCAGCGCCCCGCCCATGTCGAGATTGAGTCGCCAGATCAGCTCGCGGTCCGGGCCGACCTGATCCAGCTGCCCGGCGGTGCTCCAGTTGACCAGCGTGTCGCCGGAATCCAGGCGGATGGTGTCGCCGTATGCGATGGACGAGACCGGCGGGTCAGCGGTGTACGACCACACCTCGGTGGCCACCATCGAACCCAGGTCCAGGCTGTATTCGACCACACGGGAGTCGTCGTACGGCTGTTCGCCGTTGTCGAAGACCAGCACCCCTCCGTCCAGCAGCTGGAAGCCGTGCTGAAAGGAGAAGAACTCGCCGGCCCCTTCGAGGGTGAAATCACCCAGCACGCCCCCCAGCGTCCACAGCGGCACGCCGCTCGCGCGGTCGATGTGGACGATGCCGCCGAGCCCGCGCATGGACAGGGAGTAGGTGCCGGCGGATTCGTCGCACAGGATATAATTGGTATGGGTCCACTCGGTGCCCAGTTCGGGCATCTGGTCGAACGAAAAATCCAGATGATCCCAGGCACTCCAGACGTCGTGGGCGGTGCCGTCGGGCCACAGCTCGACGATGCGGTCCCCGGTCACCGTCTGGTCCTCCACCTGCCGGCTTTCGCTCTTGAGCAGGGACACCGTGCCGTCCTCCAACTCCACGAAATCGTGGTGCGCTTCGGTGATGTCGGTGGTCTCCACATCCGTGCCGTCCAGCAATACGCGCAACAGATCCCGCTGCTGCCCGGTGCCCCCTGTCGAGGTGTCGGAGGCCGCATAGAGCAAGGAACGCCCGTCCCCCGAGAGCCGGGCGCGGGAGCTGAAGATGGCCTCCCAGTTCTCGGGCGGTTGATGCCACCACACATAGTCCCCGTCCGTGTCGATGATGACGGCCCAGGACGGGATGGTGAGGATCGTCGTGACGAAGTACCCCTGGACGGCCCGCTGGGCATCCAGGGTTTCCACCTGGATCCCCGGGAGCTCAGCGGGGGACGGCCCGGTGGTCAGGGCCGCGTCGTCGGTGCGGTGCGTCTGGCCATCCACCACCGCGTTGATCCGGAAGTGGACGTCGGTCAGGGGCTTGTTGCCCAGCAAGAAGGCCTCATAGGTGTCGCCCCCGTCCATCCGTAGGCCGTCGGCGGCGTGCCCGTAGTCGGTGTCCCGCCCGAAATCGACCCAGGTTTGCTCCACGGTGCCCGGAGCGACCCGCCAGCGCACGGTGATGACCGTGGGGATGGCCTCGCTGACCGAGGCCTCCACGTCGTGCAGCGCGGTGTTGGGCCCGGTGTCGTCATCATCGTCGTCGCCGACCGTGTCGTCGTCTGCCACCGCGTCGTCGTCCAGCGAGCCGGGATCGTCTTCCCCCGAACAGCCCAGGCCAAGCCAGGCCAGGGCCAGAACCATCAGGAATCCCCACGCGAGCGGTCCTCCGACCCGGGAGCATTTCTTTTTCTGATCCAGCGGAGTCATGCGTCTATGAGGGTACACGCAACCGCGTCAACGCGGGGTTAGAAGGGCACGACATGGCAGACATATTAGGTAGTTGGAGGTGGCTCCTGCTGCTCTCCGTGGTCTTGTTGGTCATGGGCCGGGGCTGCAAGAGCATGGAGGACGACGACGCAGTCGTGGATGACGACAGCGCCGGGGATGACGACGGGCCGGCGCAGGTGGAGATCTTGCGAGACGAGTTCGGCATCCCGCACATCTATGGCGACGATCTGCCGGCAGCACTGTACGGATTCGGGTACGCCCAGGCTGAGGACCATCTGTCGTTCATGTTGGTCCACTACCTGGCGGCAGATGGCCGCCTGGCCACGGCGCTGGAGGAAGGGGATCCGGATCTGGAGCAGGCAGGGTATTCCAACCCGCTGGACTGGGACCTGCGGTCGCGGCTCGTGCGCGCCCGCGCCGAGGTGGACGACCGCTGGGATCAGATGGACGACCACGACGATCCCCAGTGGGAATTCTCCACGACGGAGCTGCTGACCGCGTTCGCGGCGGGCATCAACGACTACATGGGCGAACACCCGGAGGAGGTGCCGTCGTGGTGGTCGGGATCGGTGGAGCCCCAGTCTGTGGCTGCGTGGATGCGCCTGTTCCTGTTCAACTACCAGCTGGGGTTGATCTCCGAGAAGCTGGCGGGCATCGAGGAGCGCAGCGGGACGCAGGAGTCCAACGAGTGGGTGGTGGGCCCGGACAAGACGGACGACGGCTCCGTCTACGTCCAGTCCGACCCGCACCTCGGCTGGCGCGGTATGACCCTGTGGTACGAGGCCCACGTGGCGGGTGGCCCGATGGACATGGCCGGCGCCACGCTGTACGGCTTGCCGCTGATCGTCATGGGCCACAGCGACCGGCTGGCCTTCACCGAGACCTCCAACGCCATGGACAACGCCGACCTCTTCGAGGTGCCGGTCTCGGCGACGGATGCCGGCCGCTACCTGTACGGCGACGACGAGCTGCCCTTCGTCTTCGAGGAGGCCACGGTGGAGCTCGCCGGCGGGGGGACCCACACCTTCGAGATGGCCTGGACCCATCATGGCCCGGTCGTCTACCCATCCGAAACGAGCGATTTTTCCGATCAGGCGAGCGTCATCGTGGGGGCGGGCACCCTGTGGGGCCAGGTGCATCACCTGACCCAGTTCCTCCAGATGAACCTGGCGCAGGACGTCCACGAG
This sequence comes from uncultured Rickettsiales bacterium, assembly GCA_964504165.1. GTDB lineage: Bacteria > Myxococcota_A > UBA796 > UBA9615 > CAYRNR01 > CAZDDH01. The sequence continues at coordinate 19,097 of CAZDDH010000105.1, read as the reverse complement.
TGGCGGGAAGCCATGCAGCCGCTCCAGCTCCAGCGGTGGAACTTCGTGGTCGGCGACGTGGACGGCAATATCTTCTACGTGAGCAACTCCCGGCATCCGGATCGGGACGGGGGGCAGGACTGGGATACGGCGGTGGACGGCTCGGATCCGGCCCTGGACTGGACCGCCTCCGAGCCCTGGGCCTTCGACGAGTTGGCCCAGGCCACCAATCCCGAGGCCGGCTTCCTCCAGAACTGCAACGACAGCCCGGGCTGGGCCACGCCGACCTACGGCGATCCCATCGACGAGTCCCAGTGGCCCGATCACTACTTCAATCACGACGCGCTGGGGCCCCGCGGCCGGCGGGCGCTGCAACAGCTGGATCAGGAGGCCCCGTGGACCTTCGAGGCGCTCCAGGAGTTGTCGATGGACCGCTACATGCTGCCGGCCGAGTGGTATGTGACGACGCTGGGGGAGGGGTATGCGCTGTACGGTGGCGGCCCGGACATCGACGATCCCCAGGCCCTCGCCACGGCCGCAGCCATCTTTGATGGCTGGGATTTCTACGCCGATACGGATTCCGTGGCGATGACGCTGTTCGTGGAGTGGGCCGAGCTGGTCTCCGGCTCCATCAGCCTCTCCAGTCCGCCGCCACCTGACATCGACCCCGAGACCATGGTGGCGGCCCTCAACGCGCTGGGGTACGCGGTACGCGCCCTGGAGGACCAGCATGGCACGGCACAGGTGCCCTGGGGCGATGTGCACCGCATCCGTCGCGGTGATGTGGATCTGCCCATCGGTGGCGGCCCCAGCGGCTCGCTGCCGTCTCTGTTCCTGACCAGCACGACCGAGGAGGAAGGTGGCATCGGCTACGCGGGCCAGGGTAGCTCCTACATGCTGTTGACCCGCTTCGCCCCGGACGGGACCGTCTCGGCGGTCTCCATCAAGCCCTGGGGCAACTCGGAGAACCCGGACTCGCCCCACTACAACGATCTGACGGAACTGTTTGCCCAGAGCCGGTACAAGGAATTCTGGTACTACCGCGAGGATGTGGAGGCCCACCTGGAGTCGGCGATGACCCTCAGCTATTGATCACCGGGGCCGCTCACCGGTTGACGGGCTCTCCACAGCGCTGCGACGATGGACAGGATGTCCGAACCACCGCGCTACGTTCCACCCTCACCCCCCTCGACCCAGGCGCCTCCCGCTGAATCCACGGCCCATCCGCCCCCGCCTCCGCCCCCGCCGCACACCCCTCCGCAGCAGGACCAGACGCCGTTGACGATCCTGTTGCTGGGGATCTTCGGCTTCATGTTCCCGCCCCTGGGGCCGGTGGCCGTCGTCATGGCGCACCGGTACATGGCCCGGTGTCGTGCCCAGGGTGTACGGCCGGATCAGAACGCTGTCGCGGGTCAGGTGTGTGGGATCATCGCCACCGTACTGCTGTGCGTCTTCGTGGCGATGTTCCTGGTGTGGATCGCGTTCTTCTTGCTCTTCTTCGTGTTGTGGGTAGTGAGCTTTTTTCTGATCATGCTCGGAGCGCTGGCCGGCGTGTGAGCTCTAGGACTTGGACTTTTCGTCGGCGGGTATTTCCATCGTCTCGGCGTGTTCCTCTACGGTGACCGCAAACTCGCTCCCCGCGTCGTGCGCGGCCTGGCTCAGCCTACGCAGCTCGGCCTCGTAGAGGCGGGCCTGTTCCAGCCGCTGGACCGCTTCCTCCTTCAGCCGGATGACCTCGAGGCGCAACGTCCTGTTCTCCTCTTGTAGTCCGCTGGAGGCATCCTGCGGATCCAGGTTCCCCTCCTCGAATGCCTGGTCCAGCTTCTTGTTCTCCTGCTCCAAAATGGCTACAAGCTCCCGCAGGCCGATGGAATCGGCGCTACGCCGATCGGCGATGCCCTGGACCTCACGGTAGGCCGTCTCCCACTGATCGAGGGCGTCCTTGGCTTGCTGCATGCCAAAGCGGAGCTGGTCCACCTCTTTGTTGAGCTCGTCGACCACCATCTCCTTGCGGAAGACCTCTGCTTGCAGATTGGAGACGGTCGCGGCCATCGCGTCCTCGTCGTCCCCCGAGTCCTGCGGCTGTGGAACGGGTGCAGCCTCCTCGGCGGCGGCCATTTCTCGCCGCAGGAGTTCCAGCTCCTGCTCGGCCTCGACGGCTCGTTCGACGGCCTCGGCCTGAGCCTTGGTTGCATCGGCCAGCATGCGTTGCATCCGCATGCCCTGAGCGACGGAGGCGTCCAGGTCCAGACTGAGCTTCTCCAGGCGATCGACCAGCACCTCCCGATCCTCGCTCACCGCCTGGAGCTGCTCGATGGTCTTGTTCTGGCCCATGATCTGGGCCTCGAAGGACTCCCGCTCGGCCTGAACGGCCCAGGCGTCCTTGAGATCGCGGAGGAAGGGCCCCAGGAATTCGTCCGAGAGCGGCTTGCGGGCGTAACAATTGGCCCGGTTGGTGCCAAACCAGTGCATGGCCAGCGGGCCGGCGGCCTTGCGCCCGGCGGTCATCAGCAGGGGCGTGTCCCCCGCGCCCTCGTCCCGTCGGATCTGGTCGCAGGTGTCGAACGCATCGGGGAGGTCGGCGCACAGCACGATGAGCGCCGGATTGACCTCGGACAGCATACGCAGGCCGGCCTTGCCGTTGGCAGCGGTGCGGACCTGGAGCTGATCGTTGGAGAACCAATCCTCGAGGAACTCGACCGGTTGGGGGTCGCGGTCGATGACCAGGATGGTGCGTTCACTCGCGTTTCCGGTCATGGGTCAATCCTCGGAGATGCTGAACTCGTAGTCATCACTGGATGGAGCCTTCGATACGGATTCGGGATCCCAGGACTCGAAAGCGACCAGACGATCGATGGAACTCTCATCGATGTATGCCCACTCCATCGACTGGGCCACAACGATCCCGAGGCCTTCGCCATCCGTGAGGCCGGACAGGTCCAGCAACCACAGCAGCCTGGCCAGATCCGCTTCCGCGTCCGTAAACTGATCGGCTAGTTCTTCGACGGTACGTTCCTCTTCGAGGAGCAACGGTAGAGCGGCGATCACGCCCTCGACCTCGAGCATGTGGAAACAGGGCTTGAGGTCCGGACCGGCCCTCAGCTGCCGTTCGGCCGTTTGGGCCGCCAGGCCGGTGGCGACCTCGTCGGAGATGTGCCAGCGCACGCCCTGCCACAACGCCGCCAGGGGGGAGACGCTCATCCGGAGATCCGGGTCGATGTCCACTCCGTGCAGATCGTCGCAGCACTCGAAGGTCCACTCGCCGTCACTCGAAGCCAGGGAGGCGGCGTACCCGATGGCGACCATACGTTGCTCGTGGGTCACGAGTTGCTCGTGGCTGATGGCCCCGGAAGTCAGGACCGAGTCGCGGAAGGACTCCCCCGCCGCGAGGAGCTTCTGGAGCCGCTCGGCGCGGTGTTCTTCGAGCAGACCGCACTCCACGAGGGTCGCCTGTAGGGACTCTTGAGGATTGTCGCTGTCATACCAGACAGGCTCCCCGTCCAGCAGGAACAGGCGGCGGCAGATACCACCGGATTGGATCTCGAGGATCCCGCTGCGGCGGGCTCTCAGCAGGGCGAACACCAGGGCGATGTAGGTGGCCGGATCGTGCGTGCCGGTATGCAGCGCGCGGGTGTGAACGATATACCGGCCCATCGAAGGCACCCCCTCTTCACCGCCTGGTTCGACCCTCATCCAGACAGAACCCAGGCTCCTGTGCAGAGTAATGAACGTAATCTTAACAGTTTCGGGCCTTCGAGTTGGTCGTTCCCAGCTACTTCCGCTTCTTCTTTTTTTTCTTCCGGTCCTTGGCCCGCCTCGGTTTGGGCCGGTTCTTGACCGGTTTCTTGCGACCGGCCGCCCGGGGTTTGGAAGGTTTGCCGTGGTTGGCCCAGCTGGTCGCGTTCAGCCCGGCCAGCTTGGCCAGCACCGAGCGATCGACGTCATCCATCTCCACCCGGCCCTGATCGACGGCGTCGGCGTGATGGATGTAGACCGATCCCAGAGCGTGGATCGCCTCGTGCCGGTGGAGGCCCTCGCGGGATAGCTGCTGGAGCTTGGCATACGCTGGCGAGCCGCTACCCCGGGCGATCTGGCTCTCCACGACGACGTGCACCATGGCGTGGCGTGGCGGATTGACGATGGGGGGGTGCCAGGCGCCGGGCGCCACGTGGTAGACCTCGACCTGCTCCTGGCGCTGGCGTAGGCCCAGTCCCAGCCACGCTTCGTGATCCAGCTTCTTCGTCGGGTCATAGGGCATGGTCAATCCTCCGCGCTGGCGGCGCGGGTGGCCAGCCAGTCCACGATGATGGGGAACACCTCTTCGGCGGCCCGGTCCCCCACCATCAGATCCCCGTGCCCGTAGTCATACCGGGTGCCCCAGCCGACCCCCAGGATGACCTCGGTCTTGTCCTCGGAGCCGATGTGATCGTAGGCGTAGCGGACGGTCCAGGCCGGCACGATGTGGTCCACGCGGCCGGCGATCAGCAGCGCCGGTGCGCGGATGTCGGGCAGGCCGGCGCTGTAGTCCAGGGATCCGTCCCGGCTCGTCAACGGTCCGTGCCGGATCCAGCCCGCGTACTGTCGGGTGAGGCCGCCGGCGGTGTTCTCCATCCCGTGGGCGGCAAACTCCAGCAGTCGCTCGGGCCGGTTGTTCTCCACGTTGAAGATCAGGTGGAGCAGATAGGCATCCGGATGGGTCCGCAGGGTGGGCGCCAGGGCGCGCGTCAGCGGCCGCGTGGGCAGCTGAGTGGCGGGGGGGAGCAGGGTGCTGTGGCGCGCCGCGAAGATGGCGACGTCGTTGGGGTGGTACAGGGCACCGGGGGCGCCCACGGCCACCAGGCCGGCGATGGAATCCGCATGGGGACCCTGGGCGACGATGTAGCCGAGGATGCCGCCGAGGGAGTGGCCCAGCCAGTAGACCTGATCGTGGCCGGTCTGCTCGCGGACATGGGCCAGGACGGCGGGGATGTCCTGCCCGGCGATGTCGTCCGCGTCCCAATCGCCCTGGCGCCACGTGCGTGCGTCGGGGGGGACGGAGGTGCGATCGCCGCGGTACTCGGTGAGCCATACGTCGAAACCTTGGCGGGACAGGTGCCGGGAGATGTCCGAGCCGTCGAAGCTGAGGTTCATGCGGTTGACGCAGGTGCCGTGGGCCAGCAGCACGGGGGTACCGTGGTGGGCCAGCGCTTCTGTCCCGGGGGCCGGCGGCACGCGGAAGGTGGCTACCTGCCAGCCATCGTCGGTGGCCACCATGGCGTGGAAATCGGGCAGGGTATCCGGGCGGGCGATCCGGTGCGCAGAACAGCCGGAGACCAGGCACAGCGCGAGCAGCATCGCGGCCGGGATGGCGGCTGGACGGGACGGGCCGCTCATGGGTTTTGCTCCCGTCCCCGCAGCCAGCGCAGCACGAGCCGATCCACGTCCCTGCGGGCGTGGCGGGAGAGCAACATCCCCAGGTGGCCGTATTCCTCCCGGTGCCGGTTGACGCGGGAGAGGAGCCGGTAGGAGACGTCGTTCCCGTTGGCGAGAGGCTCCAGCCCGGCGAGCACGTCTTCGGGGGGGGCGATGGGATCGGTACAGCCGGCCACGAGCAGCACGGGGCCGGGGCAGGCCGTGAGGCCGTCGAGATAGTGGGTCCGCCCGTCGCGGGCCAGGGGGGCGCCGACCTCGTACCAGCGGATCAGATCTTCGACCACGGCGACCGGTGGGTCCTCCATCAGCTGGTCCTCGAACACGATGCGCACGGCGTTGGCCGCGCCGACTCCCTGGGGGAAGCCGGGATCGGTGGAGGAGCGGAATCCGGGGGCGTCACGTAACCCGGTGAGCAAGGTGGCGCGTAGGACGGGGTAGGGAGGGGGCTCGCCGCGGGCGTGGCTGGCCAGCCAGCTGCGCACCGCCGGCGCGCCGAAGCGATAGTCCAGGCGAGTGCCCAGGGCCACCCAGCGCGGGGCCGCTGGCGCCGCCGGTACGTCGGCCGAGGCCGCGGCCACGGGCAGCATGCCGCACAGGCCATGGCCGACCCAGGTGACGGGGGCCTCGCCGGCGATCTCGGCCAGCTGGCCCAGCAGGGCGGGGTAGATATCTTCGACTACGGCATCGAATCCGCCGGTGTCCGCCTCTGCGTTTTGCCACGGATCCACCAGATAGACCCGGTAGCCGGCCCGCTCCAGGGTGTTCGCCAGCCCGCCGTCGGACCGGGCCGTGAAGACGCGGGCCGATTCCCCGATGTCGGGGCACAGGGCGACTAGCGGGCCGCTGGCGGCCCCGGCGGCATTCCCGTGGGGGACGGGGCGGGGCCCATCGTCGCCGGCGAAGGCCGGTGCACTCATCAGCGCGGCGGCCACGAGGAGCGGGGCGACGAGGACAGCGCGGTGAGATGGGGGTGGTGACGAGCCCGATGGCATGGCGCGAGTATATCCGTTTCGCCGCCCCGATTTGGAAGGGGTGCGTCAGGGACTGTCGCTCCTGGGGTGTAGTTCAGTAAAACAGGAGGTGCACTGATGAGCATGGATTCCGACATCTGCATCGAACACACATGGTTCAATCGCCGCTACCGCGAGAACATGGCCGAGGGTGCCGTGCTCGTCGCCGGGTGGGCGGTCCGGTGGAAGGCCTTCCAGCCGGCCGGGAGTGGGCACTGGGAGGTCGAATTCGACGGTGGCCAGGAGGGCGGGCCGGCGGCCGTGGACATGGCCCTCGAATACCTGGGGGACGTGCGGCGCGCGCTGACCGATTTCTTCACGCCCCAGGGTATGGCGGGGGTTCATCCGTGAGCGGGGAGGCGGCGTGGGGGGCCTGCGGCGCCTGATGCCGGCGCTGCGTCCCGGTGCCATCGTGCCGATTCACGCCCTTGGCCGGGATCGGTACGCCGGGTGATCCGGTATCCTTGCGGCGCGGGAGTGTCCATGCCTGGCCTGAACGTCTATCGAAGTAACCGGATGGAGGATCTGGCGGCAGCGCTGGCGGCCAGCCTGTCCGGACCGGGGGCCATGCCCGCCGATCCCATGACGCCGGTGGAGATCGTGGTGGGGAGCCGGGGGATGGAGCGCTGGCTGCGCCACCAGCTGGCCGACCGGCTGGGGATCTGTTCCAACGTCCAGTTCCCGTTCCTGGCGGGCACGCTGGGGAAGGCGGTCTCCGGGCTCGTGGGCCAGGGGGCGGGCGGGGAAGGGGCCGACCGCTGGCGTCCCGATGCCCTGGTGTGGGCTCTGCTGGAGGTGATCCCGGGCGTGCTCGAGGGGGCCGTTGCCGGCGATCCGTTCCGCCCGCTGCGGGACTATCTCAAGCAACCGGGGGGTACGGTGGGCCAGCGCCAATACGGGCTGGTCCGCCAGATCGCCGACATGTTCGACAAGTACGTCCTGTTCCGGCAGGGGGACGTGGCCAATCGCTGGAGCCTGGGCCAGGGGGCGGTGGGCTCCCTCGATCCCGAGGTGCAGCGCTGGCAGAGGCCGCTGTGGCAGGCGGTCCAGGCCCAGCTGGGGGGGGCACCACACGCGGCGCAACGTATGGCGGAGGCCCGGGAGCTACTGGCCCGGGGGGAGGGGCTATCCGGGGCAGCGCAACGTCTGCGCATCTTCGGCGTATCGAGCCTGCCGCCGGCCTTCCTGGAGCTGCTCGCGGCCCTCTCGGCCCAGGTGCGGGTGGATCTCTTCGTGCTGTGCCCGTCGCCCCTGTTCTGGGGGGACCTGCAGATCGGTACCGTGCAGGCAGAGCGCCTGCGGGAGCTGCACCGCGAGGAGGCCTTGCCGGGGGAGCTGCGGGGCCTGGTGGAGCCCCGGGTGTCTCGGGCCGGGCATCCCCTGTTGCTGTCCTTCGGGCGGCTGGCTCGCGATTTCCAGATTGTGCTGGAGTCCTTGCCCGTACCCTATGTCGATCATCCGGTTCCCCCGCCACCGGGCATCGGCGAGGGGCCCCAACCGACGGCCCTGCAGGCCCTGCAGGGCGATATCCGCGAACAGCGGCTGGAGCCGGCCCGGCGCCTCCCGCAGGATCCTGCGGACGATTCCATCCAGGTCCACGCCTGTCATGGGCCCACGAGGCAGGTCGAGGTGTTGCGGGACGTGTTGCTGGGCCTGTTCGCGGACCACCCGGACCTCCAGCCCAGGGATGTGCTGGTGATGACCCCGGACATCGAGGCGTTCGCGCCGCTGGTGACCGCCGTGTTCGCCCAGGGGCGGGCGAGCCGCAGCTCCACCGGCTGGGGCGACACCGGGGCGCCGTACATTCCCCACGAGATCGCCGACGTCACCGTGCGCAAGACCAATCCGGTGGCCGATGCGTTGTTGCGGGTGCTGGCCCTGGCCGAAGGGCGGCTGAAGGCGTCCGACGTGCTGGGCATGCTGGCCCTCGAGCCGGTGCGGCAGCGTTTTGGCATCGGCGACGATGACCTGCCCCAGCTCCAGGAGTGGGTCTCCGCCAGCGGGATCCGCTGGGGGCGGGACGCGGCCGACCGGACTCAGCAGGGCCAGCCCGCCGACCCGCAGAACACCTGGCAATTTGGGCTGGAACGGCTGTTCCTCGGGGTCGCCATGGCGGACGATGGCTCCCTGTGGCGGGGGATCGTTCCCGTGGATGATCTGGAGGGCGGGGCGACCGTGCTGCTGGGGCGCCTGGCCGATTTTTGCAGGACCCTGTTTGCCGTGGTCGAGGAGCTCGGGCCCGCGCGTCCCGTGGCCGAGTGGATCGATTCGCTGGCCGGAAGCGGCTCGGCCCCCGGGGTCATCGACCGCCTGACCGCCACCTCCCTCGAGGCCGGCTGGCTCCGGCGGGAGGTGGTGACCGAGCTGGACGCCCTGGCCACCTCCGCCCGGGACGCCGGGAGCGCCCGCCCGCTGACGGCCGGGGCCCTGGCCGCGGCTCTGGAGGGCCGTTTCGAGATCGCCAGCCGGGGGAGCAAGCAGCAGTCGGGCGCCGTCACGTTCTGTTCGATGGTGCCCTTCCGCTCCGTGCCGTACCGGGTCGTCTGCCTGCTGGGCATGGACGAGGAGGTCTTCCCCCGCAGCCCCATCCGGCTGGGGTTCGATCTGGTGGCCCTCCACCCCCGGGTCGGCGACCGGGACCCCCGCGAAGAGGACCGCTACATGCTGCTCGAGGCGCTGCTGGCCGCCCGCGACCATCTGGTGGTGCTCTACACCGGCCGCGACGTGCGCTCCAACGAGGCCATCGCTCCGGCCGTCCCCATTGGCGAGCTGATGGACGTCATCGACGCCTCGTTCCCGGCGGTAGATGGCATGGCTCCCAGCAGCCTGTGCACCACCTTCCATCCCCTGCAATCGTTCAGCCCGGCCAATTTCTTGCCGCTGCACCCGGATACCGGGGGGGAGGGTGGCGGGCTGCGGCCGTGGAGCTTCGATCGCCGGCTGATGCGGGGGGGCGAGGTGGCCCGAACCACCACACGGGAGTCCTGGGAGTTCTACCCGGCCGAGCTGGCTGCAGCCGCCTGGGAAGGGCCGGCGGCGGACGAACCGTTCCAGATCATCGAGCTGGCCGATCTGGCGCGATTTTTCATCCAGCCCACCCGCGCGCTGTTGCAGCAGCGCTATCGCCTGCATCTGTACGAGCGGGGCGAGGACCTCAGCGACCGGGAGCCTGTGGAGCTGGGCGGTCTCGAAGGCTGGCAGCTGCAGCAGGATCTCCTGGCTGCCTGGGATGCGGCGCGGGAGCGCGGCGAGGTAGGGGACGAGCCGGCCACCACCGTACTGGCCCGCATGCGCGCCGAAGGCCGTCTGCCGCTGGGGGCGGCGGGGGAGCGGGCCGCCGAGGGTCCGATGGGTGTGGTCGAGCACCTGATGAACGCGGCGGCCCCCTGGTTCGAGGCCGGAGTCGTGAGCGAGCCCATCGAGTTCCAGCTGCCGGGGGCACGCGCCACGCTGACCGGGCGTCTGCCTCGGGTCTGCGGGGACGACGAGCTGTTCCTCAAGCTGGGCAAGGATGGCACGTCGCGGCCGATGAAGTGGCTCATCGAACCGTGGCTGCACTTGCTCGCCCGGCGCGTCATGGAGCCGGAGCGGGAAAGCAAGGCCGTCATGCTGCACGCCTACATCGACAAGGGGGTGCCTGGGTGCCAGCGGCGGCACCTGGAGTTCCCCGACGAGTTGGGGGACGCGGTGAAGATCCTGGAGGGCCTCGTCGGGCTGTACCGCCGCGGGATACGTGCCCCCTTGCCCCTGTTCGAAAAATCGTCGTGGAAGTTCGCCTGGATGCTCCACAAGGTCTGTTCCGTCGAGGATTTCGGGGATGATTTCCGGGGGTTCAGCGAGCAGCCGCTGGCGGGGAAGCTCAGCGACGCGCTCGCTGCGGCGGTGGCCCTGTGGCAGCCCATGATCGATCCCTGGGATACGCCGGGTGACCTGGACGATCCCCACGTGGCGCGCCTCTACGGCGACCGCTGCCCGGTGCTGGCCGGCGGGGACACGGGCTGGGCCGTGTCCCCGGAGTTCGCCCGCTCGGCGTTGCAGCTGTGGAAGCCCATCTTCCAGGCCCGCAAGACGCGGGGGGGGTGCTAGTCATGACGGCCCCCACAACCCCTTCCAGCGGATACCCCGAATTCCCCATCGACGGTCCCCTGGTCCCCGGCATCACCGTGCTGGAGGCCAGCGCCGGGACCGGCAAGACCTACCAGATCACCAATCTGGTGCTACGGCTGGTCACCGAGAAGAACATCCCCATGCGCAAGCTGCTGGTGGTGACCTTCACCCGGGCGGCCACCGCCGAGCTGGTGGATCGAACCCGGCGCCGGCTGGCCGAGGCGATCCGCGTCGTCGAGGCGGGCCGGGCGCCCGTCGACGATCCGGCGATGGGCCACCTCCTCCGCGGGGCCAGGCGGGCCCTCGAGGATGGAGAGGACTGGCTCCGGCGGCTCAAGGACGCTCAGGAGTCCTTCGACGAGGCGCTGATCTCCACCATCCACGGGTTCTGCCAGCGCATGCTGCTGCAAAACGCCTTCGAGAGTGACGCCGGCTTTGGCCTGGAGCTGGCCACCGATACGGGCGATCTGCTGGAGGAGATCGTCGACGATCTCCTGTCCAAGCGGCTCTACGATCTCGATCGGGAGGACCACTGGTTCCTCACCGAGGACTGCGGGTTCACCCGCGGCGAGCTGCTGGACCTGGCCGGCACCATCACTTCCGATCCCGACGTCCGCATCGTGCCCGCCGAGTCCGTATGGGAGTGCGCCATCGACCCGTCCGTCGCCGAATTGGTGGCCGACGCGTGGGAAGAGGAGGGGATCGAGGCCTTCGCGGAGGCGTCCGATGCCGCCTGGCAGGACGGGGTTTTCCGCAAGAAGGGCAAGGGTAGCCATCAGTACAAGGCCAAGAAGGCGACCCAGATGGGGCTCGCCCTGCTGCCCTGGATGCGCCAGCTCACCGCGGGGGACTATCAGGCTGCGCCGGCGGCGCTGCGGTACTTCCAGCCCGAGGTCTACCAGGAATATCTGGCGGACCCGGAGGTCCCCTTCGTGCCGCCGGAGGGGGCCCAGCAGCTGCTGGATCAGCTGGGGGCGTTCGCGCACCGGTGCGAGACGTACCGGGCGGCCCACCGGGCCGACCTGGCCCGTTGCATTCAGGCCGAGTTCGACCGGCGCTGTGAAGAGAGGGGGATCCAGTCCTTCCAGGACCTGCTGCGCCAGCTGGAACGCCACCTGCGCCCGGGGGCCGAGCCGGAGCGCCGCCGGCGCCTGATCCGCGCCATTCGCGGCCGGTTCGATGCCGCCCTGATCGACGAATTCCAGGATACGGACAACCTGCAATGGACGATCTTCGGCAGCGTGTTCGATGACCCGGAGCACTTCCTGTACCTCATCGGGGATCCCAAGCAGGCGATCTACGGATTCCGCGGCGCCAACATCCACGTGTACCTGCACGCGGTGAAGCAGGCCGAGGGCCCCGGCGGGAGCGCAGCGCGGGTCTACACGATGCGCACCAACTACCGGGCCGATCAGCGGCTGGTGAGCGGCCTCAACCACGTGCTGGGGCGCCGGGACGGGATCTTCGGCCACCCTCAGATCAACTACGTGGAGGTGGGCGCGCGGCACCAGCAGGACCGGCTGCGGCCGCCCGTGCCCTGGGGGGATGGCCTGGCCGCACCGCTGCAGCTGCGGTTCTTCGACAGCCGGCTGGACCCCGGGGTGCAGCTGGCCGAAGGGGAGCAGCCGGGCGTTTTGGGCAAGACCAAGGCCAACGCCCTGCTGGCCCAGCGGGTCGGGGCGGACGTGGTGGATTTCCTGGAGCAGGGGTTCACCGTCCGTGACGGGGACGGGTGGCGGGAGGTGGGGCCTGGAGATATCGCCGTGCTGGTGCGGCAGGCGCGCCAGGCCCGGGCGGTGCACTCGGCCCTCGATCAGCTGGGGGTCCCCTGCGTGATCAGCGGCGCTGACAGCGTTTTCGCGTCCGACGAAGCGGTGGCCGTCCAGGGATGGCTGGCCGCGGTCAACCGGCCGGGCAACGGCTCGGCCGTGCGCGCCCTGCTCACCAGCGAACTGCTGGGCTGGACCGCCGTGGAGCTGGAGGCGCTGGACGCCGAGGACGGCCCCACGCTCGTCGCCTGGGAGCGCTGGGTGGCCACGCTGGTGCGCTGGCGCAAGGCGGTGGAAAAGCGCGGCTTCATGGTCGCGTTCCGGCGGGCGATGGACCGTCACGACATGGCCGAACGCCTGCTACGGCGGGTGGGTGGCGAGCGGCGGCTCACCAATCTGCTGCACATCTGTGAGCTGGTCCACACGGCCGAGGCCCACGAGAACCTCACCCTCGACGGGCTCGTGGAGTGGATGCAGCGGCAGCGCCACGACGCAACCGTCGAGGCCGACGCCGCCGAACTGCGGTTGGAACGGGACGACGAGGCGGTGAGGGTGATGACCCTGCACAAGGCCAAGGGGCTGGAGTTCCCCGTGGTGTTCGCCCCGACCCTGTGGGACGGCAAGCTGTTGAGCGGGCGGGACCGGCCCAACCTGCGCCTGCCCGACGAGGACGGGGGGAACCTCACCGGCCGGCTGCTGGATCTGTACCTGGACACCGGGTCCTCCCCCAAGCGCGAGCACCTGGCCCGGGCCGAAGCCGAGGCAATCCAGGAGAACATGCGGCTGCTTTATGTGGCCCTGACGCGGGCCCGGTTGCGTTGCTACGTGTACACCGGTTGCGTGAAGGAATTCGAGACCTCCTCGCTGGGGGCGGTCCTCCACGGTAGGCCGGGCCGGGACGGGCGGGATCTGCTGGAACAGACGGCGCTGGAGCTCGCCGCAACGAACGCCGTGGGCCTCTATGCCGAGTTGGAGGCGCTGGCCGCGGCCAGTTCCCACGGCGTGGCGGTCTCCCTGTGTGATCCGGTGCGCGTCATCCGGCCCTGGCAGCCTCCCCGCTCCGAGGAGTCCTCCCTGTCGTGCCGGACCTTCGGCCGCCACGGGCTGGACCACTACTGGCGCCGCCACAGCTATTCGGCACTCACCCGCGGCAAGGAGGCGGTGCTGGCGGAGGCCCGGCAGCCGGCGTCGCCGGAGGAGGAGGCGGGCAAGGACGTGGACGCCGAGGATGGCGAGCCGGCGGGTAGCGGGGAATCGGCCATCATCGCCCACCGGCCCCCGGACATCGTGGTCCCGGACGGCGCCGAGTCCGTGCCGTTTGCCGGCTTCCCGGCGGGGGCGGACGCCGGGACGTTCCTGCACAAGGTCTTCGAGGAGTTCGATTTCCGGCGGCTCCCCCGGGATCCGGACGGGCCATCCCTGGCCTCGGGCACGGAGGCCCTGGGAGCGCTCCTCGACGATCTGCTCCCGGCCCACGGGTACGTGGCGTCCCGCTGGCGGGATCCGCTGGTGGAGTGGTTCGTCCCCGTCTTCCAGACCCCCCTGGGCGGGCCGTTGGGGGACCTGCGGCTGGCCGACATCTCCCTGGACGATCGGCTGGACGAGCTGAGCTTCGACCTGCCCCTCGCCGGGGGGAACCGCCACGGCCGATCCGTCGATGGCCACGATTTCACCGCCCGCATCACGTCCCGGCAGTTCACCCGGGCCTTCTCCCGGCGTCCGTCGGGAGATCTGGGGCCCATGCGGGCGGAGTACATCCGCGGCCTGGTAGAGCACCAGTTCATCGAGATGGCCGGGTTCATGAACGGCCTCATCGACCTGGTGTTCCGGGTGGGAGAGGGCGACCAGCAGCGCTGGTACATCGCCGACTACAAGAGCAACCGGCTGGATCCGCACCGCACGGGTAAGGCGCCGGTGGAGCACTTCGGATTCGCGGGCATGCGCTACGAGATGGAGAAGCACAACTACTTTCTGCAGTACCACCTCTACGCCCTGGCGCTGCACCGCTTCTTGCGCCAGCGCCTGGGGGCCGCCTACTCGTACGAGCACCACTTCGGGGGGTCGTACTACCTGTTCGTCCGCGGGATGCTGGGCCCGGATGTCGCCAACCGGGACGGTGAGTTCTACCGGGGCGTGTTCTTCGACAAACCCCACGCCGATGTCATCGACACGCTGGACCGGCTGTTCGCCGACCCGGCGTCCGTGGGGGAAGGGGGGCAGCCATGAGACCCGTCGCCACGGCTCGGCCTCCTCTGTACGTCCCCGTTCCAGCGGATCCAGCGGCGGCCCGGGCTTGCGAGGCCGTGGAGCAAGCCCTGGGCCCGTTCCTCGCGGACGGTGTGCTGGCCTCCGTGGATGCCCAGCTGGTCGCGACCCTCGGCCGGCTCTCTGGCGAGTGGGATGGGGACGTGCTGCTGGCCATGGCGCTGGCGTCCAGGGCACCCCGCCACGGCCACATCTGCGTCGATCTGGCTACCGTGGAGCTGGGGGACGTCATGCCCCATCACTCCGAAGATGCGGACGAACCGAGCTGTGCCCTCCCCGGGGATCGCCCCGGCTGGGTGGCACGGGTGGCCGCCAGCAGCCAGCTGGTGTGCTCGCCGGCGGGCTCCGCCGGCCGCGCTCCCTTCGTACTGGACGGCACCTCGCTCTATACCCACCGCTACTGGCTCTACCAGCAAGGTATCGCCGGGACGATCAAGGCCCGCCTCGAGGATCCGATCCTGGAACCGGTGGACCGGGAGTTGCTGGCCGTGGGCCTGGACCATCTGTTCCGGCCGCCCCCGGCGGCGGACGGCAGCCCGCGCCCCGAGGACACGTCGGTGCTGAACCGGCAGCGGCTGGCAGGAGCGATGGCCGTGCTGCGCCCCCTCACCGTCATCTCCGGCGGGCCGGGGATGGGCAAGACCTGGACGGTGCGCAACATCCTCACCCTGATGTACCTGCAGCACCGTCGCCGCCAGCAGCAAGCCACGGAGCGGGGGGAGGCCTTGGCCGGCCTGCGGGTCGCCCTGGCCGCGCCGACCGGCAAGGCGGCTGCCCGCATGAAGGAGGCCCTGCGGGCCAGGATGGACGAGGAGTTCAAGCCGGCCATCCCCGCGGCTGCCCGAGGTGTGGCCAGCTACCTGGAGATCCGCGAGTTCCTCCAGGGCTGCGAGAGCTGCACGCTGCACCGGCTGCTCGGCTACCAGATGTCCCATCCGTCCCGCTTCAAGCACGATCACGAATCCCCCCTGCCCCACGACGTGGTGGTCGTGGACGAGACCTCCATGGTCGACATGGCGATGATGGCCAAGCTCATCGACGCGGTGGCCCCACGTAAGCAGCTGATCTTGCTGGGGGATCAGCACCAGCTGGCCTCTGTCGAGGCCGGCACCGTGCTGGCGGATATCTGTGGGCCGACCGGGGTGGGAGAGGTGCGCACTTCCCGGGCTTTTGCGGGCGATCTGGCCACCCATGCCGGGCTGGATGTGGCCGATCAGCTGGCCCTCCAGCCGGCCCGCGGCCCCTACGACAGCTTCGTGCAGTTCAACCGCAACTACCGCTTCCACGCCAGCAGCCGCGTGGGGCAGTTTGCGGCGTCCTGCCTGGAGCGTCCGTTCGACGTGGGGCGGGCCACGGCGATTCTCACCAGCGGGGGCGGTGACTCGGACGTGCGTCTGGTGGAACAGAGATCGGAGCGCCCGGCTCTGCCCGATTCGTTGGACCGGCTGATCCTGGAGCACCTGGCCGGCCCGGGGGGGTACCTGGAGCTCCTCTTGCAGGGGTATCGGCCGGCCGTTCACGGCAGCGAGGCGGTCTTCCACCGCCGGGTGCTCGACGCCATGCTGCGGTTCCGCGTGCTGTGCGCTCACCGCCACGGGCAGCTCGGTGTCGAGGGCATGAACCGTCGGGTCAAACACTTGCTCGAGCAGCACAGCATCCCGGGCCTCTCGACCCGGGGGGAGTTCTGGACGGGCCGCCCGATCCTGGTCAAGCGCAACGACTACGGCGTCCGGCGCTACAACGGCGACATCGGCGTGGTGGTGCGGGCGGGGGAGGGGGAGGAGCGGCGCACGCTGGTGGCGTTCCCCGGGCCCGACGATCTGCCCCGGGGCGTGGGAGGGCCTGCCGGCACGGAGGGCCTGGAATTGGTGGAGTACCTGGCACCGTCGCGGCTCCCCGATCACCAGACGGTGTTTGCCATGACCATCCACAAGAGCCAGGGCTCGGAGTTCGAGCATGTCCTGGTGATCCTGCCCGCCCGCTCCAGCCCCATCCTGTCGCGAGAGCTGGTCTACACCGCGGTGACCAGGGCCAAGAAGGGGATGACGCTGTTGGCCTCGAGGGAGGTGCTCGAGCCGGCGCTGGCCCGGGAGATCAAGAGGGCCTCGGGGCTCAGGGAAGCGATCTGGGACTCTAGCTGAGGATTCACGTGTGGAATCCCAGCAGGTTCCAGCGGGCCAGAAACAGCAACACCGCCACGCCGGCGAAGGCGACCGCCGAGTAGTGCACTCGCGCCGGGATCCCCCACCAGCCCCGCACCCAGGCCGTGGCGGCCAGGGCGACAGGGACCAGGCACAGGGGAGCGGCGATGAGGGGAATCCACAACGATATCTGGAGCAATGCCGGCAGGCCGTAGCCGATGTCGTGGGGGCCGGTCCCCGCCAGCGCGACCCCGGCGCCACAGAAGAACACCAGGTACATCGTGCTGAGCAGCCAGGCGGCCGGCCGGGCCAGGCCCTGCGCGCGGCCAGGCCACCCCTTCTTTGCCTGGCGCCCGGCCCGCCTGCGTGTGCCGAACCAGCCCAGCGGGCCGATGGTGAATGCGGACAGGAACAGCAGGGCACAGGCCCCGGCATGCAACCCCTGGATACGCCCGGTCTCGGACCAGGGGAGCTTCTCGTGGGCGAAGCGGTCGATGAACAGGTAGGCGATGTCCCCGCCGTCGTCCCGGCCGAAGGCGAGGGTCGTCTCGCCGCTCTCCGTGCGGTACAGCAACGGCTCCACGGGCACGAAACGGGTCTCCAGGATGGTCAGTGAGCCGTCCCCGTTGTCCCGGACGCGGTAGGTGGGGGCGAATCCCACCAGGGCTCCGAGTTTGTCTACCGTGCCCTGGGCGACGCGGGTGTGGCGATACTCCCCGGCCAGCTCCGATGCACGCTGCACCGTCTGGTCGATGGCCGGGAGGGACGGGGATTCCGCCGCGGGGAAGAAGCGCTTCATGAACGCCTCTACCAACAGGTCGCGGAGTTGCGGTTGCTCGGCGTTATAGGCCACGAACAGGCCGGTGTTCTCCTCGGGGAGCAGCAATACCATGGCCGAGAATCCACGCCAGTCACCGGTGTGCCCGATCCCTCTGCGGTCGTCCAAGGGGTACTCCAGGTAGCCGAAACCGGTGCCGGGCAGGGCCGGGTGCTGGGCAAATTGCCGCGCCTGCATGCGGCGGACGGATTCCACCGAGAGGTTACGTTTGCCGTCGATCTCCCCGCCCGCCAGCTGCCAGCGCATGAAGCGGGTCATGTCGTCTGCGGTGGTGTGGAGGCCCGCTGCCGGTGCGAAGCGCGGGTAGTCGTGGGTCCACGGCACCTGCGCTCCCCCCACGCGGTGGTAGGCGATGGCGGCCTGTACGCCGTTGCCTTGTGGGATCTCGAAGCCGGAGTGGGACATGCCCAGCGGTTCCAGCAGGTGCGTCTGGACATAGGCCTCGTAAGCCAGCCCCGAGGCCTCCTCTACCGCCAGCCCGGCGAGGGCCATCCCGTGGTTCGAGTAGCTGAACACCTGGCCTGCGGGACGGACCCGCGGGGGCATGCGTTCGTGCAGATAGTCTGCCAGCGGTGCCTGATCAGCGCGGGTACGTGCGGCCGTGCCGATGTTGCGCTGGTCCAGGCCGGCTGTGTGGGTCAGCAGGTGGGCCAGGGTCACGGGCCCGGCAAAGGTCTCCGCCAGCTGGACGTCCCCCGTGTAGTCGTTGATATCCCGGTCCAGATCCACGAACCCCGCCTCCTCCAGCTGCATCACCGCGGACGCGGTGAAGAGCTTGGTCAGCGACCCGACGCGAAAGACCGTGCGTTGTGGGTCCATCGGCTGCCCGCGCTGGAGATCGGCGATGCCGAATCCCTTTTGCAGGACCACCTGATCGTCCTGGACCACGGCGACGACCGCCCCGGGCACATCCAGCGCCTCCAGCTGTTCGCCAAAGAACTCGTCGAGGAACGGCTCCAGGTCTCCGGGGGCGACGGGCTCATCCGCGGGCTGGATCATCAGCGAGCAGGACAGGGCCACCATCGTGCTGAACTCGAACATTGGACCTCATCTCTCCGGCCTGTCCTTCCAGGTAACACTGGAGGCGGCGCCGATCGCCGCCGATGACCCGCGAAACCGCGAGGAATGCCACCGCGCAGGGTAGCCAGCACAGGACAGCCAGGTTCATGGTCGTGGCATAGCCCAGAGCGCCGATGAGCAGGCTACCCAGCAAGGGGCCGCAGCCCTGGCCCAGGTTGTCCACCAGGTGGAACACGGCGAACACCGAGCCTCGGGTTTCCGGGCGGTTGACGTTCATCAGGATCGCCTTGACGTTGGCGTTGGCCACCGCCGCCAGTAGGCCGGCGATCAGGGCCATGGCGTACAGGGCCACCAGGCCGCGGTGCTGCAGGGGATCCACGGCGATCAGGTTCGTGACGTACAGGAAGGGGAATATCCCGGCGAAGGTGGCCGCCGAGATCAACACCGGCAGCCAGCGGGGCGCTATCCCATAGACGCGGCGGCCCACATAGGCCCAGCCGAGGGTGCCCACCGTCGCACCGATGCCCACCAGCAGCAGCACCAGGGTTCCCTGGGT
>CAZDDH010000104.1:0-27619 GCA_964504165.1 uncultured Rickettsiales bacterium | reverse complement strand
GACGTGACAGGGACCTTTGCCGGAATCGACGTGGGAGCTTCCACCGCCAAGGTGGTGGTCGTGGACGGCGATGTCCGGATCCTGGGCCACGACGTCAGGCCCTCCGGCATGGATTTCACCGAATCCGGCATGGCCTCCCTGGATGCCGCCCTGGCCATGGCAGGGCTCTCCCGCTCCGATCTGACCCGCATCGTCGCCACCGGCTACGGCCGCGACAACCTACCCGCCGCCCACGGCACCCGCACCGAGATCGCCTGCCACGGCAAGGGGGCCTACCACCTGCACCCCCACGCCATGACCGTCATCGACGTGGGTGGCCAGGACAACAAGATCATCCGCCTGTCCGCGGAAGGCCGCCGGCTGGGCTTCCGCATGAACCGCAAGTGCGCCGCCGGGACAGGGGCCTTCCTCGAGGAGATCTCCGCCCGCCTGGGCGTGCCCCTCGACGAGCTCAACGAGCTGGCCCATCAGGACGACAGCGTCGCGCCGCTGAGCAGCTTCTGCACCGTATTCGCCTCCACGGAAGTACTGGCCCGCATCCGCGCCGGCGAGGGCAAACCCACCATCGCTCGCTCCATCTTCGCGTCCATGGTGCGGCGGGTGATGGAAGCCAGCACCTACGATGGCGAGGTGCTCGTCACCGGCGGCGTGGCCGCCCACAATCCAGCTTTCATCGACATCCTCGAGCAGGCTCTGGATCGCAGCGTGGTCGTCCCGGACCACCCCCAGCTGGTGGGGGCTCTGGGCGCCGCGTTGGTGGCCTGCCAAGAGAACACAGCAAATCCAATAAACCCTCAGTCCACAAAGGAATCAACCCATGCCTAGCGTCTGGTTGGACATCGGCAAGATCCTCCCCGTCAACGCCCACAAGTACCCGAACCGGATGGCCTTCAAGGACATCAACCGCGAGCTCACCTTCGCCGAGCTCGACGAACGGGTGAACCGGCTGGCCAACGCCATGGCCGACCTGGGGCTCCAAAAGGGCGACCGCTTTTGCGTCATGCTCAACAACAGCATCGAGTTTTGCGAGATCTACCTGGCCGCCGCCAAGGCCGGCACGGTGGCGGTCCCCATCAACTCGCGGTACGTGGCCAAGGAGGTCGCCTACGTCGTCAATAACTCGGACGCCAAGGCGTTCTTCGCCGGCGCCAAGTTCATGGGCATGCTGTCGGACAACCGGGAGCTGATGCCCGACCTCGACGACAACGCCTGGATCTCCGTCCTGGATCAGGAAGGCGTCCCCGGCTGGACCCCGTTCGAGCAGCTGATGGAGACCGGCTCCACCACGCAGCCCACCGTGGAGATCGATGGTTCGGACACCTGGATCCAGCTCTACACTTCGGGCACCACCGGCAATCCCAAGGGAGTCGTGCGCACCCACCAGAGCTACACCGCCTTCTACCTGATCAACGCCACCGACTTCAGCTTCAAGCCCACGGACGTTGGGCTGACTCTGATGCCGCTGTTCCACGTCAACTCGACGTTCTACGCCTTCGTGTTCACCTACATCGGCGGTGGTGTCTACATCCACCGGGACGACCGCTTCGACCCCGTGGAACTGCTGCAGGTCATCGACCGTGAGAAGCCCACCTTCAGCTCGATGATCCCCACCCACTACAACCTCATCCTCGCCATCCCCGAGGAAGAGTCCAAGAAGTACGACGTCTCCTCCATCGAGTGCCTGCTGTGCAGCTCGGCGCCGGTGCGCCGGCAGACCAAGATGGACATCATGGAGTTCTTCGCCGGATGCCGGCTGTTCGAGGCCTACGGCTCCACCGAGGCCGGCCTGGTGACCCTGCTGCGCCCCGAGGAGCAGATGCTCAAGCTGGGGTCCATCGGCCTGGAGTGTTCCGGGACCGCCCAGATCAAGATCCTCAACGACGAACGCAAGCCCGTGCCGGTGGGCGAGGTGGGCGAGCTGTTCAGCCGCGGCCCGATGATGTTCGAGGAGTACTACAAGATGCCGGAGAAGACCGCTGACAGCCACGAGGGTGAGTGGTTCTCCGCCGGCGACCTGGCCATGCAGGACGAGGAAGGCTACTTCTACATCGTCGACCGCAAACACAACATGATCATCACCGGCGGCGAGCACGTGTACCCCTCGGAGATGGAGGAGCTCATCTCCCGCCATCCCAAGGTCTTCGACGTGGCCGTCATCGGCGTCCCCCACGAGAAGTGGGGCGAGCTGGTCATGGCGGTGGTGGTGCCCAAGGAGGGCGACGAGCTGGAGGGCCAGGAGATCATCGACTTCGTGGCGCCCCACGTGGCCGCCTTCAAGAAGCCCAAGCGGGTCGAGGTCATCGCCGCGGATGACATGCCCCGCACGGTCACCGGGAAGATCCTGCACCGCATTTTGCGTGACACGTATGGCAGCTAAAACCCTGATGCTGCTGGCGGTCGCCCTGCTGTTGCCGGCCCTGGCCGGGTGCAGCGGCAAGACCGCGACGGCACCACCGGCCGACCCGCCGGCGGAGGCCGCCCCCCCCGTGGAGGCTCCCGTGGCTGCGCCCGCACCCTCGACGGACCGCTTCCACGACCAGCTGGGTCAGCGGGTGACCCTGGAGGGCAAAGCCGTCAACGCCAAGCTCGGCGCCGAGCTGCAAGGGGACGATTTTTCCATCTGGCTCGCCGGCGTCGATGCGTGGCCGGACGGTTTCTATACGGGCGGCGACGACGGCAAGGCGGTGAGGGTCACCGGCACCGTCATCGAGGCCTTCGATCTGCCCGTGTTCGTGCCGTCCCCCGACGAGCCGCTGATCCAGGGAATCCCGGTTCCGGAGGGTACCGACCTGAAGCAGGCTAGCCACAGGTACCTGCTGAAGGACCCCACCTGGGAACTCGTCACCAACTGAATCCCCATTCACGCGTACCCGCGCACCCGTGCACCCGCATCCGCGCTGGCATTCCAGCGAGGGCAGGAGTACGATTCGCGCGATATCCAGTGGCCGAACGCCCGGAGTCCGCCCAACGGGCTCCCATTCGATGGTGAAACTCGATGTTGATGGCCGTCGTGACAGCGGGACTGGTGATGGCGGGGCTGGGGTTATTGACCTCCGGTGTCCTGCTGATTGCAGCCCGAAAATTCTACGTTTTCGAAGATCCCAGAATTGGCCAGATCGATGAGCTGCTACCCGGCGCGAACTGCGGCGGCTGCGGGCTCCCCGGTTGCAAGGCCTACGCCGAGGCGCTGGTGTTGCAAGACAGCGACGCCTCATGCCCGGTGGCCGGCGCCGACGTGATGGCCGAGATCGGCGCCGCATTGGGCAAGCAGCTCACCGGCGGGATCCCGCTCAAGGCGGTGGTGATGTGCGTCGGCCATGACGATGTGGCCAAGACGCGGGGCCTGTACGAGGGGCTGCACGACTGCCGCGCCGCCCACTTGATGGGCTGCGCCGAGAAGCTCTGCCCCAATGGCTGCATGGGGCTGGGTACCTGCCTGGAAGCCTGCCCCTTCGACGCCATCTACCCGGAAAACGGCGTGGTCAAAGTAGATCCGGTCAAGTGCACCGGCTGCGGCAACTGCGTCGAGTCCTGCCCCCGGGACCTGTTCCAGATGATTCCCGAGGGGCACCAGGTCATCGTGGCGTGCAACTCCAAGGACAAGGCCAAGGCGGTCAAGGCATACTGCTCCGTGGGCTGCGTGGCCTGCAAGGCCTGCGTCCACAAGGAGGTCAAGGGCAAGGTCCGCGGCTGTCCGCAGGACGCCATCGCCTTCAAGGACAACCTGGCCATCATCGACCACGACAAGTGTGACCAATGCTGGGAGTGCGTGGATATGTGCCGCACCAAGACCATCATCCACGTCCAGGAGGAGGTCCCGGCTACGCAGACTGCCAAGGCGGGCTCCAGAGAGGTGGAGGTGGCATGAGCTCGCTTACATTCAGCAGCGGGGGCATCCATCCCCCCACCGAAAAAGAGCTGGCCCCGTCGGACAGCTACTCCGTACTGCCCCTGCCCGAGACGCTGACCATCCCCATGGCCCAGCACCTGGGCGCCCCGGCCAAGATCACCGTCAAGAAAAAGGCGGCTCTGGAAGCCGGGGACGTGGTGGGCGAACCCGGTGGCTTCGTCAGCGCCTTCATCCACACGCCTGTGGCCGGCACGGTCAAGACCATCGATCGCATCGTGATGGGCGCGATGATGGCCGATGCGGTGACGTTGACGCCGGACAAGGAAGCCTCCATCTGGGAGCTGGACCGGGATCCGGAGCCGCTGGATCTGGACAGCATCGACCCCAAGGAGATCGCCGAGAAGGTCAAGGCCGCCGGCATCGTCGGCATGGGCGGTGCCACCTTCCCCACCCACGTCAAGCTCTCTCCGCCGCCGGACACTCAGATGGACACGGTGATCATCAACGGCGCCGAGTGCGAGCCGTACTTGACCGCCGACGACACGCTGATGCGCCACCACGCTCGAATCGTGGTGGAAGGCTGCCGGGCGGCCATGCACGCCCTGGGCGCCAACAAGGGCTACATCGGCATCGAGGACAACAAGCCGGACGGCTACAAGAACGTCCGGGATGCCGCCGACGCCTACGCCAACATCGACGTGGTCGAACTCAAGGCCCAGTACCCGCAGGGCTCGGAGAAGCAGCTCATCGAGGCCTGCACCGACCGCCGCGTAGCGCCCGGGCAGCTGCCGTTCACGGTGGGCACGCTGGTGCAGAATGTCGCCACCGTCGCCTCCATCTACGAGGCGCTGGTGTACGACCGCCCCCTGGCACGGCGCCTTGTCACCGTCAGCGGCCGGGCGATCCGCAAGCCCGGCAACGTGCTGGCGCCGGTGGGGGCCTCGGTCTGGGACCTGATCCAGCATTGCGGCGGCATGACCGACGAGATGGCCGCCGTCATCCTGGGCGGGCCGATGATGGGCCGCACCACGACCGACCTGCTGGCCCCCATCACCAAGGGCACCTCGGGCATCTTGCTGCTGACGGCGGACGAGATCCCGCTGCTGGCCGAAGATCCGTGCCTGCGTTGCGGCAGCTGCGTGACCGCCTGCCCGATGGATCTGGTGCCCTGTCAGATGGAAAAACTCGTGGCCCACGGACACATCGAAGAGGCGGTGGACGCCCTGGACTGTGTGGAGTGTGGCTGCTGTGGCTATATCTGCCCTTCCAACCGTCGGCTGGTGCATCGCTTCCGGCTGGCCAAGTGGGAAATCATGCGGCAGCGGCGGCGCGAGCAACAGAAGCAAAAAACTGGCTGAACAGGTCAGGGGTAATGCGGTGACTGACGAAGAGAAAAAAGACCGGAACGACGCTCCTGACGCGGAGCCGGGTGCCAAGGAACCGGCCGATGGGCCGGACCAAGCGCCACCCGCCGATGGGCCGGACCAGGCCAAGCCAGAAGATGCCCCCGTGAAGGAGCCACAAGCGGCGCCTGCGGAAGCACCGGCGGCCGAGGCCGAAGCGCCCAAGCCCAAAC
Organism: uncultured Rickettsiales bacterium; assembly: GCA_964504165.1. Lineage (GTDB taxonomy): Bacteria > Myxococcota_A > UBA796 > UBA9615 > CAYRNR01 > CAZDDH01. Next base: position 22,193 of record CAZDDH010000104.1, on the reverse strand, counting down.
CCAAACCCAAGCCCAAGCCCAAGCCCAAGAAGAAGAAGGGGCCGGAGCTGCCCGCCAGCATCCAGGGGGCCATCCTCAAATCGTCGCCCCACAAGGCCGGCACCAACTCGGTGCCCAAGGTCATGTACACGGTTGTGGTGGCGCTGATCCCGGCGTGCATCGCCGCGGTGTGGTTCTTCGGGATCAAGGCGTTGGCCATCATCGTCGGGACCACGGTGCTGTGTGTCGCCTTCGAGTTCGGCGCCCTCTCCTTGCGTATGCCGGCCACCGACGCCTGGCGGCGGGCCCGGGACGGCTCGGCCGCCATCACCGGCATCTTGCTGGCCCTCAACCTGCCGTCGTCATCCCCGTGGTGGCTCGTCGTGGTGGGTTCACTCGTTGCCATCGGGCTGGGCAAGCACAGCTTCGGCGGCCTGGGGCAAAACCCCTTCAACCCGGCGCTGGTCGCTCGTGTCTTCCTGCTGCTGAGCTTCCCGTCCCACATGACCACCTGGGACATCCCCGTGGACCGCTTCTTCACCCTCGACGGCGTCACCGGCGCCACGCCCCTGGGCATCCTGTCCACCGACGGCGTGGCCGGCCTGCAAGAAGCCGGCATCAACTGGGTGCAGCTATTCATCGGCAACTGCGGCGGATCGCTGGGTGAGATCAGCGTAATGGCGCTGCTGCTGGGCGCCGCCTACATGTTCATCCGCCGGGTCATCAGCTGGCACATCCCGGTCAGCTACCTGGGGGTGATGCTGATCATCACCGGCGGCATGTGGCTCTACGACCCCGAGGCCTACGCCAACCCCGTGTTCCACATGGTCTCCGGCGGTCTGGTGCTGGGCGTATTCTTCATGGCCACGGACATGGTCACCACCCCGGTGACCGCCCGGGGCATGCTCATCTTCGGCGCCGGCTGCGGGTTGCTGACGGCGGTCATCCGCCTGTTCGGTTCATTCCCCGAGGGGGTCAGCTTCGCCATCCTGATCATGAACGCCTGCGTGCCCCTCATCGAACGCAGGACCAAACCCCGCAAGTTCGGCGAGGTCAAGGTGAAGGAGGCCAAATCCAATGGCTGACGACAACGCCGTGACGACGACGACTCCCGACGCCCCGCAGGCCGAAGGCCCCTCCTCCATCAGCCCGTTCCTGGTGTTCCCTGTGGTGGTCATCACCCTGTGCGCCGGGGCGGCCCTGGCGCTGGTCAACGCGGTCACCGAGGAGCCCATCGCCGCCTCCAAGAAGAAGGAGAAGAGCGACGCGCTGGCCCAGGTGATGCCCGCCTTCGCCAACGACCCGACCACCGACACCACCGAGAAGGAAGCCGGCGGCAACCCGCTGGTCTTCTACGCCGGCCGCGACGACGCGGGCAACCTCACCGGCTACGGCGTCGAGTCCGCCACCGAGACCGGCTACTCGGGCCACCTGTCGCTGGTCTTCGGCATCGACGCCGACGGCAAGGTCAAGGGCGTACGACTGCTCCAACACCGGGAGACCCCGGGGCTTGGGACCAAGGCAGAGGGGCCGGACTACCTGGGCCAGTACCTGGACCAGTCCCTGGACGGCTTCAAGTTCGAGGTCACGAAGGATGGCGGGCAGGTGGAGGCCATCTCCGGCGCCACCATCACCAGCCGGGCCGTCAGCCTGTGCATCTCCCAGGGGCTCGCCGAGTTCGACAAGTCGATCAAGGGCAAGGGCACCCCGAAAGCCAGCTCGAAGAAGGCTTCGCCGAAGACCTCACCCAAGGCCCCGGGCAAGAAACCGTCACCACCCTTCGAGGTCAAGCGGATGAAGGGCGCGGACGGCAAGGAGCTGTCGTCCACCGCCACCCCCAAGGCCCCGACGGCGGTCACGCCCGAGGAGGAGCCCAAGGCCGCGCCGAAGGCGACGACGGAAGGGGGGTCCAACGATGGCCACTGAGAGCGTCGGAACCATCCTGACCCGGGGCCTGTGGGACGAAAACCCGGTCATGAAGCTGCTGCTGGGCCTCTGCCCGGCACTGGCGGTGACCAGCACCGCGCTGGACGGCCTGGGCATGGGGGCATGCACCACCTTCGTGCTGGTGATGAGCAACATCGTCATCGCCACCTTGCGGGGCTTCATCCCGTCGCGGATGCGGCTGCCCTGCTTCATCGTCGTCATCGCCTCCTTCGTGACCATCGTCGACCTGGTCATGCAGGGCTTCTTCTTCTCCCTGTCCAAGAGCCTGGGCATGTTCATCCCGCTAATCGTCGTCAACTGCCTGATCCTGGGGCGCGCCGAGGCCTTCGCTTCCAAGAACGTCATCTGGAAATCGGCCATCGACGGGCTCGGCATGGGCGTCGGCTTCACCCTGGCGCTGGTGGGCATGGCCATCGTGCGCGAGGTGCTGGGCAACGGCACGGTCTTCGGGGTCACCCTGTTCGGTGAGGCTTTCCAGCCGCTGATCGTCATGATCCTGCCGCCGGGGGCATTCCTCACCATGGGGTACATGATCGCCTTCAAGATGTGGGTTGATCGCAGGAGGGCCGCATCATGAGCTTCTCTCAGATCCTGCTGATGGTCCTGGGCGCGATCCTCGTCAACAACGTGGTATTGGCCCGCTTCCTGGGCATCTGCCCCTATCTGGGCGTCTCCAACAAGACGGAGACCGCCATCGGTATGGGCGGCGCCGTGGTGTTCGTGATGACCCTGGCGGTGGCGGTGACCTGGCCGCTGCAACGCTTTGTCCTGGAGCCGCTGGGCCTGGGTTATCTGCAGACCATCGCCTTCATCCTGATCATCGCGTCGCTGGTGCAGCTGGTGGAGATCGTGATGAAGAAGGTGGCCAAGGGGCTGTTCGACGCCCTGGGCATCTACCTGCCGCTCATCACCACCAACTGCGCCATCTTCGGCGTAGCGTTGCTGGCGCTGACCGAAACGCTGCCCTCCCAGAACTATCTGATCGCCCTGCTGTACGGCTTTGCGTCTGCTCTGGGCTTCATGCTGGCGCTGGTAATCTTCGCGGGCCTGCGCGAGCACCTGGAGCTGTATGACGTGCCGGAGGATTTCAAGGGTGTTCCCATCGCCCTGATCACCGCCGGCATCCTGGCCATGGGCTTCATGGGCTTCGCCGGGCTGGGCGGTTGACCGTCCGAGTTCTCCTCCTCAGCCTCGCCCTCCTCGCCGCGTGGTCCGCGCCTGCGGCGGCCATCGAAGAGCCCTGCACCGCCGAGCTGACGGCCATGGGTGGGATCCCCATCAAGCTCAGCGCCTGGTGTATGGACGAGACGGTCTTCGACCACGTCGTGCACGGGATCGAGGCTGAGCTGGCCGCCCTGGAGCGGATGATGAGCGCCCACACCGACACCGGGGTGGTGGCCATGATCAACCGCCACGGGCTGGCTGGCGGCCCCTGCCCGGCGCCCCTGATGCGGGTGCTGGAGGCGGCCCAGCAGGTCTCGGCGGACACCGGTGGCGCCTTCGATGTGACGGTGCGGCCGCTGATCACGTTGTGGAAGCAGGCGGCCGCAGAAGGGCGCCTGCCGGCCCTCGACGAGCGAGAAGCGGCCCTGGCCCGGGTGGGCTACGGGGCGGTGACGCTGGGCGAAAACCGCGTCCAGGTCGGCCGCGAAGGTATCTCCGTCGATCTGGGCGGCGTGGCCAAGGGCTACTTCGGCGACGTGGCCATCGCCCGCCTGCGTCAGGCCGGCTCCTGCCGCTGCATCGCCGACGTGGGGGCCGATCTGGTGGCCGCCCGCGACCCCGAGGAGCGACCCTTTCGCATCGGCATCCGCAGCCCCTGGGGCGAGGGGCTGATGGGCACGATCACAGCCGACGGCGGCGCGGTGGTCACCAGTGGGGACTACGAGCGCTACGTCACCATCGACGGCCACCGCTACAGCCACATCGTCGATCCCCGCACGGGGATGCCCATCGAGGGCATGCACTCGGTCACCGTGCTGGCCCCCACCGGAGTCGAGGCGGACGCCCTGGCCACCGGGATCTACGTGATGGGCCTGGACGAGGGCTCGGCGCTGGTGGAAAGTCGGAAGGATCTGGAGGCGATCATCGTCGCCGACGACCCGCAGGCGCCGGGCAATCAGCGCGTCTTCATCTCATCGGGTCTGGTAGACCGCTTCCGCTGGTCCGAAGACGTGCTACCCGATACGATCACCAGACCCTGAGGGGAGATTCCATGGCACACGGTTCGAAACGCGCAGTCACTGCAGCCATCGTAGGCAACACACTGGTGATGATCGCCAAGTTCGTCGCCTTCCTGTTCACCGGCTCGGCGGCCATGCTTTCCGAGACCCTGCACTCCCTCGCCGATACCACCAATCAGGTGCTGCTGCTGGTGGGGATCGAGCGTTCCAAGCGGGCGGCGGACCACAAACACCCCTTCGGCTACGGCGCCGAACGCCACGTCTGGGCGCTGATGTCCGCCGTGGGTATCTTCTTCCTGGGCGCCGGCGTGACCGTCTACCACGGCGTCAACAGCCTTTTGCACCCCCACGAACTCAAGGAGCTCACCTGGGCCATCGGCGTTCTGATCTTCTCGCTACTCCTGGAGAGCTATGTCCTGTGGGTGGCCGTCAAGGCCATGCACGAAGAGGCCGCAGGCAAGCCTTTCCTGGCCTTCCTGCGCCACGAGGCCGACCCGTCGGGTACCGCCGTCGTGCTGGAGGACTCGGCCGCCTGCCTGGGTATCCTCATCGCCCTGGGCGGAATCGTGGCCACCTACCTCACCGGCCAGCCCATGTGGGACGCCATCGCCTCCATCAGCATCGGCGCCCTGCTGGCCGCCATCGCCGTGTGGCTCATCGCCCGCAACCACGACCTGCTCATCGGCCCGGCTGTCCCCAAAGAGGATCAGGAGAAGATCCGGGCGATCCTGGCCGAGAACCCGGTCGTCGAACGTATCGTCCAGCTGCGCACCCGCATGATGGACACCTACACCTACCGTGTCGCCGTGGACGTGGAGTTCGACGGCGAAAGCATCGCCGCCAAGCTGGAAGACGAGATCAAGGAAGCCTACGGCGAGATCGAGGACTACGAGGACTTCCGCCGCTTCTGCGCGAAGTACGCCGACCAGATCGTAGAACAGCTGGGGGACGAGGTCGACGCCATCGAGAACGCCATCAAGCGGGATGTGCCGCGGGCGAGGTATCTGGATATCGAGACGGATTGAGGGAGGGGGGAGACCGGGCACGGGCAAGGGCAAGGGCACGGGCAAGGGAAGAGGAGGGTAGGAGAAGCCGGGAAGGGGGCGCACAATCGGCAACTGCGTATGGGTCAGGCGGGCGAACTGCTCTCCTGAGGTAATAGCGGTTCCCCGAAGACCTTCCATCGATAGATCCGGTAGGTGAACAGTATGGCGCCGATCCTGGCCACAGCGATGACCAGCAGGAACCCTACCGACAGTGAATCCCCGAGGGCCAGGATGAGCGGTACCGCCGTGACCAGGGTGACGATCGCCCCGATGTGGCCCAGGGTGCCCGCGGCGCGGTCCTTGGCCACCACGGCCACGACGGCGGTCACGGCGGCCATCATCAGGCAGTACGTAACCACCGTGGCCACCCAAAACAACCCCGACGACATCGCCGCTTCGCGCTGAAGGTGCTCCGCGATGCCATGATGGGTCATGATCTGTGCGCTGACCGATGCGATGAGTGTCTTTCCGATCCACTGAAGCCCCAGAAAACAGACCACTCCCATGGCCGCCAGCAGGGGGCTGACGAATCGTCCCCCGGTCTCGCCAACGGCCCCCGGCGCCGGACGGACGTAACGGACGGCGCAATATCCGACGAACAGACCGTACACGCCGCACAGGATCGCCGGGGCAGTCAACGCGACGATATTGGGTTCGAACAGAGTCGTCGCTGTGAGGGCGAACCCGACCCTGATCGCTTCCAGAACAAGGCCTATCAGAACGCCGAAGAATTCGAAGGAAAGCCAAAGAACGACAGCGAGCCCCTGGAAGAACCAAGGATTGCGGCCCTTCAGCCGGGCAATCCGCCCGGTCTCCTTCACGGTGAAATAGGCGGCCAGCAGCTCCAGAAGTCCCATCGACTCTCCACGATGTGGTTGGCGGCATCATAGCCAAACAACAAGGCCATGGAGGAACGCGTGTCGGATTCGAGTCAGAGGCGTGAGATGCGAAGGAACACCTTGTCGGGCGGTGGTGGCTCGGGAAGGCCAGCTGTTTCACGTTCGACACAGTTGGCGAAGGCGGTGTCGAGTTCCCCACCCTCCTGAGCCCAGCTCCACCAGGTCCAGTCGCCGTCGGCCCAGATCCCGTTGCCGCCGATGTCCATCACCGGCCGGGGAGAGTGGGGCTGGGAGTTGGAGCCGGCGAGGGGCAAGGTGAGGTGGCAGCGCCATGCGGCAGCGCTCAGGGCGCCGTCCCAGCTGTCCGGCCGCTCCCCGCGCGCCACGGCGATCTGGGCCAGGGTCTGGCTGATCTCGTTGTCCAGGTTCTGGCACCCGACGGCATTGAACTCGTCGCACAGGTCGTCGCGCCGCTTCTGAAGCTCGTAAATCCACGTTTCTGCCGCGTTCCAGTCCTCCCGCTTGAAGGCATCGTCCGTCAGGGTCCGTACGATGGCCGCCTCGATCTCCGGATCGTCGCTGGCCTCGAACCGTCGCTGCAACAGGGCGCGGGCATCGTCGTCCAGATCGGCCGCCGATAGCATGGCCACGGCGTGGTCCAGGACCAGGGGATCGGTGGTACTGCCTGCGATGTCCATGACGATCTCGCGGGCATCTTTGGCCGAGTACAGGTCGGAGACACTGTTGTTGTAGGCCTCGAGCAGGTAGAGCGCTGCATAGTCAGCCACCGGCTGCCCCTGATGGTGTTCGATGATCTCGTCGGCCAGGTCGGCCATGTCTTCGAACTCGAACAGGGGCATGTCGAATCGAGGCCGGCGTTTTCCGGATTCCTTGGCCTCACGCATGGCCTCCTGGTTCTTGTTCAAGATGGCGGACCGTTCGGCCCAACGTTTCCGATGCTCGACCTCCACGGCGAACAGCGCCTCCCAGGGGTGGTTCAGGGCGTCGACCTGACCGGGCGTCAAGCCGTCTTGCTGTGCCTGTTCGAGCATCTGATTCCGTACCTCGGCCATCTCGACCCGCCGCTCCCAGTAGGCCTTGTCGTAGGTCCGCGGTTCGACCTCGAAATCCACGAGACGCTGGTGGAGTTCCACGCTCGGGGCGTCAGGTAGCGGGGCTTCTCCCACTGTGGGCCAGAACCTCCAGGAGACCAGATATTGCGTGGGCACGGACCAGAATCTCTGCCGTTTGGTCAACTCGTCCGTCACCACCCAGATCCGGTGACTGGCGAGTTCCTCGTCGTCCTCGGCGCTGTCATCGTCGCCGGTGGCCAGGCCGTCGTCCGCAGGGGGTTGAGTGACCGCACGCGCTGTCTCCGACGGCCTCAAGCCCGGCCCATCCGACGTGACCGGATACGCCGGCCGGTCAGGGGGACGCGGCCACAAAATGATGATGGCGACCACGAGAAGCACAGCGACCAATGCGGCGAGTACGACGGCGCCACGACGGCGTGAGGTCGTTTCCGTTCTCCGGGGGGGGTGTCCCGTGGACATCGAGCCGAGGATAACAGGATGAAAAAGGGACGCTCATCAGAACATAAGAAACGGTGCGAGATAGTGTGCCGACGAGGTATACGGATGCCAGGACTGTTGACGCAGGAGGAGCAGACATGACCGACGACCCCACGGCCCGGGTGGAGACGATCCTCGCTACCTACGATCCGGCGGATCCAGACGCGGCAGCAGCAGCCCTGGAGGCGCTGTGGCTCGAATCCGCAACCCAGGACCTCGGTGGAATCAAGGCCGAACTCCGCCAGCAGTACAAGATGGTCGGCACGCCGATCCCGGTCCTGCGCACCATCGCCAAGCCGCTCAAGAAGGCCGCCAGCAAACGGGTGGACAACTACCTGCCGCTGATGCGACTGCTGTGGGACGAGTACGGGCGCGAGGGCCGCAACATCGCCCTGATCGCCCTGGGCGGCATGGAGTTGAAGGCCCCGGATGCCATCGTCGAACTCCTCTTCCAGCTCTGCCCATCGTGCGTCACCTGGGAAGACGCGGACCGCATGGCGATGGACGCCCTCGAGCCCATCGTGCGCAAGCGGCCCGACGAGTGGCTCGACGCCATGCTGCCCTGGCTGGACGACCCCGGCCGCTGGCGCCGCCGCGTCGCCGTCATCGTGGTCGGCCGGTTACCGATGAAGCACCCTGGAACAACCGCCCGCTGCCTGGCGATGATCGAGCCCCTGCTCCCCGACACCCGCGAGGAGGTCCGCAAGGGCACCAGCTTCGCCATCCGCCTGGCGGCCCGGGGGGACGCCGATCTCGTGGTGGAATTCCTGGCCCGCCACGTCCCCCCCGTCAATCCGACCACGACCTGGGTTTTATGCGACACCATCCGCAGCATGGCGGCCAAGCTGTTGCCGACGTTTGTTCCCCTGTTGCCGAAGTATGAGGAGTGGGCGGCGGATCCGTCGGTGGCGGCCAAGGATCGGCGATCGGTGCAGAGCGCGGTGAAGGTGCTGGAGAAGGCCAAGGAAGAGTGAAGAGGCACGTGAAACGCAGGGGAACGCCGATATGTCGGACCACCCGACGACCGTGCACCGGCCCCGTCACCACGGAGCGAAGGCTGGAGGCGGTGGGACACAGCAGGACTGTGTTCGCTGCCCAGCACGAAAGTGGTGGTTGGCGCCGTGACAATCGTGTTTTAGCTACGGTTCGGTTCCAGCAAGGGCATGGGGGGGAGCGTACTGACCGTTGATGCGGGTTAGTGAGAACATCCGCCCTCATGATGCCCACCACAGCCGCCGCCATCGGCACCACCAGTGCTACAACCGCCCGCATCACTGGACCCCATCGCCCGGCCCGCATCGTACTTGGGGAATCCATCACCCCTGCACTGTTTGACGGCGTCCGCGACCTTGACCACGTCCTCGTTGAAGTACACCTCGATGCCCACACGGTGGAACGCCACCAGCGGCCGCATGCCCATGCGAGTGGTGAGCAGCGCCTTGACGCCGGCGTCGCGCAGGAACACCACCGGCGCCAGCGGCACGCCCAGGTCGTGGGCCGTGTTGGGAACCACCGTGACCTCGCCCACCTGGCCGTCGTCAATGTCCACCATGGTGTAGGCGGCGCAATGGCCAAAGTGTTCGGCGAGGTTGGCGTCGAGACCGCCGGGGAGCTGGCTGGGGAATGCGTACTTCATCTTTGGGAACTCCAGGTCTGCCGCATCGCGCGGCGACCCACGGAAGATAAGGCCATTTTTGCCGGAGACAACCCTTGCAGGGAAGGCGGGCTCAGTCCGCCTCGTCGATGGCCAGCGCGTAGCGGAAGGTGTGGCCATCCACCACGATGGTATCGCCAGGGCTCAACCGGCGCTTGGAGGTGGGCCGGTCGTTGACGCGGATCTTGCCGAACAGCCCCTTGGCCTTGGCCACGAAGCCGTCGCCGACCCGCTCCACCTCGGCCATCACCCGGGCGTTGCCCTTGGGGTCCGGCCCCAGCGTGACGCGCAGCGGGCCGTAGCCGATGGCGGTCACACTCTGGTCCAGCGCGTGGACCCGCTCCCCACCGTCGAGGACCTCGATCAGGTGGGGCCGCATGCGATTCATCTCCTGGGCCAGCGCCATCCGCCGCTGGGCCGGGGGCACGTGCTTGGTGACCGCGCCCTGGGCCAGCTTGCTGACCTTCTTCTTGGGCTGGGTCTGCTGATCGATCGCCCAGCTCGGCAGGGTCAGCACATCGCCCGACTCTTCCGCTGCGCTCGGTCCGGCCTCGTAAAGGATGATCTCCCCCCCGGCCTGGATGACGGCTCGATCCTTGAGAACGCAGCCGTACTCACGGACACCGTCGACCAGGGTCCCGTTCTCGGCCCCCAGATCTCGCAGCTCGAACTCTCCCCCGCCGCAGGGATTGAGCGTGAAGTGGCGCCGAGACGCCTCGTTGGTCCGCAGCTGCAGGTCTGCTTCCGGGTCACGGCCCGCGAGATAGGGGCGGTTCTCGAGTTCCCGCGACTCTACCAGCCGTTCCTTGACGAACAATCGTACTCTGGCCATCTTCGACACCTCGCGACGTGGGCAATCTACGCCATTCGAGTACCGGAAACTACCGTTTGGAGAAAAGGGGAATTCCCAGCGCGCGGAACTGATAGATGATCCAGGCCACGGACAGTGCCAAGGAGAGCAAATCAGCCACGGGCTGAGCCAGGAAGAGGCCGTCCAGCTCCAGGAATCTAGGCAGCAAGATCAGCGCCGGCACGAAGAACAGCAGCTGGCGGGAGCTGCTGAGCACCAGCGCCGGGAATCCCCGGCCGATGCCCTGGAAGAACGCAGAAAACAGCACCACGCCACCCGCGGGGGCCAGCCCCAGCGAGACCAAGCGCAGGGCCCGGGCAGCCAGCGCCGCCAGCTCCGGGTCCGGGGCAAAGGGGCGCACCAGGATGTGCGGGATCCCCACGAACAGCACGAAGGCCACGGTGGTGGCGGCCGTGGCCCAGCTTGCAGCCAGCACGGTGACCCGGCGCACCCGGTCCATCTTGCCGGCTCCGTAGTTGAACCCCACCAGCGGCAAGAACCCTTGCGTGAGCCCGAAGCAGGGCATCATCACGAACATCTGCAGCCGGAAGACGATGCCGATGGCCGCCACGGCAAGGTCGCCGAAGCTGGCTGCGATGGAGGTGGCAAAAGCGACGATGCCCGCCTGGATCCCATTACGGGCAATGGAGGCAAAACCGACGCGATAGGTCTCCACCCAGATCCCCACGTCCAGGGCCATGTGCCGCCAGCGGGGCCGGATGTGGCTGCGGGGGGACAGCAGGTAGACGATCTGGATCAGCAGCCCGATGGAGCGGGCCACCACCGTGGCCCAGGCCGCCCCCTCGATGCCCAGCCCCAGCGTGAAGATGAACAGCGGATTGAGCACGATGTTGATGGCCGACGAGGTGACCTGCGCGGCCATGGGCAGCATGGCGTTGCCCTCGGCCCGGATGACGTTGTTGATCACCACGATGAAGTAGGTGACACCGGACGTGGCCATCAGGATCCGTAGATAGGGCCGGGAGAGCGCCAACACGTCGTCCGACGCACCGCACAGACGGAGGATGGGATCGGCCAGCGGGATCGCCACCAGCGGTGTGACGATACCCCACAGGATGATCATCAAGATGGTGTTGCCGCACACCCGCCGCGCCCGGCCGCGGGAATCCGCGCCGAGCGCCCGGGCGATGGCCGACGCACCGCCGATGCCCACGCCGGTAGCCAGCGCGAACACGATCATCATGGGCGGGAAGGCCACGGTCACCGCCGCCAGCGCGTCGCTGCCCAGCCGGCCCACGAAGATGGCGTCCACCACGTTGTACAGGGCGCCGCTGGCCATCGCGACCATGGCAGGCCCGGAGAAGGCCAGCAACAGCTTACGCAGCGGTTCCGTCCCCATCCGGGCGGCGCGTTCGGCCGACGGTGGCGGCCTCACCTCGAGGGATGTCGTCTCCGCCGGATCCTGAGGGGTCTTGTCCACGGAGGGCGATGGTCGGTGAGTTGGGGACGGGCGTCAAGGTGGCCGGGGATCAATACGCTCTTCCAGTCACCGATACGATTGGAATATTATGGCTATACTGGTTCCGCTTCATAAGACAAACGACCCGGGGTGGGATTGGCGTTGATTCTGTGACGAGCCGTGCCTCGATCAAGGATTCCCCGGGCTCCGACCTGGATAGGATCCGCTGGTCCCGCCGCTCCACATGGTTCGCGCTGGTGTTCCTCACGGCGGTCGTCGGGCTCTCGTTGGCCCGGAACCTCAAAGAAACTCGCCTCGAGTTCGAGGAGGCAGCCAGGATCCAAGCCCGGGCGGCCTTCGACAAGGACGTTCGCTACCGGCGGTGGAACGCCCAGCGGGGAGGCGTCTACGCGCCGGTCACGGCCGACACCCCACCCAACCCACACCTGGATGTGGAACACCGGGACATCCTCGGCCCCGATGGGATCGATCTGACGCTGATCAATCCGGCCTACATGACCCGCCAGGTCCACGAATTGTCCGTCGAAGAGGGGGACCTGCTGGGGCACATCACCAGCCTGCACCCGATCCGGCCCGAGAACGCGCCCGATCCGTGGGAAACCTCGGCCCTCGAAGCCTTCGAAACCGGGGCGAACGAGGTCTCCACCATCGCCCAGCTGAACGGCGCGGAGTACACCCGGTTGATGGGCCCGCTCGTGACCGAGGCGGCATGCCTGAAGTGTCATGCCTCCCAGGGCTACACCGAGGGAGACGTCCGGGGCGGCATCAGCGTGGCCGTCCCGATGGCGCCGCTGCGGGCCCTCGAGCATCGCGCCCACGTCAGCACCTTCTTCTGGCACGGGATTTTCTGGGCGTTGATGCTGATCGGCGTGGCGATCTGGGACCGCTCCATGGCGCGCTGGGTGCGCAACCAGGAACAGGCCAAACGTGACCGGGAGCTGCTCCACCGCCAGCTGCTGCAATCTCAGCGGATGGATGCGGTCGGCGGGCTGGCCGGGGGCATCTCCCACGATTTCAACAACATGCTGGCCATGATCCTGACCAATGCCGGCATCCTGCTCGACGATTCACCGCCAGACGATCCCAACATCCCAGTGCTGAAGGACATCATCGAAGGGGCCGAGCGCTCCAAGATCTTGACCATGAAGCTGCTGACCTTTGCCCGCAAGGAGAAGATCGACCCGCGGAACGTGGCCGTCAGACGGATGCTGAAGGAGCTCGAGTCGCTCCTGGCCCGTTCCATCTCCAAGAAGGTCCGGGTCGAAACCCGTGTGGACTGCGACTGCCTGGTGCATGCCGATCACACGCAGATCCCGCAGGCGTTGCTGAACATCTGCGTCAACGGAGCGGATGCCATGCCCGATGGGGGCACGCTGTCCATCAAGTGCCGAACCGTGAACAAGGAGGAACTCTCCGATGTATTCGATGAGGAGCCGCCCAATGAGGCCTGCCTCATCGAGATCAAGGACACGGGAGTGGGCATGGACGAGGAGGCCTGCGCCCGCGCCATCGAACCGTTCTACACCACCAAGGATCTGGGCCATAGCACGGGCCTCGGCCTGTCGGTAACCCACGGCATCATCCTCAGCCACGGCGGCCGGATGCGCATCCACAGCCAGCTGGGCGAGGGGACCCGCGTACAGGTCTATCTGCCCACGGTGCAGGGCATCGAGGACAAGGACACGGACGATATCGAGGTGAGCACCGAGCCGGTGGTGGAGACCGTATTGGTCGTGGACGACGAGCCCGGTGTGCTGCGGGCAACCGGCCGCGCCCTCAAGCGCGCCGGCTTCGGCGTGTTCCTCGCCGGCAGCGGCCCCGAGGCGGTGGAGCTCTACCGGGAACGGCAAGAAGAGATCGGCGTGGTCGTCCTGGATCTGCTGATGCCCGATATGGACGGCGGGGAGGTCTACCGCGCGATCAAGGCCATCAATCCGGGGGTCAAGGCCGTGCTCACTTCGGGTTACAGCCGGGGGGGCCAGGCCAACGAGCTTCTCGAAGAGGGGATCCAGGTCTACGTACAGAAGCCCTGTTCACCCACCAGGTTCTGTGATGCCGTACGCCAGGCGCTGGAATCGCCCTGACCCACGAGGTTTCAGATTTCCGGCCTCATCCCACCCCGACGCCCGGGGGTCAGGGCACCATCCCCACGTCGGTCAACAGGTAGACCGCATACGTGGCCAGCCAGTGTTCCCCGCCGTAATCACCCGTGGATACCAGCGCCAGCCCAGCCTGCGCGTGCTCGCCAGCGCTGTGCAGCAGGCCGTCGCGGTACCCGTGCTGCGCGGGTAGGGCCCCGGCGATCCCACGCAGGCACCAGGCCCTGGAGAGGTTCAGCCCTACCAGGTGGATGAGGTAGGGGTCGGAGAGGTCCAGCACCTCGGCCGGCTCGCGCAACGGGCCGAAGGCCGCATCGGAAGGATCGGGGAAGAACGCTTCCAGCCAGGGGGCGAACTCCTCCGGCGGCAGCACCCGACGCATCAGATCCGCCTCTTCCAGGCACGGGGAGAGGAAATCGGTGCCGGACGGTTCGTAGGCCGCAGGGCAATCCCGATCGGCCAGGTAATACTCCCGCGAGCGCGCCACGATCTGCTGCTCGAACTCGGCGTCGCCCACCGTCCGCGCATAGTCCAGCATGTGGGTCAGTGCAAAGGCCGTGTTGGTGTGCGTGCCGACCCGGACGGGGTAATTCTGTACCGGCAGATAGGCCCGCATCAGCCCGACGATCTCCCCCTCGAGGGGGCGTAGGTTCTCGCGCCAGCGGTTGCCGTCCACGTCGTCCCAGGCCTCGAGTTCCGCCACCAGCCGTAGCAGCCAGGCCCAGCCGTAGGGCCGTTCGAAGGTCCGGTGGTGGGGCTGGCGCTGGTACGCCAGCTCGGCGGCCAGCGGCTCGGCGGCCAGGTGCTCGTCCAGCCGCTGGCGCACCTCTGCGGCGACGGCGAGCTCCGGCACCTCCCGCAGCTGCCGGACCAGCGCCCAGTGCCCGTGGACGGCCGAGTGCCAGTCGAAGCAGCCGTAGAAGGCCGGGTGTAACTCCCGGGGCGTGGCCACCTCGCCGGCTCCGGCGAGCACCTGGCCCGGCTTGTTGGGGAACTCGGTGTCGATACAGTGCAGGGCCAGCTGCACGAAGGGTGCGGCTCGCTGCGCCGTCAGCGCGGGTATCGGCGCCGGGGGGGCGTCATCCACCGGTGGTGGGGACGGCACCGTCACTTCCGGAGGCGAACCACAGGCATTCATCCATAGCAAAATGCACAGGCAACGCACCGGCAGTCGATTCATCATGATCAGCCCTCGATCCCGTCCGAGGCGGACTTCGAACCACCATACCCCATCCCACTTTCGAGCACGCTCGGGGGCCACTCGACGCAGGCATCCGACATGAATATGCTGGGGCATTCATCCCGAACGCACCGGTTTGCAGCGAGAAGCATATGGACGTCGAAATCCTGGCCCGCGCGCAGTTCGCCTTCACCATCGCTTTCCACTACATCTTCCCGCCGTTGAGCATCGGCCTGGGGGTGCTGCTGGTGGTGATGGAGGGCCTCTACCTGTGGACCAAGCGCGATCTGTACCTGCGGATGACCAAGTTCTGGGTGCGCATATTCGCCCTGATCTTCGCCATCGGGGTGGCCTCGGGCATCGTCATGGAGTTCCAGTTCGGCACCAACTGGTCCACCTATTCGCGGTTCGTTGGGGACGTGTTCGGTAGCGCGCTGGCGGCGGAGGGGGTGTTCGCGTTCTTCCTGGAGTCCGGCTTCCTGGCGCTGATGCTGTTCGGCTGGGGCCGGGTGCGCCCCGGGGTGCACTACCTGGCGACCATCATGGTGGCCCTGGGCTCCCACTTCTCGGCCGTCTGGATCATCGTGGCCAACTCCTGGCAGCAGACCCCCGCCGGCCACCACCTGGTCGGCGAAGGGGACGCCGTGCGGGCGGAAGTCCTGGAATTCTGGGCGGTGGTGTTCAACCCGTCCACCATCGATCGGCTCACCCACACGGTCTTCGGCGCCTGGCAGGCCGGGGCCTGGCTGGTGCTGTCGGCCAGCGCTTACTACCTGCTGCGCAAGCGCCACGAGGACGTGGCCCGGGCGGCGATCCCCATCGCCCTGGCCCTGGCCCTGGTCGCCTCGCTTGGCCAGCTGGCCACCGGCCACTCCAGCGCCGAGGTGGTGGCCGTCCACCAGCCGGCCAAGCTCGCGGCGATGGAAGCCCACTACCCCGAGTCGGCCCCGGCGGATCTGGTGCTCTTCGGCTGGGTGGACGAAAGAGAGGAGCGGGTGATCGGTGTGGCCCTGCCCGGCATGCTCAGCTGGCTGCTACACCACGACCGCGAGGTGCCGGTCACCGGGCTGCAGGCCTTCGAGCCCAGGGACCGCCCCCCCGTCCAGATCGTCTTCCAGGCCTACCATGGCATGGTGGCCATCGGCATGGCGCTGATCGGGCTGTGCGTGGCGGCCGCCGTCTTGCTGCCGGGGGGGCGCCTGTACCGAGCGCGAGCCGTGTTGATGGCGTTCGTACCCGCCGTGGTGCTGCCCCAGCTGGGCAACCAGATGGGCTGGATCACCGCCGAGGTCGGCCGCCAGCCCTGGATCGTCTACGGGCTGCTGCGCACCGAGGACGCCTTCAGCCCCGTGGTGAGCGCCGGGCAGGTGCTGTGGTCGCTGATCATGTTCGGGCTGATCTACGCCCTGCTGTTTGCCGTGTTCCTGTTCCTGATGAACCACAAGATCCAGCACGGTCCCGAGCCGCCAGGGGGCGAGGAGACCGCCGGTGATCCAGCACGAGGGGGGCACCGGGCATGAGCATCGATCTGCAGACGGTGTGGTTCCTCCTCGTGGGGGTCTTGTTCGCCGGGTACGCCGTGCTGGACGGCTTCGATCTGGGGGTGGGAGGCCTGCACCTGTTCACCCGCAAGGACCGCGACCGGCGCATCTTTCTCAACGCCATCGGCCCGGTCTGGGACGGCAACGAGGTGTGGCTGGTCACCGGCGGCGGCGCCCTGTTCGCCGCCTTCCCCGATGTGTACGCCACCGCCTTCTCGGGCTTCTACAACGCCTTCATGCTGCTGCTGTTCTGCCTGATCTTCCGGGCCGTCTCCATCGAGGTGCGCTCCAAGCAGCCGATGGCGTGGTGGCGCAAGGCCTGGGACGTGGGCTTCGCGGTCTCCAGCGTGCTGGCCGCGCTGTTGATCGGGGTGGCGATGGGGAACCTGGCCTGGGGAATGCCGCTGGCCGCGGACCACGAGTTCGCCGGCACCTTCGTGGGGCTGCTGCACCCCTACGCCCTGCTCGTGGGCGTGACCACGGTGGCGCTGTTCCTGATGCACGGTTCGATCTTCGTGGTGATGAAGACCGAGGGCGAACTCCATGATCAGGTCCGCAGCTGGATCCCCAAGACGATGGCCCTGTTCATCCTGTGTTACGTGCTCACCACCGGCGCGACGTGGCTGGTCGCCCCCCACATGACCGAGACCTTCCGCGCCAATCCGTGGCTACTGATCCTGCCGGTGCTGAACGTCCTGGCCATCGCCAACGTCCCGCGGGAGGTCACCGCCGGCCGCGACTTCCGCGCCTTCCTGTCGTCCTGCGCCTCGATGGTCCTGCTGCTGGCCATCTTCGGCGCCGGCATGTACCCCAACCTCATCGTCTCCATGCCCGATCCCCAGCACTCCCTGACGATCTACAACGCGGCCTCGTCCCCCAAGACCCTGGGGATCATGGGCATCATCGCCCTCATCGGCATGCCGCTGGTCATCGGCTACACCGCCAGCATCTACTGGGTTTTCCGGGGCAAAGTGACGTTGGACAAAGAGAGCTACTGAGGGGGTTCAGTAGTCGTAGAGCGAGGATTGCCAGGTCGCATAGGCGAAGGCCGTGCCCAGCTGCAGGTTGATGCGGCGGACCAGATCCCCCTGTGGCGACACCTCGTCCAGCTGCCCACCGGTGCTGAAGTTCACCAGCGTGTTGCCCGTCTCCGGTAGCCACTGGACACCGCCCAGGGCGATGCAGAACACGGCCGGCACCGGCCGGTACTCCCAGACCATCTCGGCTTCCAGGGTGTCGGGGTCGATCTCGTACTCCACGGCGCGGGACCAGGTGCGGGTGGCGTCCCCGTTGTCGAAGACCGCGATGCGATCGCCCTGCACGTCGAACTGATGCTCCCGGATGAACGCGCTCGTCGGCCCGCCCAGCAACTCGAAGTCGCTGAGGTAGCCGCCAAAGCGCCACAGCAGCGCCCCGGAGTCACGGTCGATCTTGAAGATGGAGCGCAGGTTGCGCAGCGACAGGTAGTACGCCCCCTCCGCTTCGTCCACGTCGATGGCGTTGGCATGGGACCAGCCGGTGCCGGCTTCCATGTCCGCCAGTTCGGGCTCGTAGTCCACGTGGTCCCAGACGTTCCAGATCTCGGTGGTCGCCCCGTCCAGCGTGACCTCGACGATGCGGTCCCCGAGGACGTCGTCGCCCTCCACCTCCCGGGAGTCGGTCTCGATGACCGCCACCGTCCCGTCGGAGCGTTCGGCCATGTCGTGGTGGGACAGGGGCACCGCCATGGGGTCCACATCCGCCCCGTCGAGGCTGACCCGGACCGTGTACATCTCGGGGGCCGGCTCCGCGCCCGATTCGTTGATCCCGGTGAAGTGGTACAGCACCGAGCCGTCGTGGTGGGAGATCATCGTGCGGGCGATCTCCGTGTCCACCAGCCCGCTGTCGTTCCAGTGGTGCCACCACACGAACTCCCCATCCTGGTCGAGGATCACCGCCATCACCGGATCCCCCAGCAGGGCCGTGAGGATAAATCCGTCTTCCGCCTGCTCGGGGAGGTTCTCGATGAGCGTGGTGTCCGGGAATCCGGATGGGAGGGGGCCGGTCATCACCGAATAGTCCCCGGATGTGACGGTCTCTCCGCCGTGGTCTTCGACGGTCTTGAGGGCATATTCGTGGGACGGCTTCATGCCGATCAGCGTCGCCGTCGCCACGCCATCAACGATATCGGCCGGCGCCTGGTAGGTGCGGTCGTCCCGCCCGAACTCGACGTAGGCCTCGTCCCCGGGATCGAGCTCCGTGGGCCAGGTCACCGTGGCCACCGTGGGGATGAATTCGCTCAGCCGGATCTCGACGTCCGTGCTGTCGGGCGGGTCGTCGGACGCGCAACCCATCGCGGTAATGGCCAGCACGATGGAGATGCCAAGCAGCCTTTTCATCCAGATCCTCCGGCAGCGCCTCCGCCCCGGCTCAAGGTAGCTGCCGGCCGATGGATCGTCAACGAAACCGGTCTCAGGTGTGGAGAATCACGGGGCGGGCGCCACCTGCTCCACGATCAGCCGCTGGCGCTCATCAAAACAACGCCGGTGAGCCAGTAGCAGCAGCAGCAGGGATCCCAGCGCCGTGCCCGCCGCCAGCATCAGCATCACCACGATCTGGTACTTGACCGCCAGCAGCGGGTCCACGCCGCCGAGGATCTGGCCGGTCATCATGCCCGGCAGCGACACGATGCCGACGACCATCAGGGAGTTGATGGTGGGGATCAGGGCGGCGCGCAGGGCCCCGCGCAGGACGTCGCGGGAGGCCTCCCAGGCGGTGGCCCCCAGGCACTGGGCTGCCTCGATGCGGGCGCGGGAGGCTGCCAGGTCGGCCAGCAGGCGCTCCAGCCCCAGGGCGATGCCGTTGAGGCAGTTGCCGAGGATCATGCCGGTGATGGGGATCAGGTAGGCGGGGGCGTACCAGGGGTCGACCCGCAGGATGACCTGGGTGACCACCGCCGTCACCACCGCGGCGCTGATGACCATGGTGGCAAAGGTGATGAGGCCGAACCCCTGGGGCTTGCGGGACTGGCGGGCCAGGGCGGCGCGGGCGGCGGCCAGGGTCATCAGCAGCAACATGCCGCCGACGGCCCAGGGGGCGTCCAGGGCAAAGACGTAGCGCAGCAGGTAGCCGACGGCCAGCAGCTGCACGAAGGTGCGCACCGTGCCGATGGCCAGGTTGCGCAGCAGCCCCAGCCCGAAGGCCATGGACAACGCGCCGGGGACCACCACCAGCAGCACGGCCAGCGCCAGCTGCAGCGGCCCGATGTCGACGGGGCCGGTCATATCCGTCTCGCTCCCCGGAAAGAACCAAACGTGTGCAGCACGGGGTCCCCGGGCAAGGTCCCCGCCCGCCGGCTGTCATGCAAGACCCACAAGATCGCCATCCCCTCCCCGGCCAGGCGTTCCAGCAGCGCCTGTACCAAGTCGGCCGCGGCGTCGTCCAGGGCGGCGGTGGGTTCGTCCAGCAGCAGCACGGTGGGCCCGGCGCACAGAGCCCGCACCAGCCCCACCCGGTTGGCCTGCCCCTCGGAGAGGTCCGCCGCCGGGCGCTCGGCCAGGGATGGTTCCAGGCCCACGGCGGCCAGCAGCTCCGCCTCGTCGGGGTGGGCCCGGCCGCGGGCCGCGCTGCGCAAGGTGGCGGGATACCGCAGGTTGTCCGCCACCGAGCCGCCGAACATCACCGGCCGCTGCGGCAACATGCCCACGGCACGGCGGTAGGCCGCCGGCTCCCAGCGCCGGATGGAGCGCCCTTCCAGGGTGATGTCGCCCCGTTCGAGGGGCAGCAGCCCGGTGAGCGCCCGCAGCAGCGTGGTCTTGCCGCTCCCAGAAGGGCCCACGACGGCGCGCAGTTCCCCCGCTTCGAGCTGTAGGTCGAACCGATCGATGACGGGGCTGCGATCTTCGCCCCTGCTGGGGGCAGCCCCGGTGTGGCGGACGGTGATCCCGTCGGCCGTGAGCAACGGCACGGGTGGGCCGCCTATCCGATCTCGTCTTTGGTTTCCAGGAACCGGGCCAGGCGGTGGAAGTCACTCCCCGGGTTGATGTGCCGCACGTCGGTCTTGAGCGTGTCGGGGTGCACCAACTCCTCGAAGGGGACGTAGACCAGATCCAGCTGGCCGGTGACACTGACCATGTGGCCGTTGATCCCCTCTTCCACCAGCGCCCGGTAGGCGCCGACGCCCAGCTGGCTGCCCAGCATCACGTCGAAGGCGTGGGGCGGCGAGCACCGGGATTCGTAGCCCAGCTGCAGCCCGTTGACCTTCTTCTTGCGGCCGGTGCGCTCCGCGTATTCCTTCATCACCTCCTTGGAGATGATCTTGCCGATGTCCAGGTCGCCGATGCTGATGTGGCCGTGGGGGTCGCGGGGCAGATCCTTGAGGTAGCGGTGGGGCAGCGCCTCGGCCAGCCCCTCGGCCAGCACGATGGTGCCGTAGCTCTTTCTCTGCGCGTCGCGGGCGATGATCATGCGCACGATCTTATCCACCAGCGCGTCGATGTTGAGCTTGGACACCGTGGTCTCCACCCCGGTCGCCTCGTCCACGATGGTCTCGTCCTCGACCAGCGCGCCTTCCAGGTCCTCGAGGCTGACGATCAAGTTGGCTTCGCCGGCGATGCCAGCGCCATAGGCCAGCCAGCCGCTCTTGCGGCCCATCGTCTCGCACACGAAGTAGGCGCCGGTGGCCTCGGCATCTGCCCGCAGCGCCTTGATCTCGTCCGCCAGCACGCCCACGGCGGTGAAGTAGCCAAACGTGAAGTCGATGCCGCGGTAGTCGTTGTCGATGGTCTTGGGCAGGTGCACGACCCGCATGCGCGGCGTGCCGGCCGGCAGCTGCTCCTGCACCATGTGGATCAGGTTGGCGGTGCGCAGGGTGTCGTCGCCGCCGATGGAGATCAGCGCGTCCACGCCCAGATCGGCCAGGGCCTGGCAGATGTTGAGCAGCTGGCGGTTCTTCTCGGGGTCAGCCAGGTCTGAGGGCTGCTTGATGGCCTTGCCCGGGTTGGCCCGCGCCGTGCCGATGATGATGCCCCGGCGGTTGCGCTTGCCGATGACGTCGTCCAGGCCCAGCTGCTGGTAGGCCACCCCCGCCTGCAAGGTGGAGACGTCGCCGTTGTACTCCAGGAAGTGGGAGTAGCCGTTTTGCAGGCCGATGACCTCGCAGCCGTTGTCCAGGAACGAGACCGCGGCCGAAGTGATCACGGCATTGGCTGCCGGCGCCGGGCCCCCGCTGAAGACGATGGCGACGCGGCGGATCGAGTGCTCATTCGCGTGCGATGAATTGCAGGTCATGGAGGACTCCTGTGTGTGATTGGATTTGAAGCCACTCTACTCACTTGAGAGCGGGAATCAACGGTTCCGGAAGAAACGTCCTACGGTCCGAGCAGAATGTCCACTTCGTTGGCGATGGTCGCCACGTCGGTGCCGCACGAGATGGAACTCTGGAAGTAGTGCACGGTGCCGTCGGGGTGGATGATGTAGTGGTGGTCCTTGACGGCGCTCCAGGTGGCCCAGACGGCGTCATTGACGGTGTCGGTGAGCACGGGCAGGTCGAAGTCGTCGATGAGATCGGGCTCGGCGGGATCCATCCCCGAGTAGTTCATGAACCACACCTGCGCGTTCCCGACCCAGTTCGGATGAGCGTCGTACTGGTACTGGAACATGCCCGCACAGTACTGGCAGGAGCCGCAGGTCGAGAAGGCGAAGTACATGACCACCGGCTGGCCGATGTAGTCGGACAGGGTCAAAAACTGGCCGAAGGTGGGGCTGTTGGGGTTGCCGTCCTCCAGCGTGAAATCCCCCGGGACCGGCACGGGGCCGGTGTCGTCGTCGTCGCCCGCCGAGTCGTCGTCGTCCGCGGCGTCGTCATCCTCCGCCCAGTAGTGGT
>CAZDDH010000103.1:0-27626 GCA_964504165.1 uncultured Rickettsiales bacterium | reverse complement strand
GATGGCTCACCCCTACATCTTGTGGCAGGAGGCGCTAACCGTCTACCCCCCTTTGGGATTTTGCCGATCAGGGCGTCTGCTGGATCTCACCGGTCCAGGTGGGCCACAGATGGGCCCCGCTCGGGCAAAGCCCCAGGGCCTGTTCCGGCTGGGCGCCGGGGGCAGGCAGCCATGTCATCGGCACCAGTGGGCCGCCGGCCCGACCGTCGATGGGTGGGGCGAGAACCCGCTGGACGGCCAGGCGTTTCCAGACGTCCACCGCCGTGGCGCCCAGATCCAGGCCCCGGAGCCGGCCCCGGCCGTCCACCACCGCCTGCATCCGCGACGCGGTCCACAGTTGCACGGCGCCCGCCATCTCCAGCTGGAGCCCGAAGCGGTTGCCGAGCCCGGAGGTCGGTGTCGCGCTCAGCCAGCGGCCGGCGTCCAGGGCGGCACCCAGAGAATCGGCCAGGGGATCGCGGTCGGCCCACCGGGCCGGAGTCCGGGCACCTGCAGCGGGGGCAGCGGTGGCGGTGGGCAGCCCCAGCACCCGGGACGCGGGGTGTTCCAGTGCGAAGGGATCGGCCACGGCGGCCCAGGGGAGCCGGTGCCCCAGCGGGACTCCGTCCGGGTGTAGCGACAGGCCCCGGGCGCCGGGTTCCACGGACACCGTGCCCAGCGGCCCCGCCGGGCCAAGCCAGAGGTCTTGCAGTACGCGCAGCTCCGCGGCGCCGGGACAGGGCACGGTCAAGGGGGGCGGCGGCAGGCAGGCCAGCGTCCGGTATTCGGTGTCGTCCGTGGTCGCGAAGCCCAGCAAGGTGAGCAGTCCCAGGACGGACAGGGGCTCCATCCCCGGGGCATCGGGCATGGCCAGATCGCTGCCCGGGGGAGGCGGTAATGCGGCGGTCCAGCTGGCGTTTGACCGGGCCCACAGCAGGTCCACGGCCCAGCGTGGCAACGGCGCGTCGATCCCCGGCAGCAGCGTGGTCGGGGTGCCCCACGGGGGGGGCATGGCGCCGCCGAGCAGCGCCCGGGACAGGACCCCCGGAGGTGCCGTCGGGGTCACCCCCAGTGGCGGTTCGGTGACCGGCCAGTGAGTGACGGCGGCCGGAGCCCGCCCCAGGGAGTCGCGGCCCAGGTTCTGCTGCCGGTCCCCGAAACGCCAGCCCGTCAGCAGCCCGTCCCCGCCCCAGGTGAGCTCTAACGAACGGCCGGCGGCGGTCGTGAAACCGAGCAGCCGTCCCATCGAGTCCCCCCCGAAGGTGATCTCCTGTGGGCCCCGCACCCACGAGACCGGTAATCCATCCACACCCCAGGTCAGCTCCTCGAAGACCTGCTCGCCCTTGGGGCGCGCGCTGCGGGACGGACGGCCCCAGCTGTCGAAGGCCAGGGTCCGCGCCGCCGAGTCACCGCGCTGGGTGTCCACCCCGCGGGCGTGCCAGCGGTAGGTCGCCGGCCGGCCAGCTGCCCTGGAGATGGACACCACCTCCTGGTTCTCGCCATAGCCCAGCTGCAGGTCCGCTCCCATCCCCTGGAGCGACACCAGCCCAGCGTCGCTCGTCCACCGGGCGCGGAAGCTCCGTCCGTCGGCCCCGGTGCCGCCCACCAGCCGGCCCGACGGATCCAGCTCCAGGGACCACAGGCCCCGCTCTTCGTGGGAGACCTGGTGGGGGACACCCCCCACATTGAACGTGCAATTCCAGGGCTCGGCGTCATCCCGTGCCACCGCGACGGGGAGCCCGTTGAGGTCCCTCACCAGCTGTACGATCGTGTCGTCGCCGTCGAGGACGTCGGTCACCCTCCCGGTGGTATCGCGGGTGAGGGTCAGCGCTGATCCCGTGGCCCCATCCACCTGCTGGGGCCGCCCCGCCGCATCCCGTACCACCGTGTAGCCGGGGCGGGTCCCGTGGGAAAGCCGGACCAGCTCGCCGGACCGGTAGCCCAGGCTCAGCGAACGCCCACCCGTGTTCTGGATCTCCGTCACCCGCCCGTCCCCGTCCCGCAGGAAGGACCACCTCACCAGACCCACGGCCAATTCCGCCAACCGATGGCCTTCGTACCGGTACTCCAGGGTGCCCGTCGGCCCCCCCGTCAACGACCGGGTACGCCCCTGCACATGGGTCACATCGACGCGCCACCCTGTGTCCGACGCGAGCGAGACCGGCAATCCCTCGCCGCCCCCACCGAGGAGCAGGCGATGGGGCACGCCGGTCCGTTCGGCGCTGGCCAGGCGGCCGTCGGCACCCCGCGTGAACACCAGCATCCGTTGCCTCGAATCCGCGATCCGTAGCTCCCCATCCAGCCCCCGGATCACCTCGGCGGTAACCCCCCCGGCAGCCTGGGCACCGATCAGCTGGTCGCCGGCGTCCCAGCGCAGGTGCATCTCCGCCCCTCCCGGCGAGCGGAAGGACACCGGCCTCCCCGCTGTGTCCCGGCGCAGGTAGTAGCTGCCCACACCGGAGCGGGCGATGCGTTCCACTTCGCCCCAGCCGTTGCGCCCCAGGGTCACGTATTCGCCGGTGGCCCCCTGCTCGACGCGATCCAGCTGCCCCCTGCGGTCGTGGTGGTAGCGCATGCTCACGCCGGTCTGATCCGCAGCTCCCTCCAGCCGTCCGTCCAGTCCATGGGTGAGGGTGATGGCGCTGCCTGTCGGGCCGACGATGCGCGTCGGCCGCTGATCTCCGTCCGTCTCGATGCGGAGCGTGCCCCGCGGCGTGGAGACGCCGACGATGTGGCCGCCGTCGTCGTAACTGAACGCCACGTCGCCCACGCGCAAGGGGCGGTTGAGGCCGGCGTCGAACTGCACGCTGGAGGACCCCCGGGGGTGGGAGATCTCGCGCAGCTGGGTCCCCAGATCGAGGGTGGCCGAGACGGTCCCTGCCGGCCCATGAGCCTGCCCGGACAGCGTCACCTCCCCCACGCCATAGTCGAAGGTCACCGTGGCGGTCGACCCCTCCACGGAGGCCACCCGCTCCCCGTCGGCGTCGTACCGGATCCGGGCGCGCCCCAGCGGGCCTGCCACCGAGATCAGTGCACCGCTGGCCTCGTCGTAGCCCAGCGTCCAGCGCCCCTGGGGCGCATCGATCCCCACCAGCTGCCCGTGCTGGTACTCCACGTGAACGAGCCGGCCCTCTTCACCCCGGACCGAGGCCAGGCTCCCGTCGCCATTGAGTGCGTATTGCAGCCGGGGCCCCCGATCCACCTCCACGGTGGACAGCAAGCCTCGGGTGTAGGCCACCTCCAGGGCCGGGCCAGACGCCGGCTCGATGGCGATCAACACGCCACCGGGGCCGAAGTGATCGATGGTGCCGTCCGGCCGCCGCCGCCGGGCGGAGCCGTCCTCGGCCACCCACAACAGCTGGTGACCCCGCGCCTCGCTGACGTAGTCCCCCGCCAGCCCCACCCCTTCGCCCAGGAAACGCCCGCGCATGGCTTCTAAGAAATCCGGATCTAGTTCCATGCGCCGGCGGAACACCGGGCCGATGGGGATGGCGTCACCGGGGGGGACTCCCCCACCCCGCCGGGCGTCCAGGATCCGCTCGATGACGTCTTCGCGGGGCTGGGCCTCCCCCTCGACCATGCGGAAAAAACGATGGACGTAGCCGTCTTCCTCCACCACCTGCATCATGCCCCACGGGCCGGGTTGCACCACGGCGCCGTAGCTCTGAGTCCAGCGTGCCGGCAGTCCCCCTTGCCGGTCCCAGGGGCCGGCATCGGCCAGGCTGTTGTAGCTCAGCGACAGGGCCAGCCGGCCGTGGGGCATGCCGTGGGGCAGGAAGGTCTGCCGCCACACCAGATTGCCGGTGAGCAGGTTGACCTGTAGCCCGTCCCCTACCTCCTGATAGACGTCTGCGGCGGTTCCCAGCCCCAGATTGCCCTCCTGGAATCGATCGCGGCAGACCGCTTCCTCTTCGGGGCCGAGGGTGAAGGTCAGCACCTTGAGCGCCTCCTTCTCCTCCTCCTTGTCCTTGGTCAACCCCCACTCATCGATCGGCTCAGGGGGGGGCAAACGTTTTCCTGGCGCGGCGTTCGGTTGAAGCAGCGCCCCGCATACGGCCAGCGCAAGCGGCATCAGCCGTTTGACGCGCCGCAGCGCGGATGCCACGATCATCGGACCACGATGCCTCAAGAATTCTCCCGTGTTGCCTTACCCCGCGACCTGCTCCACGCCATCGATGCGGCGGTAGGCCCCCGCCAGCGGCGTCGGTTCGTCGCCAAGGCGGTGAGCCGAGCGCTGCATGAGCAGAGGTTGCGCACGCCCAACGGCGAGCCGGAGCTGGAGTCCTGGTGGCCGCTGGACGGCGTGGATTTTGTCCTGCTCGAGTCGGGGGAGACCTGGTTCACTGGGGAAGAAGAATAACCCAACCCCTGGTTTGATTCACCACGTACCTGGGTAGCCGCGGTGGCCCACGGAGCGCAGGTTGAAGTGCCGCGGCCCCCGCCGGGGAATCTTGCACTGGTAGCCGTAGATGGTCCGCCCGGCGTCGTGGAATTCGATGAACAGGTAGCCTTCACCAGCCAGGTGATTCGAATAATCGGAGAGGAGCTTCTCGAAGCCCCTCACGAAATCCCCGGTGGGACCGCCCTGGTTGGGGTACTTCCACGAGGTGAACACCATCACCTTGAGCTGGCTCTTGGCGTCCAGCAGCTTGTAGAAATCCCGGAAGACCTCCTCGAGATTCTGGCGGTAGACGGCGGTGCGCGGCCGCTGGCCGGGCCGGCCCCACTCCACCTGGGCGCTCAGCACCAGCCTGCGGTAGGGCTTGGCCGGGAACGTCAGCCCCGGGATGCCCGCCCCCATCGGCTGAGCACCCCGCCGCACCTTGTCCTCGATGCACCACGCCACGTCCCACAGGTAGGCACCAGATTTCCGCCGATCGTCGTTGAGGAACGGCGCGTAGTTGTGGCGTTTACCGATGCGGGCGAGGGAGTTCTTGACGGCGGAGGTCCACTCGCCGTGCCGCTCGTCGATGTGCAGGCCCCTGGCCCGTACGATCGATCGACAGAACTCCTCGAAGAGGACCGTCAGGTCCATGCCATCCTCCACCCATTCAAAAGTTGCCGTGCCCCCGGGGCCCTACCACGATACCTCTTGAGCACAAGTGGGCTCAAGCGCGTGGGTGTCGACGCCCGGGACTCGACTGGATAACCTTGCGCAAGATGTCGCCGAACAAACCTGGGATCCTGGTTCCCGTCGCTGCCCTGGCGTGGTGCGTGTTCCCGTCGGCTGTGGCTCCGGCTGCCGACGACGAGGAGCGCGGCGGCCTGGCCGTGGCCACGCTCGCCGCCGAAGACCCCAGCACCGCCGCCATCCTCACCGGCATCACCGAGGGATTCGCTGTGGACCGCTCGGTGGGCGAACGTTTTGTCTCCCACGGCGAGCTGGTGAGGGCCGTGGATGCCGGCGGTGACCCGGGCTGCCGCACGGACGGCTGCCTGGCGCACGGTGCGCGGGTTCTGGGCGCCTCCTTGCTGCTGCGGGGGGAGGTGGCCCGCGTCGGCGAGGGGTATCACATCCGAGTCCGCCTGCTCGGTACACCGGAGGCCACCGAGGTGCGCAACACCGAGCGCGAGTGCAGCCCCTGCACCGAGGCGTCGTTGCCGGCGATGCTGGAGGAGGCGCTGCAGGAGGTCCTGGAACCGCTGGGCACCCCGGAACCGGAGCTACGGGACGATGGCCGGACCATCGTGCTACACCCGCGGCTCAGCGCCGGAGAGTTCGACTACGAGGACCTGGGGCGGACCTTGTACAACCAGCCACAGCTCATCGATGACGTGGAGATTTCCAGCCTCACCATGCCCGACGAGCGGCTGGCCTGCGTCGACAGCGGTGACACGCTGCGGTTCAGTACCACGCTCCAGGCGCGCAACCTGTCCGCGTCGTCGCGGAAGGTGAGTGGGAGCGTCCGCATCGAACTCCTGGGCGAGCAGGACGACGAACTGCTGGCCTCCGTCCAGCGGCCCATCGAGTTCCAGCTCGTCCCCGCCGAGGAGGTGGAGGGCAGCTTCTCCCCCGAGGGGGACTGGATGGCGCCGGCGAGCGTGGGGAAGGCGAGCCTGGAGCTGCTCTATCGGCCGGAGACGACGGCCCCGTTGCGGGTGAGGACGAGCTGGGACGATGAGCGCCTGGAGGAGCTGTCGACCCGGCCGGTGACCCGGCTGGTGGACGTGGCGGACTTCCACCTGGAGCGGGGAGGGGAGCGTATCTCGGCCGTACCCTGGGGCCAGGAGATCGAGGCCCACCTGGTGCTGTCCAAGCTCGACACGGGGGCGCCGGCCGAGGTGACCCTGCGCGTCGAACGCCAGATCCGCTTCTGGTTCGACACCGAGAAGGTCCACGCGATCTACGAGATCCCCGCGGAGCGGAGCGGCACCTTCCACCTGATCTTGCCCTTCGTGCCTCCGGACGCGCAGCACGCCAGCAGCGAGGGTTATGTCTTCGAGGTGTGGGTGAACGGCTGCCGGCTCTACCGGTCGGGGAAGTACGAGTAGGGGCGGATCAGAAATCCAGCTTCAAACCGACCGTCAACTGCCAGCCGGTGAGGTCGAGGACATTCTCCTGCTGCCAGGCCGGCAGGTAGTCGAGCTTGGTGCCGTCGATGGTGAGGAACGCATCGTTGAGCCCGGCGTTGGCGTCGTTGCGCGAGGCCTGCATCGGCTCCAGCTTGTCCAGCAGCAGCGCCAGGCCGAAGCCATAGTGCCAGCCGCCCTTACCGCCTTTGGCCGAATCCGACGAGGAGTGCTCCCTCCACAGGATGTAGTCGAAGCCGAGCTGGCCGTACGGCACCACCGGGAACTCCGGCAGCGGATCGAAGCCGAGCTTCATACCCCAGCGGAACGGGGTCATGGTCATCATCACGTTTTCGCCGCTGACATCCGAGCTGGAGACCCCCACCTGGTACGCACCCTTTTGGTGGAACCCGAAGGAGGCGCCGAACTCCAGCTGGACGATGCGGGCGATGGGCACGAAGCCGAAGTGCAGACGCCAGATGGCCTTGCCGGTGGAGTCGTACACGTCGGTGTAGCTGTTGCTCTCGGCGGGGAACCACCACGAAATCGACAGGGAGGCGGTCGCCCACTTGGGGCTCTCGTCCGGCTCGTCGACGATGGCCGCCGAAGCCCCTTGGGGGGCGAGGGCGCCTGCGCCCAGGGCCAGGCAAATCAATAGAGTCGTCAGTATCGTTCGCATCTTGGGTTTCGCCATCATACCTACCTCGTCACCCGCCTCACCAGGGCCACCAGCCCCAGCAGCCCCAGCAATGCCATTCCACGCGTCGCGCCGCCCGCCGTCGAGCAGCCGTCGCAGCCGTATCCCCCCGGGTCCCCCGCGAGCCAAGCCGCGCCGCCGGTCTCCTGCGGGGTCGCGCTGATCACCGAGGTGAAGGGGCCAATTTCGTCTTCGGTGGAGACGGCTGCAACTGCAAAGTAGTACGTCGTCCCGTTGGTCAACGGATCGACGGTCTTACTGTAGGTGCCGTCGAACACCGTCGTGTCGTCGTCGCCGGTGTCATCGTCGCCGGTGTCGTCGTCGTCGTCCGCCAGGTCCTCTTCCGAGCCCGTGCCGTCGCTGGCCCCCGTGGCCTCCTCCACCGGCTCGGTCATCCCGGAACACTCCTCCTCGTCTTCCTCGGAGCAGAATCCGGGATCGCCATCCGTCGGCTCGAAGTCCTCGTTGTTGAAGTAGATCACGTACTCCCTGACCACGAAGTCCTCGGTGTCTTCCACCTGGTACCAGTTCAGCGTGACCTTGCCGTTGCCGGCGGCGACCACGAACGCATCGGGCGCCGCGATGCTTTCTTCCTCGGAAGACTCGGCGTTGATCAACAGCGCGTCGCGTCCTGCGCCTTCGCCGTCGTCGACAAACAGGAAGACCAGGTTGTCGCCCTCGGCCAAGGTGGTACCGCTGAAGGTCAGATCGGTGTCGGTCTCGGCCGATATGGAGGAGACGTCGGGGCCCAGGTCCGTCCCCGAGGCGTCGATGTCGCCGCCCAGCAGGAGCTCCAGCGTGCCGTCCACGTCCGACGTGGCGGTCACGATGGCGTCCGCGGCGACGTCGGCGGGATCGGGAGATACCGTCAGGATGCGAACCCACGGATTGCTCGAGATGACCTGCATCAGCCCGGCTTCCGGGTCCGAGACGACCACATAGCCGTCCGAGCTGGCGGTGGCGTCGTTGGCCGTGGCGATCACCGCGGCGTCACCGAGCTCGTCGCCGGTCGAGGGATCCAGATAGGTCAGC
This sequence comes from uncultured Rickettsiales bacterium, assembly GCA_964504165.1. Classification (GTDB taxonomy): domain Bacteria; phylum Myxococcota_A; class UBA796; order UBA9615; family CAYRNR01; genus CAZDDH01. The sequence continues at coordinate 19,408 of CAZDDH010000103.1, read as the reverse complement.
AGCCCGCCGCCCAGCACGCCCAGCACATCGGCGCCGTCCTCTTCGAGCATGAACAGGGCGTCCCCCGCGCTCAGCCCGGCCAGGCCCTCCATGACCACATCGCCGGCGAGGAAGCTGAACACCGCGCCGTCCGAGGAGATGGCGTAGAAAGGGTCGGCACCGGTCACGTCCACCAGGTCCGCCTCCCCCGAGGCGACCGTCACGTCCTGATAGCTCTCGTCGTCCAGGGTCAGCTCGACGAGGTCGCCGGCGGCCAGGGCCACGACCAGTGTCCCGCCGTCCGTCGTCCCGGTGATCGCCGTGGCGGCCTCACCCAGCACGATGGGGAAGTAGGAATCCGTGACCTCGCTGGAGGTGCCCAGGTCGGCCTTGAAGACCTGGCCGTCTGCGGACAGGAGGAACGCGGCGTTGTCCGTCACCGCTAGATCCACCAGCTCCGCCGCCTCGGTGAGCTGGATCTCGGAAAGGGCCTCCAGTGCGGCGGGGAAGCCATCGGTGTTGATGGTGTGGCGGGCCACCGTCCCCTGCTCACAGGCGACGACGAAGGAGGCGCTGGCCTCCTCGAACATCGCGGCTCGGGGTACGTCGCAGGTCGTCGCGGTGGAAAACGCCGTCGTCCAGCTGGCGCTATCGGCAACGGACAGCGTGCCGTCGTCCGTGTTGACGGTGATCGCCACGCGGTCGTCGGCGCTGTAGGCGACCGCCGCCGGCCCAGAGCCGACCTCGAGTTGGGCCTTCACCTCCAGGGGGAGTGCCAGGGCCGAACGAGTTGCCAGCAGGATCAACAGGGCCACAATGTTTGTCGTACGCATCGCCATGAGCGGATTCTCCGTACCGATTTTTCAAGCAAGGACCGTGCCAGTACCCGCAAGTGTCGTGGATCGGCGCGGATCGTGGCTATGCAGCGGATTCCGTGGAGGGTGGGACGGGACGAAGGCGACAAACTGTCAATCGCTCGGGGTCACCCGACAGGGGTTTGACAATCTGTCACAAGCGGCTAGCGGCGCTCAGTGACCGCTCGACCGCCGTATCTGCACGTCGAATTCGTAATTGGCGTCAAAGCGGACCTCGACGTGGATCGGCCGGCAGCAGATCTCACACATCTCGTAGTACCGCTGTTCGGGTGCTCCGACTTCGACGTGGATGGTCGAGACTTCTCCGCAGAATGGGCAGACAACTTCGACGACGGTTTCCATTGGACAGGCCTCCTCGTTTGGCTCCCTCGAGAGGATGACTCGGGCCCTGGATCGTCTGCTTCAGCCGCAACTCAGACGCACTTTTGCCTGCGATTTCTCCTCATCTACGGGACCGTGCCACCTGCTCAAAAATATATCACCGGGCATAAGGCCGTTGGGAGAAAAAAAGCCAAAAAATCGCAAGACAAGCGTTCTTGGCCGGCGTCGTTCGGGTCGCGTACCCTGTCCCGGTGAAAACCGATCCGGGATCCCATCGCTCCAGGAATCTCACCGTACGCACCCTCTCCGTGGTGTGGCCGGGGATCCTCGCCGCTCTTGCGTTTGTGGCCAACGGCTACCGGTTCAACACCACGGATCAGGCGATTCACCTGACCTTCCTGCGCCAGATGTTGGAGCCGGGGGGCATGAGCACCGACCTCGTGGCATCCCATGTGGGGGCCCATCCTTCGTTGCTGTGGACCCTGCAGGTACCGCTGATGGGGCTCGTCGGCTGGGAGCACCTGGACTGGCTGTACCTGGGGATCCATGGGGTCACGCTGGCCCTCGTGTTCGGCCTGCTGTACCGCATCGGCCGGCAGCTGCTGGATGACCCCTGGGCGGCCTTCCTGGCGCCGGCCCTGCTGGTGATCTACAAGGCCTGCCCCGCCCACGTCTTCACCTTCGAGCCCGAGGTCATCAACCGCACCGTCGCGTTGCCGCTGGTGCTGTGGTCGCTGTCCCTGCTGCTGGCGGGCCGTCCGAGGCGTGCCGGTGCGGTCTGCGGGCTGGCGATCTGCCTGCACGCGAGCACCGGCGCGCACCTGGCCCTGGCGTTGCTGGTGGCCACCGTGTGGGACCGAGCCGGATGGAAGCGTGTGCTGGGCATGCTAACGGCCCTGGCCCTCACCAGCGCGCCGCTGTGGCTGCTGGTGCTCTCCCGGGGGGGACCCGGCGGTTGGTGGGTGGACGACGAATGGATGCACATCCTGCGCTGGCGTATGCCCCACCATCTGTTCCCCTGGCGCTGGCCGGCCGGGGTCTGGCTCGCAGCGGGTTTCCAGCTCGGGCTCTGGGTGGCTGCCGCGCGCCACATCCCGGATCCGCGGATCCGGCGCCGGGCCCACGCGGTGGTCGTGAGCGTGCTGTTGTGCGGCCCCTTGCTGGGCACGCTGGTCGGAGGGCCGCTGCCGGTGGCGCCCCTGCTGGGATTGCACCTGTGGGAGTCGTGGCTGCTGCTGGCGATGCTGGCCTACCTGGCCTCCGCCGCGCTGGTGGTGGCCCTTGCGCGGCGGGGTGGGGTGGCGCGGGTGGGTGCGGCGTTGCTGTGCGCCGTGCTGCTCGCGGGGATCGAGGCACCGATGATGGGTCGAGAGCGGGCGGCGACCTTCGAGCCGTTGGGGCCCAGCGCGCCTGAGATGGCGCTGGTGGAGGCCATCGAGGGTACGCGGTTGTCCGCCGGCAGCTCCTTGCTGGTCCCCCCCCGGGGGTACACCTGGCTCAGGCCCTGGACGGGGAGGGCGCTGTTCGTCACCAGCAAGGATGGCGGTGAGGCGGTCTTCGATCGGGAGCTGGCGCTGCAATGGCGCGAGCGGCTGGCCGTGCTGTGTGGGCAAGACGTGCTGGACGGCCCGCCCCCTAGCGACGAGTGGAAGGGTTACCGGTCGGTGGGGGAAAGGGCTGGGGCCGCCTTTGATGCTCGGAGCGGTGCGGAGCTGCGCGCCCTGGCCGCCCGGGAGCGAACGTGGCTGCTGGTGATCCCGGCCGACCGGCCGCTGGCGGGTTATCAACCGCTGTTCGAGGGGGAAGCGGGGATCCTGTACGACCTGCGGCAGTCGCCGCCGTAGTCAGGGCTAGACCAGCCCCACCGAGCTGAAGCAGGACGCTCCGAGGAAACGAGCCGAGCTATCCAGCTCTTCTTCGATACGCAGCAGCTGGTTGTACTTGGCCACCCGGTCCGAGCGGCACAGGGAGCCGGTCTTGATCTGCCCCGTCCCGGCCGCCACGACCAGGTCGGCGATGGAGACGTCCTCGGTCTCCCCGCTGCGGTGGCTGACGATGGACGTGTAACCGGCGCGTCGCGCCATCTCGATGGCCTCGAAGGTCTCCGTGACGGTCCCGATCTGGTTGAGCTTGATGAGGATCGAGTTGGCGGACTTGCTCTCGATCCCCCGGGCCAGCAGCTTTGTGTTGGTGACGAACAGATCGTCGCCGACGACCTGGATCCGATCGCCGAGGATCTCGTTGAACTTACGGAAGCCGTCCCAGTCGTTCTCGTCCAGCGGATCCTCGATGCTCATGATCGGGTAGCGGTCCACGAGCTCGCGGTAGAACTCGATCATGTCGTCGGTGGTGACGTTCATCCGCCCCTCGCCGTCGAGCTGGTAGGCGCCGTCCCGGTAGAAGGAGGCGGCCGCCGCGTCCATGGCCAGCACCACGTCCTTGCCGGGTACCAGGCCGGCCTTGGAGATGGCCTCGATGATGACGTCGAGGGCCTCGGAGTTGCTGCTGAGGTTGGGGGCGAATCCCCCCTCGTCCCCCACCGCCGTGTTGAGGCCCTTGGCCTTGAGCACGCCCTTGAGGGTGTGGAAGATCTCGGCGCCGTAGCGCAGCGCCTCGCGGAAAGAGCCGGCGCCGACAGGCATGACCATGAACTCCTGGATATCCACGTTGTTGTCGGCGTGGGCGCCACCGTTGAGGATGTTCATCATCGGGACGGGGAGTGTCACCGCGTGCGCACCACCCAAGTAGCGGTAGAGGGGGATCTCCAGCGCCGCCGCTGCCGCGTGGGCCGTCGCCAGCGAGACGCCCAGGATCGCGTTGGCGCCCAGGTTGCCCTTGTTGGGCGTGCCGTCCAGCTCCAGCAGGGCGCCGTCGATGATGGCCTGGTCCAGTGCCGAGAAGCCCAGCAGCGCCGGGGCGATGGTCTCGTTGACGTTCTGCACCGCCTGGAGCACACCCTTCTTGAGGTAACGTCCCGGATCGCCGTCCCGCAGCTCCACCGCCTCGTGCTCGCCCGTGGAGGCGCCCGAGGGAACCGCCGCGCGCCCCACGGCGCCGCAGTCGAGGGCAACGTCCACTTCGACGGTGGGATTCCCGCGTGAATCCAGGATTTCTCGTGCATGTATCTCGGTGATGATGGTCATCGGAATCTCCCTGCAGGGATCGAGTACGGCCCGACCGTGCCCGATCCCAGTTGATTTCGAATGCGAATGGTCAAAGTAGCCATGACGCGGCGCGCGGGCAAGGTTTTGGTCTAACATCGACATCGGATTGACGTGGAGGATCCATTGGGACGTCTTCGAAATGCCCTCTCTGGAGCGCGCAGGGTGCTGGGACGGCGATCCACCCGCCGGGAGACCGAGCTGGAAGGACAACTGAGGCTGGCCTGGGAGCGGATGGACCAGCTCGAAGACCGGCTGGAGGAGCTGGGCGGCATGATCCACCGTCTGACCCGCGCCGACGACGACCCGAACGGCCCCCACGCCGAGTGGACCATCGCCCGGATCTACAGGACCTACCCGGGGGCCCAGGAGGTCCTCGCCCGCCATCATCTGGGCGGGTGCGGATCCTGCGCCGTGGCCGAGGAGGAAACCCTGCGCCAGGGAGCCGCTCTTCACCAGGTGGATCTCGAAGATCTGCTCGCCGATCTCCGTGCGCTGGCGCCTTCAGACGGCTCCTGAACGGCCGTTCTCCAAAAGTAGGGAAATTTGGGGTTAAGGATGGGTTGATCGAACGACTAGTTTGATGCCTGACAAGCAAGTATACTGTACGAGCGGCGTATCTCTGGCCGAGGGGTAAAAACCTCGGAGAGGACGCACCAGGACTCACACAAACGTTGCCGGATCCGACGGAGTTTGAACGAATGAGCTTGCCGATACGCACCTTGCAATTCTCGGCGCTGGCCCTCTGCCTGTTCGCCACCACGACGGCGCTGGCCGAGGCCGAGATGGTCGAGATGGAGACCGAGGATGGCATCATCCTCAATGCCCGCTACTACGCCCCAGCCGGGGATCTGAAGGGCGCCGTGGTCTACCTCCATCAGCCTGGCCGGACCAGCAACGACTGGGACTATCTGGCCAACAAACTCGCCGAGAAGGGCATCGCCGGACTGGCCCCCGACCTACGGGGGCACGGTGACTCGGTGCAGACCAAAGATGGCCAGGCGGTCGATCGCGAGATGTTCGATTCGGAGGACTTTTACGCCATGGAGCGGGACGTGGCCGCTTCGGTCGGGTACCTGCGGGATCGCAAGAAGGTCGGCACCAAGGGCATCCAGCTGGTGGGTGCGGATGTGGGCGGCTCGGCCGCGTTGCTCTACGCGGTCAACGACGAGGAAATCGGTACCCTGGCCCTGCTCAGCCCAGGCCTGATGTACGACAGCGTCGATACGGTCGGCAAGGTTTCGGCCTTTGGCGCTCGCCCCCTGCTGATGGTGGTCTCGGTGGAAGACGGCTACTCGGTGAAGTCCACCGACGTGCTGGCGCGGGAAGCTCGCGGCACGTTCCATCAACAGACCTACTATGGGGTCGGGCACGGCACCAAGATGCTCAACCGTGAACCGGAGCTGGAGCAGCTGTTATCCGCCTGGTTGATGGGGACCTTCAAGACCGCCGAGGGCATCACGCTGGCCGAGACGCTCAAGCTCAACGCCCAGGACAAGAGCAGCGGCATGGAGGACATGTCCGGGACCATGGCCGAGGAGCAACGGGCCCGCGCCCAGCGCGAGCGCGAGCGCGAGAACGAGCTGTCTGACGAGAAGAGCAACAAGGACTCCCAGGTAGACGGCGCCGACGATTCCCCGACCCGCTGGGACTGATCGATCCTCCCAACCCCCGCCCTCGCCTTTCCTCTTCCCCTTCCACTATTCCCGTTCGATTCCATGCTTGTTGAGCTTGGTGAACAACGTGGACTTGGCGATCCCCAGGATCTTGGCCGCCTGGGTACGATTGCCTTCGGCCTGGTCCAATGCGGTGAGGATGGCGTTGCGTTCTGCTCGCTCCAGGGACCCGGTGATCTCGTTCCGTCGTCTTCCGATCATCGGATCCGTCGCATGCGAGGCGGTCGCGTCGAAGCGGAGGTGACGGGGCCCGATGATCTCTCCCTCCGTGGCCATGGCTGCCCGTTGCAAGACGTTGCGCAGCGCGCGCACGTTCCCGCGCCAGGCGTTGTCCTGCAGCAGGCGTAGCGTGTCCGGTGCCAGGACCAGCTGCCGGTGGGGGAAATCGCTCTCGAGGAAGTGGCGGCACAGCAGGGGGATGTCCTCCGGCCGCTCCCGTAGCGGCGGGAGCAAAAGGATCCCCACGAACAAGCGGAAGAACAGGTCCTCGCGGAACGTGCCCCGACGCACCTCCTCGGGCAGGTCGCGGTGGGTGGCCGCGACGATCCTGGCATTGACGGGGACATCGCGGTCGGCGCCCACCGGGCGCACCATGCCCGTCTCCAGCACCCTGAGGAAACGCACCTGCATCGCCGGCGCCAGATCCCCGATCTCATCGAGGAACAACGTGCCGCCATCGGCCTCGCGGAACGCGCCGGCGCGGCTGGTCGTCGCCCCGGTGAACGCTCCTTTGACGTGACCGAACAGTTCGCTCTCCACGAGCTCGGCGGAGATGGCGCCGCAGTTCACGGCCTGGAATGGGCCGCCGGGCCGCGCTCCGTGGTCGTGGAGTGCCCTGGCGGCCAGCTCCTTGCCCGTGCCGCTCTCGCCCAGGACCAGTACCGGGACGTCGTGGGGCGCCACCCGCCGGATGCAGTTGAACAACTCTCGCATCACGCGGCTGGTCCCCACCATCTCGCCGAAACGATCCCCATCCAAAGGCCGGACGACATCCTCGTGGGTCTTGGTGCGCAGCTCCAGTTCGGTCCCACCCGCCCGGACCCGGGAACCGAGGGGTAGTTCCACTTCGCCCCGGACCGGCTGGCCATCCAAGCTAGTGCCCTCGTCCGAACCCTCATCGCGCAGGCGATATCGGTTCCCATCCAGGGTCACGCTGAAATGCACCGGCGCCAGATCCCCGGTCAGGACCCAGTCGCATCCCGGGTCGCTGCCGACGGACACCTGCTGCTTGCGGATCACGTACTGCTCGCCCTCGGCCGCACCATCGCGGACGACCAGTTCCCCGGCGGATACGGTGAGGGAGCGGCCGGACGGAGAGACCGAGACGACCGGAGCTGGGCTGACGATCTCGCTCACCACCGTCTCCGAAACCTCGCCCACGGTTCGTGCGTAATGGATTTCCCAAGGTGGGAGCGAGATCACATCCCCTTGGGCGAGGGGAGCCCCGTCGACGGCCACACCGTTGAGCAGGATCCCGTTGCGCGAACGGTCCACCAGGCTGTGGCGATCCCCCTCGCGCCGCACCACGAAGTGAAGCCTGCTGATGTGCTCCTCGATGAGGGTCACGTCACAGCGTTCACCGCGGCCCACCATGGTCTCGCTCCGGCTCAGCCGGACGCGGAAGACCCGTGCGCCATCCCTGAAGAACTCGAGCACTGCTGCCATCGGTCGTTGCCCTCCGCTGGTGGCCCTAGGAGTGGCCGTAGCGCGCCATGAACTCGCGCTTGAACTCGAGGTACTGATCCGCCTCGATGGCCTCGCGCATTCGCTGCATGAACTGGGCGAGGAAGGTCAGGTTGTGGATCACGCCCAGGGTCGTGCCCAGCACCTCGTCCACGTCGAACAGGTGGTGCAGGTACGCTCGGGAGAAGTTCTGGCAGCACTCGCACGTGCAGTTGGTGTCCACCGGGTACAGATCCCTACGGTAGCGGCGCTTGGTGACCCGCACCTTGCCCTGGAACGTGTAAAACAGCGCTCCCCGTGCGTGGCGGGTCGGGATGACGCAGTCGAACATGTCGATCCCGCGCTCTACCCCGGCAAACAGGTCTTCGGGTAGGCCCACGCCCATCAGGTAGCGGGGTTTTTCCGCCGGAAGCGACGGTACGGTCATCTCCAGGACCCGCTCCATCAGTTCCCGCCCCTCGCCCACGCTCAGCCCACCGATGGCGTAGCCAGGGAAATCCATCCCCACCAGCGCCCGGGCGCTACGCTCCCGCAGATCGCGCCACATGGCGCCCTGCACGATGCCAAACAGCCACTGGTCGTCGCGGGTCTGGGCCGCCAGGCAGCGCTCGGCCCAGCGCGTGGTGCGGTCCACGGAGATCTCGGCGTAACTCCGTTCGCAGGGATGGGGCAGGCATTCGTCGAAGGCCATGATGATGTCCGCGCCCAACGCTTCTTGGATCTGTATGGAGCGTTCCGGGCTCAGGAAGACCCTCTTGCCGCCCTTCTTGTAAGCAAAGCGGACCCCGTCCTCGTTGACCTCCTTGCCCGGTAGGCTGAACACCTGGAATCCGCCGGAGTCGGTGAGGATCGGCAGCGGCATGGCCATGAAACGGTGGAGCCCGCCGGCCTTCTGGACCACAGCCTCCCCCGGCCTGATGGACAGGTGGTAGGTGTTGGCCAGCACCAGCTGCGATCCGGTGGCGACCACCTGGCTGGGGGTGGCCGCCCGCAGGGCAGCCCGGGTCCCCACCGGCATGAAAATCGGCGTCTCGACGCGTCCGTGGGGCAAGATCAACGTTCCCCGCCTTGCCTCACAGCCGTTTGCGACGTGGTGAACCTGGAAATCAAATGTGCTCATGACCTTGCCGAGGGTATCAATGCTAGTGGATCCTGCACAGGGAGCGCAGGTACATCGCTTTTTTATGGACGATTAGAGCCTTCTCATGCGTCCCGGGATTGGCTTTTCCTTGCCTGCGGTGTAACGTCAACATTTCATATCACAGGGGCAACGCTGAATGGAGCAATGTGCCTGCGTGGCACCGGGACGGGTGCTTGAGCATTTGAGCAGGAAGCAAGATTTACGTGGCGGAAGATAGCCCGGAGACTCGCGACACCGAACCGATGGAATCTATTGAATCCATGTCGGACGAACCATCGGCCAGTAAAGGCGTCGAACCAGACGATGCTGACGAAGCGATGGTGATCATCGGCCAGACCCACGAGGGGCAGGTTCGCGAATTAAACGAGGATTCCCTGCGTTGGGAGTCCATCGACGACCGACTGACGCTTTGTGCCGTCGCGGATGGCATGGGTGGGCACGACCGGGGCGAGGTCGCCAGTCAGCTGGCGGTCGAGACGCTGTTCGAGCAAGTCGGCATCAAGTCCGCGAAGGCATCCCAATTTGACCAGCAGTCCCTCAAGGATCTGCTTCGAACCGCCTTCTACAAAGCCAACCTTGCCGTGCTCGAGTGCGGTCGTGAAAACGACAGCAACATGGGCACCACGCTGACCACCGCGATGATCTACCGGCGGGCGGACGCCTACCTGGCCAACGTCGGTGACAGCCGGGCCTACCTGCTCCGAGATGGAGCCCTCCAGCAGGTCACTAGGGATCACTCGCTGGTGGCATACCTTGTCCAGATGGGCGAGCTGACCAAGGAGCAGGCCCGCACCCATCCTTCGGGCAACATCCTCGTTCGCTCGGTGGGCTCCACCGAAGACGTCGAGATCGATGTCTTCCACGTCTCTTTGAATCCGGGGGATTCCCTGCTGCTGGCAACGGACGGGCTCTGGAGCGAGCTACCCGACGAGGACATCCTGATGATCCTCGAGGGAGCCGAGGATCCCAAGGATGCGTGCGAACAGCTCGTGGTCCGTTGCAACGAAGCTGGTGGCAAGGACAACATCACCTGTCTCATCGTTTCACTCTAGTTTCCGGGGAGGTCTCTTCATGACCCGGTTCAGATCTTGGCTGCTGATGCCAGCGTTGCTGGCGTTGCTGTTCACCGGCCCTGTGCGGGCGGGAGAGCTGCTGAACGTCGGCGACGAAGCACCCAGCTTCATGTGCTACAGCTACAACGAATCCACGACCAAGCGGGTCACGGGCAGCACCGCGCCGGCGCTGGGCTCGTTCCTGGGGGTCTCCCCCGACTCTCCGCGTGATGCCGTCCTGCTGGTGTTCATGGAGAACGGCACCAACAGCTCCGCAGAGATGGAGATGTTGGCCAAGATGCAGCGCAAGTACTCCAGCTGGGGGATGGGCCTGCAGGTGATCGTCGTCGGGATCTCCGAAGACGCGGTGGACATGAACGATGTGCTCGCTGGCGCCCGTAGCGTGGAATTCCCCGTCCTGCGGGATCGGTTCCTCGTCGTCGCCGAGCGGTACGGCGTGGCTCGTGGGAGCACGCCCGTGGCCTTCCTGCTCACCGGGAATCGCCCTGGCGCCGCCCTGACGGCCCATGAGGAGGGCGCCATGAAGGAGGCTTTCCTCAACCGCGGTTACGAGTGGTCCGTGAAGGTCATGAGCCGGTGGACGGGGAATCTGCTGAGTCAGGAACAGGCCATCGCGGGGAGCATCGAAGCGGTCGTGGATCGCTAACCGGGCTAGCGTCGGACTATTCGGCCTTCTCTTCGTCCCCTTCAGCCTTCTCTTCACCCTCTTCGCCGTCCTCTTTCTCTTCTTCCTCGTCCTCTTCAGGCTCCAGGTTGATCACCGGCTTGGCGGTGTCATTGAGATCCTGGGGATTGAACAGCGCGCCCTCTTCGAGGATCGACACCACGTGGTCGTTGTGGAAGTAGACATTCATCTCCCACTGAGGGCGGTTGTAGGAGTTGGGATCGTCGCGGTCCGAGGTGGGGATGGACCTGCCCTTGCGGTCCTCGTAGAAGAAGTACGTGTAGATGTCCACGTAGGCCTTCTGGTAGAAGCTCTGCCGCACCTGGACCGGCTTGCCCCAGGTCATCCATAGCTCGTCCTTGGTCATGCCGTTGACGACGTTGCGGGAGACGACGTGGGGCATCATCTCCTCGCGGATGTTCTTCCACTTACGCAGGTAGCCGGTCTCGTCGAGGAACGAGATCCGGGCATCGCGGTCCTCGAGCGCCAGATAGGCCTCGAGCTCGTCGGGCTGCATGAAGATCCTTACAGCCACGATCTGCTGCTGGTCCTCTGCGGGCAGCTTGCCGATCAGTTTGTCGATCTTCTTGGCGGACAGCTCAGCGGCAGCGGGCAGCGCGAAAACCATCAGGGCCAGCAGCGTCGTGATGAACATCGTGGTTCGAAGAGTCATGATTCCTCCCGGTTTCCAGTGGGGGGTTTATACCACGGCGGAGAATACGCCAAGCCGTAACCCTATGACGACACCAATCGTCAGCTGCTCGGCGGCTCCTCGTCCGTTGTTTCCGTCGCATCGGGGTTGGTCCCGTGCGTTTTGTTGGGTCGATGGACGCTGCGAGATGCACGGTATTCGATCAGGCCCAGCACTTCGGCGGCGACCCAGCCCCGCATCCCTTCGGGCAGCTCCACCTCGATCCAGCCGTCCTGGCGGGCCAGGGCGCGGACCTCGACCCCTTCGGGCATCGTGAACATGGGCGCGGCCGTGCGATCCCGCCCGGACCGAGCGGTGGCCGTGCCCGACAGCACGATGGCGGACGGCTCGGTGGTCAGCTCCAGGTGGCGCATCAACGCGGTGGCGCCAAACACCACCACAGCCAGCGCGACCGCCGCGATGCTCCAGTTGAGGATCTCACCGGAGCGGAAGAGCCGGACGGTCAACAGGGTCCAGAGCAAACCGTTGAGCAGGGCGGTGATCCACCACAGCTCTCCGGGTGAGAGGCTGTCGTAGAAGAACAGGGCCTGGGCCGCGGCAGAGAGGGGGATCTTGCGTTCGGAGATGCCGGCGGCGTGACGCGCCCGCTCCAGATTCCCGGCCAGCTCGCTGTTGCGCGGCAGGAACAGCTGCCCCTGCCGGTAATGGTAGATGGCCTCGCCGTAGCGCCCCTCGTGCTGGAGCGCGTTGGCCAAGTTGGCGTGCAGGATCCCGTTGTGGGCGCCGTCGTCCAGCTGGCGTTGGTAGCAGGACACCGCTTCCTCGTAATGCCGCGCTTCGTAGAGAATGCTGCATGACTCGAAGGCCAGCTCGGCGTCATCTGCCGCCGCGCTGGGGGCGAACAACAGCAGGGCGGCCAGCGCCGAGGCTGCCGCCAGTGTGCCGGTGTTACGCCCGCTCATGACAGCTCCTCCGCCAGCTCATCGAGCAGCGCCCGGGCGCGGGTCACGATCTCGGAGACGGATGGCTCGCGGCGCCCTGCGTAGCGTACGGCGCCTACGTCCGCCAACCAGCGCCCGACAGATTCGGCTGCCCCCGGCGCCCCGGCCTCCTTCACGGCGACCGTCAACTCCTCGGGGCTCAGAGCACCGGTGGTGACGCCCCCGAGAACCGACAGGAACGCCCGCACCGCATCCTCTGCCTCCGCCGCCGCTGCTACCGGGTCCTGAGCCAAGCCGGCTGCTCGATCCAGTGCATCCGCGGCTTGCCGGTAGGCCCGCTTGCGTCGCTGGAGCTCGGGATCCGCCTGGCGTCGCTGCCGCCGGCGGATCAGGACAGAGGAGCCGAACACGCCGACGGGGAGGACGAACACAGCCGCCAGCAATACGAAGCGCGAGGGCGTGGCCATCCGCCGCCAGCCGGCCCCGCGCATGACCGGGAAGGGTTCGCGGTTGAGCATCTCCAGGGCGGCATCGTCCACCAGCAGGTCAGCGCTGTGGGCGCCGTGGGAGCCCCCGTCCGTCTCCCCGCCGATGCTGACACGGAAGGGGCCGACGTCGGTGGTCTTGTAGCGGCGCGCGACGGGATCAAAGGTCCCGATCTCGATGGCGGGTAGGACCGCTTCGCCGGGGATCAACGGGACCAGGTCGAAGCGGCGTGCCACCGTACCGTAGGGGCCATCTGGCCCCCAGTCCAGGTTGACCATCTTGTCCTCGGCGTAGACCTTGAGCCCCTCGGGGGCCTCGATCTCCAGGTCCACGTCCTGCAGGTTGCCGCTGCCCTGCAGGGCCAGCGACAGGGTGACCGACTCACCCACCTCGCATTGATTGCGGGACAGCTCACCCATCAGTCGAGCCGTTCCCACCAGCCCCGAGAACGACTCGGGCCGGCCGGCCTCGGGAAGCGGCAGCACCTCTACCTCGATGGGATCGGTGACCAGCTCCACGGGCTTGAGCTGGGCCGTGGAGAACATCTGGTCGAAGATCGGATCGTTGAACAGGGGGTGCGTCCGGCGGGAGTACCCCACCACCTGATCGAAGCGCGCCGTCATCTCGCCGACTTCGTACTTGCCCGGCCGCAGCGAGAACAAGGGGATCCGCCACTGGATGATGCGGAAGGTGCGCCCTTCGATGATCTGGAACCGTTCGTTGACGTCCGGCTCCAGGTCCGCCTCCTTGACCAGGCCGCCCCAGTCCGGGTCCTGCCGCTCGAAGTTCTTGATGGACGAGGCGATCCCCAGCTCCACGTGGTACAGGATCGGCTGGCCGGCGTAGGACGCCTCCGGCTCGACCCAGGCACGCAGGAACTGGTCCTCGTCGGGGCCGGCGGAAGGGGCGCGGGACGCGCCGATGGTGACCTCCAGCGGCTTGGTCCACAGGGTCCGCTTGTCCACCGCCACGCCGATGGCGTCGATGGTGAACGACCCCTTCTCCTTGGGATACAGGTAGTAGGTGAGCAGCGCCTGCTGCACCGGACGGCCGGCCACATAGCCGGACCGCATCTGCACGCCCCCCGCCGACACCACGTCGAAGGCCGGCAGCGACGGCATGGAGACCTTGCCGATGGAGCGGGCCCCCGTGACGACGATGGTGAGCGTGATGGAGGCTCCCACGATCCCCTTGGGACTGTCGATCTTGGCTTCCACCGTCGCGGCCAGGGAAGGGGTCGGTGGGGCCAGGATCATCCCGGCGAGCACGAGGGCGCACCACAGCGCCTTGGTGCGCCGTGTCCTGCTGCCGTTGTGGTCGTGTCTCACCGTCATTTTACTTCCGAGTTCTACCAGTCCTTGTCCTTGTCCTTGGTGCGCCGCGGTCGCTGCATGTCCGGCCGCCGCTCGTCCAGCGCGTCCAGCAGCCGTTCCGCCTCTTCTTCGGTCAGCTGCACCGGGGGCGGGCCCTCCACCTGGGGCTCGTCCTCCTCCGGCGCGCGGGTGGGATCCACGTTGAGCATCTCGTCCTCGCTGGCTTCCTTCTCCTCGCCGGACGACGCCTGCTCCTCCTTCTGTTCCTGTTGCTTCTCTTCCTGTTGTTGCTTCTCGGGAGGGGGCTGCTTCTGGCGCTGCTCCCGCTGCTGCTGCGCCTCCTCCTGGCGCCGCTCCAGTTCGTCCTTGACGAAGGCCAGGTTGTGCTGAGCGTCCGCGTCCTCCGGGTCCAGCTCCAGGGCCGACTCGAAGGCGCCGACGGCCTCCTCCAGGCGCCCCTGGTAATACAGCGTGTTGCCCAGGTTGTAGTAGCTGCGCTGGGCCAGCGAATCGTCGGCCTCCAGGGACAGCACCCGGCCGAAGGCGTGCTCGGCGGACTCGTAGTCCCCCAGCCGGTAGTGAGCGTCCCCGATGTTGAACTCCAGCTTGCGGTCGTCCGGGCGGTCCAGCTGGGCTTCGTGGAAGTGCTGCAGGGCTTGCTCGAATTCGCCGTCATGGAAGGCGCGCATGCCATTGCGCACCGCCGAGGGCTTGAAGGGATTGCTCCACGCCGCCGCGGGCGCCGGTGCCATCAGCGGGAGCCCGACGGCCAGCACCAGCAGGGCCGCCGTGTGGGAGCTGCGTCGACGGCGGATCTGCGGCAACAGGCTCTCCAGGACCAGCAGCATCAGGGCCAACCCCAGCGGCCACTGGTAGCGTTCTTTCCAGTTCTGGCTCCGGCTGGACGCGATCTCGTAGGCCTCCATGCCCTGCTTGATGTCCTGGCCGTAGATGGCCTGCAGGTCCATGTCGCCGGTGGTGGAGCGCTCGTAGCCGCCGCCGGTGGCCAGGGCGATGCGCTTGAGGCCCTCCTCGTCGAAGCGGGTCAGCACGACCTCCCCGGTGCGCTTGTCCCGCTTCTTACCCCCCTTGATGGGGTCGGGGACCGGCGCCGGCGACTCGCCACCGATGCCGATGGCGAAGATCTTGATGCCCAGCTCGTTGGCCTTCTCGGCGGCCTCCAGTCCTTTGGCTTCGTTGTCCTCCCCGTCGCTGATGAGGATGATCGCCTTGGAACTGAGCTTCTCCTCGTCGAAGGTCTGGATGGCTGTGCTGAGGGCGGCCCCCATGTCCGTACCCTGGATCGGCATCATGCGGGGGTGCAGCGTGTCGAGGAACAGCTCGAAGGCGCGGTAGTCCACCGTCAGCGGGCACTGGACGAACGCCGTCCCGGCAAAGGCCACCAGCCCCAGGCGGTCCCCCTCCAGCATCTCCAGCAGATCGGAGATCTCCCGCTTGGCGCGCTCCAGACGGCTGGGGTCGATGTCCTCGGCCAGCATGGAGCTGGAGAGGTCCAGCACGATGACGATGTCCACGCCCTTGCGCTTGATGTCCTCCCACTCGTAGCCCATCCGTGGCCGGGTGAGCGAAACCATGATCAGCCCCACGGCGGCGATCAGCAGCAGCGCCTTGAGGATCTGCCGCGGCCGGCTCACGTTGGGCAGCAGCCGGCTCAGCAGCTCCTTGCGCGCGAAGCGGGCCATCAGCTCGTCCTTGATGCGGAACGCTCGCACGAAGAACACCACCAGCACGGGCAATAGCAACAGCGCCAGGAGGACCGCTGGCCGCAGGATATGGATCCCGAACAGCTCCATCAGGGCACCTTCCTCAGGCGTGTGTTCACCAAAACGATCTCGGCGAGGATCAGCAACAGCGCCACCAGCAGGTACAACCCCCAAGCTTCGTGGTAGTCCACATGTTCGATGGTCTCGATCTTGGTCTTCTCCAGTTCGTTGATGGTGTCGTAGACCCGCTGCAGGGCGTCCGTGTCCGAGGCGGTGAAGTAGGCGCCGCCCGTGGTCTCGGCGATCATCCGCAGCGTGGCCTCGTCCATGTCCACCCGCTTGTTGATGATCTTGGTGCCCCCGAGCAGGCCCCGTACCTTGAACGGGGCGGGCTGGCCAGCCGTGCCCACGCCGATGGTATAGACCTTGACCCCCTCGGTGCGGGCGATGGCCGCGGCCTGGGCCGGCTCCAGCTTGCCCACGTTGTTGCGGCCGTCGGTGAGCAGGATGACGATGCGGGAGGTGCTCTCCAGGTCCTTGAGCCGCTGGACGGAGACCCCCAGGGCATCCCCGATGGCCGTACCGTCCCCCGCCATGCCGATGTGTAGATCGGCCATCAGCATCTTGAGGATTGTGTAGTCGGTGGTCATGGGGCACTGGGTATAGGCCTCGGCGCCGAAGACCACCGACCCGATGCGGTCGTTGCCACGGGCCTCGACGAACGCCGCCACCGTCTCCTTGGCCACGTCCAGGCGGGTGCGCTCGTGCTTCACCGGATCGAAATCGAGGGCCTCCATGGAGCCGGAGGTGTCGATGGTCAGCACGATGTCGATGCCTTCGGTGGTGACCTCGATCATCTTGTTGCCGCCCTGGGGCCGGGCCATCGTCCATACGATCAGCAGCAGGGCGGCGATGCGCAGGGCGAGGGGCAGCCAGCGGCGCACGAATCCCACCTGGCCCCCGGCGGCGCGGATGGTCCCCAGGTGAGGGAAGCGCACCCGGGCGGATCCGGCACGCCGGATCCCCACGAACGTCACCAGCGCCACCAGCCCAATCGCCAGCAGCCACCAGGGATCGTCCAGGTGCCAGACGCGCATCAGTCTTCGTCCTCCCAGTCGTCGTCGGCTGTCAGGGGGCCGTCCAGGGTGTCCTCCTCGGCCTCGTCCATCACGAAGATCTCGCTGTGGGTGTCCTCTTCGTCCTCCTCCTCGACCGGGCGCGTCTCCTCGACGATTCCCTGGCAGACGTCGGTGAGATTGAGCAGCTTGGTGGCGCCCACGTCCTTGCCGGCGTACTTGACCATGTCGGTGGCGTCGAGCACCTGTCGCAGGTCGATTTCGCGGCTCGCCGTTCTCAGATCGGTGGGTAGCCCCTGCAGGATCTCCGTAGTGGTCCATTCCACAGCTGGGAACGTGAAGCGCCGCCCCAGGTAGCGGCGCAAGATGCCGCTGAGCTCGAAGGCAAAACGCTGGGTCTCGCCCCGGGGCAGCAGCTTGCCCGAGCGCAGGCGGTCCAGCTCCTGCAGGGCGACGCGGTGAGGTGGTGGCGGTGCGGCGGGCGGCGGTGGGGCCGCCCACCGCTTGCGTGTCAGCCAGATCCATACGCCGAAGACCGCCGCGAAGAGGGTCGTCGAGGCGGCGACCCAGGCGGTCACGTTGGGGTCGCGCAGCGGTTGGGCCCCTTCGATGTCCCGCAGCCGTTCGTCCAGCACGATAGGTGGCTCGTCACCCTCCGCGCCACCCTCTTCGGCGGGCCGGACCTCCACCAAGATGGCCTCGGTGGCGGCGCTGCCGCTGTCCGAGCTGGAGCTGTTGTAGGGGACCTCGACGCCGGGGAGCTCGAAGGAACCAGGCCGGCTCGCCGACAGCTCGTAGCGGAAGAACTGGGTCTGCCTCCCGTCGATCAGATCCGGGCCCTCTACCTCCTGATCGACGATGCGCAAGCCCTCGATCCCCCGGCTGAAATCGGGGATGGCCGGATTGACCTCGGGCCCCCAGTCCAGCTCCACCGTGTATTCGATGACCTCGTCGGGGAACACCAGCGAGCGGTTCACCGTGGCGCGGACGACCAGCTCCGGGCGCGCCTCGACGGCATCGGGGGCACCGCCGCAGCCGGCCAGCAAGACCAGCAGTCCTAGGGCCACGAGACGCGTCACCGGCGGTGCTCCCGCATGCGGAAGAATCGGATCAACGGCTTGACCCAGTCCCCCGAGGTGGTCAGCGCGATCTCATCCACGCCACAGCCTCGCAACAGATCCCGCCGGTCGGCGACGCGGGCCGCCGCGGCCTTGGCGTAGGCCTTGCGGAAGGCCGGGTCGAGGGTGTCGACCAGCTCCCATTTGCCGGTTTCGGCGTCCTCCAGCTCCACCAACCCCATGGGGGTCAGTTCCATCTCACGCGGATCGGTGATGCTCACCGCGACGAGGTCGTGGCGCGCCCGGGTCACCCGCAGCGCCCGCTCGTAGTCGTGGTCGAGGAAGTCGCTCACCACGAACACCACCGCCCGCCGGCGGACCACTCGATTGAGGTATCCCAGCCCCAAGGAGACGTCGGTCCCACGGCCCTTGGGTTTGGCCGTGAGGATCTCGCGGATCACGCGCCATACGTGGCCGCGGCCCTTCTTGGGGGGGATGAACAGCTCGATGCGATCCGAGAACAGGATCAGCCCCACCTTGTCGTTGTTGCGGATGGCGGTGAAGGCGATGGCCGCGCTGAACTTGGCGGCCAGATCCTGCTTGAAATCGTCCGCTGTACCGAAGTCCTGGGAGCCGCTGACGTCCACCGCCAGCACCACGGTCATCTCCCGCTCCTCGCGGAATTCCTTGACGAAGGCGTTCTGGGAGCGGGCGGTGACGTTCCAGTCGATGTTGCGCACGTCGTCGCCGGGCATGTACTCGCGGACCTGCTCGAACTCCATGCCCCGGCCCTTGAACACGCTGACGTAGTCCCCCGCCATCAGGTCGTCGACCTGGTGCGAGGTCCGGATGTGGATCTTGCGGATCCGCGCCATCACATCCGCTGACAGCAAGGCAGTACTCCTTCGTCTCGTCGGTCGTCAGACCGTGGCGGCCATCAGGGGACCGGTACGTGGTTGAGTAGCTGGGTCACCACATCGTTGGTGGACACGTCTTCTGCTTCGGCCTCGTAGCTGAGCAGCACTCGGTGCCGCAGGATCTCCGGCGCCACCGCCTTGATGTCCTCGGGCAGCACGAAGGCCCGCCCGTTGATGAATGCCTGGGCGCGGGCGCCCTTTTGCAGATAGATCGCCGCGCGGGGGCTCGCGCCGAACTGCAGCATGCCCGCCAGCTCCTTCAGCCCGTATCCCGTAGGGTTGCGGGTGGCGTGCACCAGATCCACGATGTATTCCAGCAGCCGGTCTTCGAGGTGGATCATCTCCACCACCTGGCGGGCGTCCAGCACGTGCTCGGGGCCCACCACGGCCTGCACCTCGGGGAATCCCTGGCTGTGGCGCGCCAGGATGCCCAGCTCATCCTGCTTGGTGGGGTACTCGATGCTCAGTTTGAGCATGAAGCGGTCCACCTGGGCTTCGGGCAGGCTGTAGGTGCCCTCCTGCTCGATGGGGTTCATCGTCGCCAGCACCAAAAACGGCTTGTCGAGGATGTAACTCTCCTCGCCGATGGTCACCTGGCGCTCTTCCATCGCCTCCAGCAGCGCGGACTGGACCTTGGCCGGGGCGCGGTTGATCTCGTCGGCGATGAC
>CAZDDH010000102.1:0-28065 GCA_964504165.1 uncultured Rickettsiales bacterium | reverse complement strand
TTCCAGGTCAGGTCGGAGTTGAAGGTCTGGGTCACGGAGATGATGCCGGGCTTGGCCTCCGGGTCGTTGGCGACCTCGGCGAAGAAAGGGAGCAGAAATTCATGGCCACAGTCCGGACAACGGACCCTGGCACAGCCGGCGCTGAAAAGCCCGCACTCGATGTAGGCGCGGGCAGCGCTGTCGACGATGGACGGGAGATAGCCGAAGCGGGACTCGAAGCGGTCCTCGTGGACGGCGAGCAGGGTCTCGAGGTGATCGACCAGGATCCGGTGCAGGGACGTGGAACGCGGATCCCGGGGACGGTAGGTCGGCCGGGGACCGCCAACCGGGACGAGCCGAGGGTCGTTGTTGCGGGAGCGTGACCCCGGCTCGCTGTGGCCGGGCATGTGGACCTGGGGAGAGACCATGCCCAGGCGTACAGGGCAAGGAACGGGCCATCAGGGGGACGGTCTGCGCAAAACCCCATGAACTGGGTCATCCGGGGAGAATCGGGGCATCGCGAGCGGCAGAGCTGGCTCGCTGGACCGACCGATTTTCGGACACCCCGACCGGATTTCGGACGCTGATGGCGAAGACGCGTATCAACGGTCCCGCCGGGGCGCGGACCGCTTCACGATTGGCGAGACAACCCAGCCAAGCTCACGGATAAACCCGCCGCAGCTCGTCGATCACCTCGAACTCCGGATCCCCACTCACCGCCCGAGCCACCTCCCCAAAACACGGCCGCAACCAGATCCGCTGGTGTACGGTCCGCAAGTGGGGGCCCGCCGAAAGCGCCAGCGTCTGGTCGATTTCCACCGACAGCACCAGGGCATCCGACGCCTCGGTCCCCCCCGGCAGGTGCACGGTGGTGAGTTCGTCGACGTCAAAGCGGTAGGTCTCCACCCCCTGGTTGGGCACGCCGAAGGCGACGGCGTCGCGGTAGGTCACGGTCTGCGTCCAGCTGTCCCCCACCGCCATGGGGAACGGGTACAGCAGCAGCGGGTCGTCGTAGCGCAGCAGGGTGTGGGAGGCCGGGTCGACGCCGTCATCGATGGCCATGCCAAGCATCACCAGCTGGCCGGTGCCGTCCTCGAAGGTCTCCAGGGCGAAGTAGCCCAGCACCGACGGCGACTCCACCAGCAGCGGGGCGGCGTAGGTGGCGCCGGGGAACTCGTCGCCGTGGGGGGTGTCGGCGGGGTCGAGCAGCGTCAGGGTGGCGCCGATGTCCGCCGGGCCCTCGTCGAAGTACCAGTGGCCGTCCGCGCCGTGGGTGCCGCCGACCTCGAAGGCGGCGGGCTGGTCCAGGGCGTTGCGCACGTAGCGCACCGAGATCCCCGGCGCCATCGGCAGCTCGTGGACGTCCAGGATCCCGTCGAGTTCGGCGGTGCACTCGGGCAGCAGGTTGCTGCCCGGATCGTCCGCCGCCACGCCGGGGCCGCAGCCGACGGCGGCCGCCGTGAGGAGCGTCATCGCGAAGAGCCCGGTGCGTCCCACGTCGTCGCTCCTCAGTAGGTGAAGGCCAGCAGGGTGTGCATCCCCACCGCCGGCTTGGCCCGCAGCTCGCGGTCCGGGTTGTCCAGGGCGTGCCCGGGGAAGAAGACGCCCACGTCGGTCCACCACTCGAATCCGTCCACCGGCCGCCAGCGCAGGTGCAGGTCCACCTCGCCGCCGTAATGCGGCTGGCCCGTCGGAGTGGAACGGGGCCGCACGGCCCACGACGGGATGCCCGCCACGCTCACGTCCAGGGTCGGCGCCGCGTGCCAGCACAGCTCGCCGCGGGCGTAGAAGGCGTCGGTGACCGTACCGGCGATCTGCCGCCAGAACACCACATCCACCGTGTGATTGGGGTGGAAGCGCAGGTTGTCGATGCTCAGGTCGTCGTTGAAGTGGAACTGGGGGCCGTCCAGATCCCCCTCGGCGGTGGCCACCTGCTCGAGGGGCGGGGCGATGCCCAGCCCGGGCGCCGGATCCCCCGAAGCCAGCCCCAGCTCCAGCTGGAACGCCAGGGGCGCCGGCCGGGCGTCCAGCTCCAGCTGCAGGATGCCGCCGTACTGGGTGGAATCGATGGGGGGCACATCCAGCCCCGCGTCCATGGCGGCGTTGCCGATGCGGCCGCGCACGAAGGCCCCCTCGAACTCCACCCGCAGCCGCCCCACGTGGGCCCGGAACCACAGGTCGATGGCCAGCGCCTTGACCTTGCGCTGCAGGGCGTCGTCGGTGGTCCACTCCTGGTCCTGCCCCGCCGGGCCGTCGAGGTAGAACGCCGGGAACTCGGCCAGCTGCCAGCGGTAGGTGGCGTACAGGCCGTAGTCGACGGTGCCCTTGCCCGCCGCAGCCCGGCGAAGGATGGCGTGGTCCGCCGTGTCCCGGCCCAGGCCCGCGCTGACGGTGTAGACGTTGTCCTTGAGTTCCAGATCGATGGCCCGGCCGGATGGATAGCCCACCGAGCTGGCGGTGGTAGGGCCGATGGCGTTGATGTCGAAGGCGGCCCCCAGGAAGTGATCCCGGAACGATGTGGCGAAGGTGATGCGGTCCACGGCATCGTCGAAATCGTCGTCCAGGCCGTCGGAGCCCGCGGCGATCATGCCCAGCCCCCAGCGGGGCAGCCCCATGCGCCCCACCCGCAGCATGCCCACGGGGGTCAGCAGCTGGCCGTAGGCCCGCTTGAGGCGGATGCTGTCGGTGAACGCGTTGACCCCGTCCGAGGGGGGCGCGGCACCGGGGGAGGCCCACACCATGGGTGTCCAGCGGGTGCGGGGATAGCCCTCGGGGGTGGAGCCGGCGGCCACGTTGTCCAGGGCGTCGATGCGCGCGTGCACCGACACCGCGTCGCCGATGTGCACGCCCAGATCCAGGCGCAGCCGCCCGTCAAGCGATCCCATCACCTGCCCCCCCGACGGCGGGATGGGGAAGATGGGTTCCCCGGTGCTGGGGGTGGAGCCCCGGTCCAGATCGTGGTTGATGTACAGCCCACCGCGTGCGCGGAAGTAACCGTCCAGGGTGAGCCACTCAGGGGTCTTCACCGGGGGCGGCGGGGGACCCTCCTTGGAGCCAGGGCCCGCCATCGCGCCGAGGCTCAGCGTCAGGCTGGCCACCGCCAGCAGTACGGCCAGGAGGGAGCGGCTCATGGCGCCTCCCCCCGCGGGCGGCCATCGTCCAGCCACTCCCGCGTCAGGCGGTTGAAATCGGCGGAGGCTTCCAGCATGGGGAAGTGCCCGCAGTAGGGCAGCTGGTGCAGCTCGGCGGAGGGCAGCTGGATGCGCAGGCGGTCGCCGAAAATGGGCCTCGCCACCTGGTCGGATTCGCCATAGATCAGCCTCACAGGGGCCCGCACCGCGCCGTAGCGCAGCTGGCGATCGGCCAGGTCCAGCCCCCGCACCGTGGCCAACGCCGTTGCCTTGGCGCCGGGCAGCTGCAGCATGGCGATGGAGCGCTCCATGACCTCCTCGCTGACCCACCGCTGCGGGTCGTGGAAGCTCAGCCCGAAGCGCCAGTCCAGGTTCTCGGCGTACCACAACCCGAAGATCAGCTCCCCCATGCCCGCCGTGCGCGCCGAGCGCAGCGACCACGGCACCTGTTCGTCGTAGACCCAGGCCCCGGCCAGCACCACCCGCCCCACCCGGTCGGGCACCTGCAGCGCCATCGTCAGCGCCACCACGCTGCCGTAGGAGTGGGCCACCAGGTGGGCCCGGTGCACCCCCAGCCGGTCCATCAGCGCCAGCACGATGGCCGCCTGGCGGTCCGGGCCGTAGTCCCCCTCGTACTTGCTGGACAGGCCAAAGCCCGCCAGGTCCAACCGGATGACCCGGTAGCGGTCCCGCAGCGCCGGCACCAGCAGGTCCCACGCGGTCAGGGCCGACCCGAAGCCGTGGATCAGCACCACGGCCTCGGCGCCGTCGGGCCCCTGCACGTCGTAGCGGATCTGGGCGCCGTCGATCTCCGCAACCTCGAAGGGATCAGAGCCGTAGTCCAGCTCGGCGGACTGATAACGCAACGCGCAGCCTGGCGTGGACAGCAGGATCGCCGCCAGCCCAACCAGTAGTGCCAGCCGATTCACAGCAACTCCCCGCTGAAACCCAGCCGCAGCGACTCGCTGGCCTCCTCGAAGTCCGGCTCCACCTCGTCGGGCTGGCTGCGCAGCCGGGCCACGACCCCCAAGCACTCGCTCACGAACATCGTGGCCCGGGAGCTGTCGGCGGCGAAGAGCCCAGCGATGCTGTTGTAGGCCTCCTGGCGATGGACCACCCGCACCCGCAGCACCTCCACGCCGCCAAACGGCAGCATCACGCGGCCGCTGCCGTCCACCTCGAAGCTGTAGCTGTGGACCAGGCTCACCACCCCCTCGTCCCCCAGATCCCGGGGATAGACCTCGCCGTCCACCACCCCGCTAGCGTCGGCGTCCGCCGGGGTCCAGCCGTCCCCGTCTTCCAGGGGAAAGCGCAGCATCGGCACAGGGGGGTCGTAGACCAGGTAGTCCCCCTGCTCCTCGGCGGCGATACCCAGCAGCATCAGCGCCTGCTCGTCGTCGTCGAGGCGGTAGATGCCCAGCATGGCCGACGGCCCGTCCAGCAAAGTGGCGAAGGCGTCGTCGGGGAACAGCGCCGCGAACCATTGCTCCTCCAGCGCCTGCGGCCCCACCTCGTAGATCTCGTCACGCTGGGGGTCCACCTCCAGCAGATCCCACGCCAGCTCGTCGTCCTGCTGGGGGCTGCCGGCCGGATCGTCGATGAGCACCGTCGTGCCGGGCCGGTTGACCGTGAAGTACGACGTGATGCCCAGCTCCGGGGCGGCCACCATCTCGCCGTAGCTCACGGCGCCGTCGCCATCCCCCACGCAGTCGGCGGCGGGCAGATCCACGAGCCCCCACTCCCGCCGCTCGTCCAGCGGTTCCTCGTAGAAGTTGGCCTGGCAAGCCGTCAGGGCCGGGGCCGCCGCCAGCAACATGGGCACCAAGAACTTCACTCGCTGGGCTCCTCGTCGCCGCACAGGAAATCGCTCATCTGGGCCCACACCGACCGGGCGCGGGGATCGATCATCACCCCCACATGGGCGCCGTCGATGAGCACGAACTGCTGCTCTTCACTCCCCACCAGCGTACCGAGGATCTCCGCCGAAGGGGGCGGCACGATCCAGTCCTTGCCCGCCGCCAGGTTCATCAGCGGGCAGGTGATGGCCTTCAGATCGGCCCGCTGGCCGTGGATGCGGGTCTCGCCGCGGGCGAAGCGACCATCGTGGAACACCTCGCTGACGAACTTGCGGAACACCTCGCCGGGGATGTCCACGTTCTCGTTCGCCCAACGGTCCACCGGGTAGAAGAGCGTCATCACCGCGTCGTTCCCCAGGTTCTCGAGGAACATCTTCCACTTGAGCACCTCGTAGTACGGCTTGATGGCCATGAACGTGGTGCGGATCAGCTTGGCCGGCATCAGCCCATAGGCGTCCACGATGGCGTCCACGGGGAACAGCTCCCGGTCGGTCCACAGGGCGACGACTCCGCCCTCGGCGGCGGTGATGGGGGTGGTCAGGGTGATCAGGCGCGCCACCCGGTCCGGATGGATGGCCGCATACAGCAACGCCAGGTTGCCACCGATGCAATGCCCGAACAGGGACACCTGAGCCGCCCCGGTGCGCGCCTCGATGGCCTGGACGCACCCGTGGATCCCCGGATCGATGAGGCTGTCCAGCGTGGTCTCCCGGTCGTCCGGCCGGGCCTCGCCCCAGTCGATGAGGTAGACGTCCAGCCCCTGGCCAAGCAGGTGCTCGATGAAGCTGAAGCCCGGCATCAGGTCCAGGATGTAGGGCTTGTTGATGACCGAATAGACCACCAGCACCGGGGGGGCATCCGCCGGCTCCACGGGCTCGGCGCCGGCCGGCAGCTCATAGCGATAGAGCTTGATCGCGCCCTGCTCGTACACGCACTCTCGGGGGGTCTGCCCCACGGCCGTGCCGTCCGGGTCGGCGTAGTACTCGCCCCCCCAGCGGGCCTTGACCGCCACCGACTCCATCAGCCGGTCCACCACCTTGTGGGCCGCCTCGTCGTCCTCGCCGGCGATGACCTTTCCCCAGGCCTCCGCCAGCGGCTGCAGGTCCAGCTTGAAGGCGTCATCCGGCATGGCGTCCAGGTCGCGCAGGTACTCGTCCCACATGGACTGCCACAGCCCGGACATCCGCTGGGGATCCGGCGCGGACCCGGCCCCGGGATCGGTGGGGAATTCGGCGAGCCGCTGCAGGTCCTCGGCCCAGCGGGCCTCCCGCAGGCGGTGCAGCTGGCTGAAGGTGGACGCATCCAGGTGGGCGCTGGCGGCGTCGGGCAAACCGTCCAGCAGGCGCTCGACGAAGGTCGCCTGCAACGCCGACACCGCGGCCAGGTTGCGCTGCCATTGCTGGCTGGCCTCTTCCGCCCCAGCCGGCACCGGCGCTGCCTGCTCCCAAAAGGACTGTACGGCGTCGGTGTACCCCCGGGCCGCCTCGGCCCAGATGTCCATCAGCTTGCGGGTGGGATCGTCGGAGTCGCTCATGGTCCTCACCTCACACCCCCCGCCTCGCCGGCGTGGCGCTGGAGCTGGAGTTTGTCGATCTTGCCCGACGTTCCCTTGGGCAGCTGGGCCAGGATCGTCAGCTGTTTGGGTACCTTGTACCGCGCCAGGTGTGCCCGGCAATAGCTCAGCAGCTGCTCCTCGTCCAGGGGGGCGTCCCCGGACTGCCCGGCGATGAAGGCGTGGCCCACCTCGCCCCAGCGGACGTCCGGCACCCCCACCACGGCTGCCTCGGTGACCCCCTCCGCCCGGTACAACACCCGCTCCACCTCGGCGGGGTACACGTTCTCACCGCCGCTGATGTACATCTCCTTCAGCCGGCCCACCACCGTGTGGTAGCCCTCCTCGTCGCAGGTGAACAGATCGCCGGTGGCGAACCAGCCGTCGTCATCGATGGCCGCCGCCGTGGCCCCGTTGTTGCGCCAGTAACCGGCACACACCGTGGGCCCGCGCAGCTGGAGTTCACCCACCTCCCCGGGCCGGACCGCCCTCCCCTCGCCGTCCACCAGCCGCGTGTCCAGGTGCAGCGTCGGGAACCCGACCGAGCCGGCCTTGCGCACGGCGTCCCGCTCGTGCAGCACGAAGCAGTTGGGTCCCACCTCCGTCAGCCCATACCCCTGCTTGAACACCACCCCGCGGGCCTGGAACGCCTCGATCAACGGCACCGGGCAGGCGGCCCCCCCGCTGATGAAGTAGCGCAGCGAAGCCAGCTCCGCCGCCGCAAAGGCTTCGTGCTCCAGCATCATCTGGAACATCGTCGGCACGGCGAACAGTACCGTCACCCCGTGGCGCCCGATGGCGTCCAGGGTCTCGCCGGCGTCGAAGCCACCGGCCAGCACCACCGTGCCGCCCCGGTGCAGCAGCGGCAGGGTCAGCACGTTCCAGCCACCGGTATGGAACAGCGGCGTATGGGTCAGCGTCACGTCGTCGTGGTGCAGGTCCCAGCCGGCGGCGGTGTTGATGGCGTTCCAGGTGATGGTGCCGTGGGTCAGCACGGCACCCTTGGGGCGGCCGGTGGTGCCGCTGGTGTACAGCAGCATCAGCGGCGTGTGCTCGTCGACCCCCTCCGTGGCGACGGGGGTGTCGTCCATCCCCGCCAGCCGCTCCTCGGAGCCGCCCGGGCCATCCAGTGCCAGGCAACGGCCGCCCCACAACCCGTCCAGCAGCGCTGCCACCGTCCCGGCCACGTCCTCGCCGAAGGCCAGCACGCTGGGGTCGGCGTCTGCCAGCACCCAGGCCACCTCGTCCGGGGCCAGCCGCCAGTTCACCGGCACCAGCACCGCACCGAGTTTTGCGATTGCAAAAAAAAGATCCAGCTGTTCCGGGCGATTGCCGCCGATGACCGCCACCCGGTCCCCGGCGCCCACACTGTACCGATCGCGCAACAACCGGGCCGCTCGCTCCGCCCGCCGGTCCAGCTCGGCATAGCTGAAGGCACGCCCCGTGGGCAAATCAATGACAGCGGTCTTGTCCGGCGCGTACCGAGCCCATCGCTGAAGCCAGTTGCCGTGGATCATGGGTGTCCTCCTCGCAGGTACCGAGGGCACATTATGTTCGGTTGCACAATTCGTCAAGGAAAATTGTTGCGCTGCAATAATCACAGCGCTACGGTGGGGCCACTCACGAACGGGAGGTGACCCCGATGGTCCACGACCTGGCCTTCGACGACATCCGCGTCGGGCAGCGCGCCCGGCACACGGCGCTCATCACCGACGCCGAGGTCCGCGCCTTCGCCGCCCTGAGCGGCGACGTCAATCCCGTACACCTGGATCCGGCCTTCGCCGCCACTACCCCCTTCGGCGAACGCATCGCCCACGGCATGCTGGGGGCCTCGCTGATCTCCACGGTGGTGGGCACCCGCCTCCCCGGCCGCAACGCCATCTACCTGGGCCAGGACCTGCGATTCATGGCCCCTATCCGCCTGGGGGATGAACTCACCGCCGAGTGTGAGGTGATCCACAAGCGCCACGACAAGCCGATCCTGCGGTTGCGCACCACCGTGACCAATCAGGACGGTGACGTGGTCATCGATGGGGAGGCGGTGGTGAAGAAGGAACGGGGCGGCTAGGCAACCTTCCACCCGCTGCCCCCTCCCATGGCCCTTTCTGCTCTACGCCATGTCGGTTTCACCTCAACTGACACCTTGCCCGCCCCCCTGGTCGTGCCCTTGCAGGTGGCCACGGACGGGTTCGGGCACGCATCGATGGCGAGAGATTCGCCCAAGGAGCTTCCATGCGTACCAACCATTCGACCGCCGGCTTCCACCGCCAGCCCCTGTTGTGGCTCGGCCTTTTGGCCACCTCCCTGCTGTGGCTGGGTTGCCCCGAGACCGAAGAAGAGGAACCGACGCTCGGCCAGGGAACGATGTCCGTGGTCGGGGACCTCGAATGTGGCCCGTTGAAATCCATCTGCTGGATCGATTCGAGCCCGGGGCAAGACGCGGAATTCAGCGTCTACGCCACCACGATCCCTGGCTATTGCGCCAAGCTCGGCGACTACCTGGCCCTGGTGATGGACGAGGATCTGGCAGCGGAGATCGAGGCGGCAGCCAGCGCCGGCGAATACCAGCAGGCTTGCTTGCTGGCCCGGGATTCGGTGGCGGAATTCCAGCCGGTGGTCGAGCCGATGTTCCCGGCCGGATCGTGCACCCTCCAGCTATCCACCTTCAGCGACGAGCCAGGCGACTACCGGGCCGACGGAAGCCCCCTGGACGGCGACTGGATCCTGGGCGTCCTCACCCACTCCACCGGGTTCTCCTATGATTCGGCGCTGGACGCCTACGGCGACTGCTCCCAGGCGACCGATCTGGACAGCTACACCGCGCTCCTCGGTGAGCTCGAAGCCAGCACCGAGGCGGCGCTGGACCTGTGGATGGCCGTGGAGGGTACGGTCGAGATCCAGAAGGACGACGACGGCTATCACCTGCTCAGCACGGACCTGGGCCTGGAACACACCGGCGGGGATGAGTTGCAGGTGGAGCTGGATCTGATGCCGGACCTTTGCGAGCTGGACGACTAGAGCTCCGCTTTCCTCCTGGCCCAGAGCGCCATCGCCAGGCTCACCACGGCGATCCACCCCCCGGGCCCACGCGGGCTCTGCCCGCTCCAGCACCCCGGCGGACCCGACCCACGCCATCCCGGCGTATCCGAGCACTGATCCCCGACGCCGTCGCCGTCCGGGCAGGTGTCGCACGCGTCTCCCCGGCCGTCATCGTCGCGGTCGCTCTGGTCGGCATTGGGGTGATCGGGGCAGTTGTCGCACAGCAGCTCCACGAACCAGTGTTCGTCCTGGCCGTCGAAGGACAGCACGAAGCTACCCGCGCCCAGGCCATCGTCGTCTGAGTCCACCACGTTCGGATCCAACGGAAACGCACAGCCGTGGATTCCGTAAAGCAGGTAGCTGTCCGCGCTGGGCCACGGCTGCCCTTCGTCGTCCTGGTGCGCCTGGCACAGAGGGTCGTCCAGATCGACCGGCGGCTCGTCGTCGTGGTCCACGCCGTTGCAGTTGATGTCGTCTGCGAGGGCCGCAGCGGTCACCATCCAGCTCAGGACCAACGCCCACGCCAGGGCGACCGTGCGCGCCCTTCCAAATCGGATCATGATTCCTCCCCAGCAGCGTCCCGTTCATCGCCCGTCGGCGTCGCCGCAGCATCCGATTCCCCCTCCCAAGGCACCGGCGATTCCATGGCCTTCCAGTCCGGCACGGCGTCCTTCCAGAAGTCCAGCTGGTGTGTCACACAAAATTCCACGCGACGGTCCCGGGCCCGCACGGCGTCGTCCTTGATCCCACTGTGAGGCGTGGTCTCCCCCCACCCGCGGACCGACAGCCTGTGCGGCGTGACATCGGCGTCCACCAGAAAACGGTAGACCGCGGTGGCGCGACGGCTGGACAGGAGCCAGTTGGTGGGCCCGTCGCCCTCGGCCGAGGCGTGCCCTTCCAGCACCAGGTGGGCGATCTCCGGCCGCTCGGCGAGGGTCCGGGCCACCTGTTCCAGCGCGACCGTGGCTGCCGGCTCCAGCTGGTCGGATCCCTTGGCGAACAGCACCGCCTCGGTCAGCGGCCGGCAGGGGCCATAGGGGGCGCGGACGGGCTCTTCGGGCGGCTGGCCCGGGTCCGCCGGCGGCGGCAGCGTGAGTGTCAGGGGGGGGGCGGCCTCCACCGGTGCGGGCGCAATGGGGTCGATGGCCTGCTCGGCAAGGCGGGGCCTGCGCCCCGGCCGCGGCAGCAGCGCGGTGATGCCGGCCAGGACCCGCACGTCCGCGGCCCCGTACCCGTTGTTGAGCCCCAGCCCCACCGCCACGTCGATGCGCAGCGGCAGCGGAGGGGTCAGGTGAGTCCCCAGCCTCAGATCCAGCGGGTTGGCCGCCGCGGGAAGGACGAACTGCTTGGCCGACCCCAGCCCCTGCAGCTCGGCGAACAGCTCCAGCCGGTCGTTGACCGCCTGGGCCGCCACGCCCGCGGTGAGCCCAAGCTGGGATCCAATCGTGAGGTTGTAGCCCGTGTCGACGGTCTTGCGCCCCAGCAAACCGGCGGCAACGTACCAGCGTAGGCGACCGTGGCGCCCCTCTACCGCCACCCCGCCGCCACCCCGAACGCGAGATTCACCCAGCAGGGAGCCGCCGGACGAGGTCGGCACAAAAAGCTCCCCGGTGACCGCCACGGCCAGCTGGGGCGTGCCGTGAGCCTGCCAGCAGGTGGTCAGGTGCAGGTCCCCGGCCGCCTGTTCGGGGAGGGGATAGGCCTCCCACGCTCCCTGCTGAGCCGCCAGCGGGAAGGCCAGCCCTACGCCTAGCCTGCGGTGGGGGGACACGAACGCCCCGAAGGTGCTGGTGAAGCGCACATCGACGACCGAGGCCACGTCCTCGCCGTGCTCGTGGAAGACCAGCGGCGCGTGCTCCAGCTGGAGCACCGTGCCCGCCTGCATGAAGGCCTGCTCGTCGAGCAGGGCGCCCGGGTGCGACAGCCCCCCCGATCCGGTGAACGCCGGGTGCAGGAGCTGGGTATCCAGGATCCCGTCCCCCCCCTGCGCCGGCATCGTCATCCACAACACCCAGGCCCCGAGCCAGGGAATCCACGTCCTGCTTAGTCGATGTCGCAACCTGTGCTCCCGCTGTGCCCCAACCGATGCAACCGATCTCGTCTGTGCCCGTTTCATCTAACGCTGGTACGCGCCGGGTTGTTTCTTTTGCCGCGGGATTCCTTCTGCGCGGCAAAATGAATCACCAGGAGCGTACCAGGGGGTGAGGAAAGGCGGTGAACAGCCGTGCGTGGGCGGTTGCTGTGGTTGCTGTGGTTGCTGATGCTGCTGTTGTTGCGGGGCTCGCTGTTGCCAGCAGCGGCCAGGGCCGCCTCCGATCCGGAGGCACCTCTGCGCTCGGACCGGCAGCCGGGCGCCGAGGAGCTAGACCGGGAGCTGGAGGACGCACGCTGGGAAGCCCAGTTCCGCGCCCGCACCCTCAAGGACGGCATCTTGACCCACGAGGAGATGCTCCGGGGCATCGGCCACAAGCTCCTCGATCCGGACCAGCACCCCTTCGTGCTGATGGAGATCGGGGCGGACTACGAGGAGTTGGCGCGGGTCCACGACGAGCTGGCGATCCTGGAGGCGGACCTGGCGTGGCACCGCTGCCAGATCGACACCACGGAGGCCTGCCCCGAGCCCGGAGCCCTGGACACCACCGCCGGGGACCAGGACCGCCTGTCATCGATCCAGGTCTACCGCGGCCTGCTGGCCGAACATCCAGAATTCGTCCACCGGGACCAGATCGAACTCCACATGGCACTCACTTGGGCCGAACTCGACCGCTGGGACGAGGCCCGCGAAGGCTTCGAGCGGCTGATCCACAACCACCCGGATAGCCCGCGGGTGGCCGACGCGCAGCTAGCACTGGCCGAGCGCCTGTTCGACCAGGGGGAGCTGGGCCCGGCAACCGCCCGGTATCAGGCCATCGTCGACGGCCCGCCGTCGGAGGCGCGGCCCGTGGCCCTCCACCGTCTGGCCTGGTGCCACTACAACCGATCCCATCTCCCCGAGGCCATCGCCACCATGGAGAGGGTCATCGCCGAAGCGGACGCCGATGGCGCGGCGCACAGGCTGTCCATGCGCCGGGAAGCCATCCGTGATCTAGCCCTGTTCCACACCCTGGAGGACCCGAGCCCCGGAGGCCTGCGCCAGCTGTGGGACCACTACCAGCACCAGCCGTACCACCGGGAGATGGTGGAGCTGATGGCCAACCACTACTTCGACCACGGCCAGCCGGAGGCCGCCTGCCAGATCTACGGGTGGCTCATCTCCCAGCAGCCGCTGGCGCCCCAAAACCCCCGCTACCTGGTCCGCATCATCGAGGAGCACCGCCGTCACGCCCGCTTCCCCGAGGCCGTGGCCAGCCTCGAACAGCTGCTGGCCGATCATGGCCCCGGGTCTTCGTGGCGCAGCGCCCACGCGGACGACACCCCGCTCATCGCGTCCACCGACGGCCAGATCTACGAGCAACACCGGCAGCTCGCGCTGGCTGGATATTCGCTGGCGCTCAAGCGGCGTAACAAAGCCTGGATGGCCACCACGGAAGCGCTGTTCGCCAGTTTCCTGGAGCACCATCCGGACAGCGAGCACGGGGCGGAGATGCACTACTGGCATGCCGAGTCGCTGTACAAGCTGCGGCGGTTCGACCGGGCGGCCCACCGGTACGCAGCCCTGCTGGACCATCATCCGGACGGCGAGCTGGCGCGGGACGCCGCCGTCAACATGATCGTGGCCATCGAGAGCCACCTGGAAAACCTTGCCCCCCCGGCGCAGGCCGTCGTGGAAGCCAGCTTCCCCCAGGCCACCGGTTCGCCGGCCGCTGCCCCCCCCGAGCCCCGGCCACTGGGGGACTGGCAGCAGGGGTTGGTCCAAGCCTGCGATCTGTTCGTCGCCCGCTGGCCGGACGACCCCCTGGCCCAGCGGGTGGCGTTCAAGGCGGCGAGCCTGTTCGACGAACACGATCAGATCCGGGAGGCCGCCACCCGGTACCGCACCCTCGTCCAGCTCGAGCCATCCAGCGATTCCGCCAGACTGGCCGTTCACCGGGTGCTGGCGGGGTACGAAGCCCTCGAGGACTACGAGAACCTCCACGCCGCCGCCTCGGATTTCCTCGGGCAAGACGCCCTCAACACCGATCCGGTCTTCCGCGCCGAGCTGGCCACCATCCACCACAACGCCACCCTGATGGCCGCCCAGCTCATCACCCGGGACGCCATCGCGAGCGGTGACGAGGAACGCCTGCGTCAGGGCGCCAGCCGCTACCTCGCCTTTGCCGACACCTGGCCGGACGAGCCCCAGGCGCCCCTGGCCCTGTACAACGCCGCCCACAACTACCGTCAGGCGGGGGATCGGGCGCAAGCCGCGCAGCTGGGCCAACGGCTGCTGGACCGGTACGAGGGCCTGCCCGACGGCTCCCTCGCCGCCCAGCGTCAGCTGGTTCCCAGGACCCTCTCTTCCCTGGCCGATCACTACCGGTGGCTCACCGATTTCGAGGCCGCCATCGGCGTCCTCCGCCGTCTGCACGACGACTATCCCGGCTTTGCGACCGACGGGTTCACGACCGCGGACCAGGCCTTCGAAGAACTGATCCGGCTCCAGCTGGCCCTGGGACACGGGGTGAAGGCGGCCGAGGACCTGAGGCGCTGGCTCGACGACCACCCCGGCGACCCCCGCCGGCACCGGCACCGCGACCAGCTGGCCGGCATCCTGCGGCAGCTCGAGCGGCCCACCGAGGCCCTGGATACCTCGCGCGAGCTGGCCAGCGACCCACGGGCCATCGAGGAGGATCCGGACGCGGTCGTGGCCAGCTACCGGAGGATCGGCGAGATCTCGACCGAGCAGGGGCACGACGCAGAAGCGTTGGTTGCGTACCGCCGTGGCCGGGACCTGGCCGCGGGATTCCTGGCGGCCGGGCGCCCCCTCGAGCGCGGGTCCCACGAGGCCGCGCAGATCCGGTGGCGCCTGTTGCTCCACGAGTTCGGCACCTACGACGCCACGACCCTGGCAGCTGACGAAGCTCAGGCGCGTAGCGACCTCAAGGACAAGCACCGCGCCATGGAGCAGCTACGGGACGAGTTCCTCGAGCTGAGCCAGGATCCGGATGCCGGGCGCTGGTCCGTGGCCGCCGCCTGGATGGCCGGCCGGGTGGTGGTGGACCTGTACCACGACCTGATGGGGGCGCCCTGCCCGGGGGACCTCACCGCGACCCAGTGTGACGCCTACCTGAACGCCAAGCAGGTCATCGCCACCGAGCAGTACCTGATCCCCACCCAGGAGCTGTACGGCCGGGTGATGGAGGGGGCCGCCGCGGCCGGCCGCTACGACCGCCACACCGTCGAGGTCCGCCAGACCCTCGAGCAGAACTCGCCCGCCGAGTATCCACCGTCCGTGGAGCGTTATCCCACGCCATGCTTCCTGGCGCCCGCGTGGCGCGAACAACCCTATGCACGTTGAAGTCTGGCGTTGGATTCAGGAAGGAAAGGGTCCGCCTTCGGTCAGCCGCGCAAGCGCCGACGCACCAGCGTGCACAAGCCCAAGAGCACCAGCGCCAGCGGCCCGGAACGGTCGATGAGCGAACCCTGGGACGAGCACTGGCAGCCCCGCTGGTCGTCGAATCCTTCCGACGGCGCCGCGTCATCATCGTCGTCGTCGTCGTCGCCCCCGTCCTCCGGCGGTGCGGCACCGGACGTCCACACCAGCTCCACGGTGGCCGACAGGTCGCCGTAGCTTGCCTCGAGGGTCGCGGTCTGCTCGGTGTACAGGGCCACCGGATCGACGGGATCGAACACCAGCTCGACGTAGTCAGCGCCGGGGAGCACCTCCGTTTGCTGCCCCCCCTGTACCTCGGGCCCGGGGTGCGCGGTCAGGCTGTCGTTGCCGGTCACGGTCCAGGTCACCGGCGCGCCGAAGATGGCGTTCCCTTCGGCGTCCCGCAAGATGGCGCGGGCCGTGACCGGGTTGTAGAACTCCCCATCGCCCGAATACAGCGCACCCAGCTCCATGGAGACCGGCGCGTCCGGCGCCACGGACACCACCGTACCGGCGTCGAAGGTGTGGCCGTTGACGTGCATGCTCACGCCCACTTCCGAATCGTCCGCCAGGGTCAGGCCGATCCAGCCAGGTTTACCCACCTGGGTGCTCTCCTCGAAGGTACCCGCCTGCGCCGTGGCCACCACCTGCCCGTCCCGGCTACTCCAGGCCACCACCTGGTCGGACTCCGGATCGACGAGCTGGGCAAAGAAGACCACCGGCTGGTCGCTCATCACGCGGTAGGGTTCACCCTCCGGGTTGAGCAGGTCCGGCGGGAAGCTCTCGCCGGGCCCCGGCACCAATCCCACCAGCGCGTACTCGTCGGCCCACTGGGGGAGCTCGGCCTGCACCACGTCCGCCCCGATGGTCTCGAAGGTGACGCTGTCGGCCACCGGGGGCATCCCGCCGAAATCGGCGCTACAGGACGTGGGGCTCATCCCCCACATGACCGGCCCCGGCCCGTCGAGGGTGATGCACTCGGGTGATCCCTCGATGTCCAGGGTGCCTTCACCCACCACGTAGTGCTCGAAGCACTCGGTGAAGATGCTGCGATCCGTCAGGCCCTGAGTATGGTCGTCCAGCCACTCGACCTGGACGCAGATCGCCGTCCCTTCGAGCACGGGCACGGTATTGGTGAAGCCCCCCAGGAAGTTGGACGCCGTGGATTCGTCGGTGAGCCTCCACTGGTTGGCGTCCGTGTTGAAGGAGAACGGATAGCAGCCCACCTGCACAAACAGCAGTGCTCCGATGGTCAGAAAGCCGAATCCGCGAGTCATGATTGCCTCCGTGCTGCGCGCCGCTGGCGGGTGATGCACGAAGGGTGCCAGCCGAGGGTGTCATCGAACCTCCCCCCCGGGCTGACTGGGGGGCTAGGAAGAAACCACCAGCCAGGTCTTCATCTCGATGTTTGCGCCGCTGCCCGTGTAGGGGGCATAGCCGAACCCGGCATCGAACCACCCCTCATACTCGAACACGGCCTCCTCGCCAGGGGTGACCTGGTCGGTGATGTCGACCAGCACCACGTCGGTCTGCCGGCCGGGGCACCAGCCGTTGCGGCCGTACCACCAGGTGCCGTACTGGTTGGGGATGGTGCCGCTGTCCACCATCTCCATGCAGCCGCGGCTGGTGCCGGCGTTGGGGTAGTCCACCAGGTTGGGGGTGCCGTTGACGGTGAAGGTGTGCTCCACGTTGCAGAACTCGGCGCAGTTCCCCGGCGAGGCCATGCCGTGGCCGGTGATGAAGATGGCGATCTCCACCTTGGCCGCGTCGGCGGGGATGGCCACGCTCATGGGCTCGTAGTTGTCGTTGTAGGTCTCGTTGAACTGGTGGCCGGTGAACAGGAAGGTGGTCTCGGCGGGGGCCACCTCCTTGCCCTGGTTACTGAAGCGCAGGCTCAAATCCACCACGTAATCATCGTGGGCCTGGCAGCTGAAGGTGCGGGTCCCGCCCTCGGCCAGCAGCGGCAGCAGCCCGCTGACGTCGTGCACGTAGCGGCCGACGCGGTGGTAGGTGGTGATCCAGCGCCCGATCTCCGTGCCCGTGGACCGGTCACATTCGTCGTCGCCTTCGTCGCACAACAGCAGGAAGAACACGCCGTCCCAGGCCGGGCAGTCGCCGTACTCCCCCTCGCCGTTGCAGCCCATCAGCAGGTCGAACTCCAGGGTGTCGAAGCCGGCCATGGTGGCGGCGTCGGGCAGCGTGACCTCGGCGGACTGCAGCGTGGGGCTGAACAGCCGCTCTTCCATGATGGTGACCACCTCGGCCCCCTGGGCCGCCAGGCGGTCCTCCCGGATCGCTTCGTAGTTGTAGTAGACGGGCTCGTTGGCGGCCATGGACAGGTTGGGCTCGAACCACTGGTCGTAGGGCCGCGAGTTGTCGGCGTAGGAGCCGATGTAGCGGATCTCCTGCAGCACGTTGATGCCGATGCCCCAGCTGACGTCGTAGTTGGCCTCCCCCAGCCAGCCCTCCAGCTGCTTGCCGGTCTCGGTGACGAAGTGGGTGCGCTCTTCCCAGTATTCGCGGTCGTCGTCATCCATCTCGCCGAGCACGTCGGCGACCCGCTCTTCCATCTCCTCGAGTTCCGGATCGACATTGGTGGAGAGGTTGGGACGCACCACGAAGAACAGGTGCACGTTGCGGGGCAAACGCTCGTACAGCTCGTCCACGTCCCGCTCCCACAGCGGCGTGGGGTAGCCCTGGGTGGCCTGGGTCTCGTGGGTGATGAACAGGTAGCTGTCGCAGCCGGTCCAGTGGTCCCTGAAGTTCCAATCCCCGTCGCGGGTGGGGACGGTGAAGTCGGCGGCGATGGCGCCCAGGGATCCGTCCTCCGGTGCGTCGATGAACTCCCGGGGCTCCAGGCCGGTCACCGGGCACGCCTGGGGCCCCTCCGTGTCGTCATCACCCGTGGCCGAGTCATCGTCATCGTCGTCGTCTGGATCCGGTTCATTCTTACAGCCGAGGGGGCCAGCGGCGGCCACAGCCAGGGCCAAGAGCATCATCCAAATGACTTTCACGATCGTTCCTCCAAAAATAGTTAGCTTTTTGTGTACCGCGTTCATCGCTAGAAATTGCAAACCACCCGCAAACAACGGTGGGGCCTCTGCGCGCCAACTTTGTCCTGCTCGAATGGGGATGGGCGGGGGGGAGGGCGCCGGGGGGACGGTCAGGGGGTGGAGTTGTGGATCCCGCACATGTACGACGTATCGCTCACGCCGGGGAGCTGGCCCGCGGCCACGATCCGCAAGTAGTAGTCCCCCGCCTCGGTGATCTGCAGGGCGTCCATGGATGCGTCCACGTAGGCGCTGTCGGACCACAGCACGTCGGCCTCGGCGGTCTCCACCTCGGTCTGTAGCGGGGTCCCGTCGGAGGACTGCACGCTGAACACGGCCCCGTCCAGGCCCGAGCCGTTGCGGCGGGCGCCGCAGGCGATGGCGAACACCTGATTGGCGTCGGAGCTGAACTCCCAGAAGTCCACGTCCCCCGCCGGGTCGAGGTAGCCAGCCAGGTAGGCCGAGCCGTCGGAGAAGCTGGTGGACTCGGCGGTGCCGATGGAGTCGTTGCTACCGTCGGCCTGCTCGTCCTCCAGCGGGTTGCTCTGGAAGGCGTTGTACAGGTCGATGACGTAGAAGTCGTTGTCGCCGGAGGTCCAGCCCGCTGGGGCCCGTACCCACAGCAGGATCTGCTGTTCGCCCTGGAACGGCATGGAGATGGCTTGGATGCCCAGGGTGCCGTCTACGGAGCCGATGACGGCGCCGTCAGGGTCTGAGATATCGATGGTGCCCAGCTCCAGCGTCGTGCCGTGGCCCTCGCTGCCGTTGCTGCCCGGGCCGGTGGGCCGGTAGAAATCGACGCTGATGTGGGCGCCGCTGTCGGACGTGGTGAAGGCATAGACGTCCACGTCGTCCGCCGAGTCCAGCAGGCCGTAGATCGTGCCGTAGACGCCGTTGCTGCCCTCGTACAGCGTGCCCTCCTGGGCCTCGGCCACGCCGTCGTTGGGTTCGGTGTCGGGGTTGAGCACGCCCTCGTACCACAGGTCCGGGATGTCCGGGTCCATCTCCAGGGCGTTGAGCGCATAGGTCCAGTCGGTGGTCTCCTGGGTGGCGGTCTGGCCGGCCCAGTGTTCCCAGCCCTCGATCTTGACGCAGTAGGTGCCCGCCACGGCCCGGTAGCGCAGCTCGCTGTCGGTGTTGACCCGCGGCACCTGGTCGTCGGCGGTGGCCAGCAAGGTGGCGCCGTCGGCGGTGTACAGCGTCACCACCGGGTCCAGCTGGCCGTCCGTGCCCTCGTCGTAGAAGCCGGTCCAGATGTTCAAGAAGGCGTCCTCGTCCACCGTGATGGTGAAGAAATCCTCGTCGTCTGGATCCTCCAGCTCCGACTCGGTCCAGTCGCCGTTCATCGGCATGGCCGGCGCGTCGTCGCAGCTGGTGGAGATGTCGTCGGGGTTGGCGTCGTCATCGTCGCCTTCGCTGTCGTCATCGTCGTCGTCGGTGGCGTCGTCGTCATCGACGGCGTCGTCGTCGTCGTCCGACGGGCAGCCCGCCAGCAGGAAAAGGGTGGCCAACAGGGTCAAAAAGATATGTTTTGGCATGGATGATTACCTCCAGGACGGGAGACTATCGCGATTGCCGGTGGGCAGCCAGGGTCAAAATGTTCCCTTCGAGGCCGGCCTCCGGTTCACTGAAGAGGAGATTTGCGGCATGGGCCACAACAACCTGATATTTTTCATTCAGGAAAGGTGTCGATGATGGAAAAAATTCTAGTCTTACTCCTGGCATTTGGCCTCCTGTTCACCACCTCCGGATGCGAGGTCGTAAACCCCGACGACGACGCCACCGCCGACGACGATGACACGACGGCGGATGACGACGACACCGCCGACGATGACACGGGCCCCGTCGATGCGGACGGGGACGGCTGGGACGAGACCGAGGACTGCGACGACAGCAACGCCGACGTCTACCCCGGTGCCGATGAGGTCTGCGATGAATCCGACGACAACAACTGCGACGGCACCATCGACGAGAACGAAGACGACATCGACGGCGACGGCTTCAGCGAGTGCGACGGCGACTGCAACATCTACAACAACAGCGTCTATCCCGGTGCTGAGCAGGTCTGCGATGACGGCACGATGGACAACGACTGCGACGGCATCATCGACGAGACCGAGACCGACTCGGACGGGGATGGCTACACCGAGTGCAACGGCGACTGCAACGACACGGATGCAGACGTCAACCCCGATGTGTACGACTGGCACCTCGACGGCATCGACAACGACTGCGACGGTGTGGTCGATGACGACGTGGTGGACTGCGCCGCCCTACCTTCCAGCCCGACGGTAGACCAGTTCATCCCCAACGCGCGGGGCTACCACGGGCTGGCCATCGACGATCAGGGCCTCATCGTGGGATCCGGCGATGGATCGCTGTGGAAGTGCGACTATCAAGGCAACGCCACCATGTGGGTCCCCCAGCAGGGCAACGGGCAAGAGATGCTCTATCTACCCAATGGCCACCTGGCCTGGGTCGTGGACAACCAGGCCAGCCTCCGCACCTACGATCCCAACGGCACGTCCACGGATCTCACCGGCGCCAACGGGGCCTACGGCCTGGTCTACGGCCCGGACGACATGCTGTACATGGTCCAGAGCAGCAACATCAAACGCGTCGACCCCATCAACGGGGACACCACCACGCTGCTCTCCATCGGCGGGTACGGCCGCAGCCTGGATTTCAGTCCGGACTTCACCAAGCTCTACATCAGCACCTCCAGCGGCGGGAACGTCTACGTGGTGGACCTGGACGCCAACCTGGACCCCATCGGGGACGCCACCGTCCTGGCCTCGGGGCTGGGCAGCTACCTCGACGGGCTGCGCACGGACATCTGCGGCAACCTCTACGTGCCCTGCTACGCCAGCTCCAAGCTGTACCGCATCGCTCCGGACGGGACCGTCGAGACCTTCGTCGACTGGCCCTCCCTCGGGGAGTACGGCCACGGGGTGATCTTCGGCACCGGCGTCGGCGGCTGGGATGCCTTCTCGCTGTTCATGCCGGTCCCCTACGGCGGCAACACGGTCAAGGAGGTCGGCGTGGGTGTGCCCGGGCGGGAGTGGGAGGGCACGGTTCTCAACGCGCCCTGAGAGGTTGTGAATCTATCCCCGTAGATCGAGTATCATGGCCTCATTAGGAGGAGTCCGTGATGTACCGATCTTTCATTATGTTGTGTGCCCTGGCCCTGTTCACGTTCGCCATCGGGTGCGATCCCGAGGACCCCGACGACGACGATACCGCCGGTGATGACGACACCGGCGACGACGATTCCGCAACAGGCGACGATGACACGGCCCCCGTCGATGCGGACGGGGACGGCTGGGACGAGACCGAAGACTGCGATGATTCCAACGCCGAGGTGTACCCCGGTGCCGAAGAAATCTGCGATGAATCCGACGACAACAACTGCGACGGCACCATCGACGAGAACGAGGACGATATCGACGGCGACGGCTTCAGCGAGTGTGACGGCGATTGCAACATCTACAACGACACCGTCTACCCCGGTGCCGAGCAAATCTGTAACGACGGCACGATGGACAACGATTGCGACGGCATCATCGACGGCGTGGAGATCGACGACGTGGATGGGGATGGTTTCACGCCTTGCCAGGGGGACTGCGACGACACCAACCCGGACATCAACCCCGATGCCGATGATTTTAATGACAACGGCATCGACGACGACTGCGACGGCTACATCGACTCCGTCGACTGCTCGGAGTTGCCCGCCGCCCCCACGGTGGATCAAGTCATTCCAGGGGCCCGGGGCTACCACGGGCTGGCCATCGACACTCAGGGCTATATCGTGGGCAGCGACGGGAGCGCCTTGTGGAAGAGCGACTACCAGGGCAACGCCACCGTGTGGGTACCCCAGCAGGGGTCCGGCCAGGAGATGCTGTACCTGCCCAGCGGCGATCTGGCCTGGGTCCTGGACAATCAGAGCGCCCTCAATCTCTATGACACG
Source organism: uncultured Rickettsiales bacterium (assembly GCA_964504165.1). Taxonomy (GTDB): domain Bacteria; phylum Myxococcota_A; class UBA796; order UBA9615; family CAYRNR01; genus CAZDDH01. Next base: position 5,976 of record CAZDDH010000102.1, on the reverse strand, counting down.
AACGGCACGTCCAGCTACCTGACGAACGCCCAGGGGGCCTACGGCCTGGTCTACGGCTCGGACGGCTATCTGTACATGGCTCAGGGGAACAACGTGAAGCGCGTCGACCCCAGCAATGGGGACACCACGACCCTCGTCACCGTGCAGGGGAACCTCCGAAGTCTCGATTTCAGCCCGGACGACACCAAGCTCTACATGACGGGCACCACGAACGGGAACATCTACGTGGTCGAGCTGGACGCCAACTTGGACCCCACCGGCGACGCAACCGTCCTGGTCTCCAACCTCGGCGCCTACCTGGACGGCCTACGGGTGGACGCCTGCGGCTACCTCTACGTCCCGTGTTACTCCAGCTCGAACATGTACCGCATCGCCCCCGATGGCACCACGGAGATCTTCGTGGACTGGCCTGGGCTCAACCAGTACGGCCACGGTGTGATCTTCGGCAACGGGATCGGCGGCTGGAGCGCCACGTCGTTGTTCATGCCCATCCCGTATGGCGGCAACACGGTCAAGGAGGTCGGCGTCGGCGTGCCCAGCCGCACGTGGCAGGGCGCGGTGGTCAACGCACCCTGACCAGCTCCGGCCCGGCGCCACGGACCGGCGTTTTTCCCAGATGGACGGTTTTTGCTCCCATCGCGACGGATCGGGTTAGCGGCACGCCCGTGCGTTGTTACCATATACCTGGAGCAGGTCATGACCGCGACAGACCCACTGGATCACCCCACCTTCGGCGAGCTGGGTGAGGAAGTCCGGCGCCGCCTCGGGGGTTCGGGGCGGGCGCTCCTGGATGCCGCGTACGATCTGGCATGCGAGGTCCACGAAGGCCAGTCCCGCAAGACCGGTGAACCCTTCATCTGCCACCCGATGCGCGTCGCCTTGCGGTGCCTGCAGCTGTCCATGAGCGCCGCCGGTGGGGCCGCCGCCGTGCTCCACGACACCCTGGAGGACGACACCCACTTTGTCCTGGCCAGGAGGGCTCTGTTCGGCGAGGACCGGGAGGACAACCTTCCCCTCGCCGGCGATTTCTCCCGCGCCGTGGTGGGGGAATCCCCCGGTCCCGCCCTGGACCATCGGTTGACCGAGTTGGCCCAGGAGCGCAAACCCCGCATCGCCCTGCGTCAAGCCCACGGCGTGGAGGCCCAGGCGATGCTCGACGGCCTCGGGCGGGCGGTCATCCGCAAGCGCTGCGGCAACGACGTCACGCGCATGGTGTGGGCGCTGACCAAGATCGCCGCCACCGAAGCAGTCAGCTCGGACGAGGCGGCCCGCAACACCCACCTCAAGGTCCTGCGCGAAGCTGCCGAAGGCTACCCCGAGACGGTCTTCATCAAGGTGCTGGATCGCTGGGACAACGCCAAGACCCTCGACGTTCACCGGCCGGCAAAGCGCCTGAAGATCGCTTCAGAGACCCTCGCCGTCTACGCGCCGCTGGCTTCAGCGCTTGGGCTGTTCACCGAAAGCGAGGAGCTCGCCGACGATGTCCTGCGGGTCATGCAGCCGAAGGCTGCCGAGGCCATCGTGCGGGAGCTGGAGCGGGCCGCCAAGGCCTACCGGCCGGGCCTGCTCAAGCGCGTCCGGCGGGTGCAGGCCGGGCTGGCCGATCAGGGCCTGGGCAGCGTGGCAGAAGTGACCGAGAAGAGCCTGTACGCCATCTACCGGGAGATGCAGGCCGCCGGGCTGGAGCGCGTGCAGGACGCCTGCCCCTTCATCCTCACGCTGGTGCTGGATGATCGGGCCGGGCTGTACCTGGCGCTGGACCATGTGCACCGGGAGTTCGTGCACATCCGCGGGTTCGTGCGGGACTTCGTCCACAAGCCCAAGCACAACGGATACCGCTCCTTGCACACGATGGTGCTGACCCCCGGACGCCGCCCGATGCGCATCCAGGTCGTGCTCCGCACCGTGGAGATGGAGCATTGTTGCCACATCGGGCTGATGGACGAGCTGAGCAGCCGGGGTAGCGACTCCATGGAGTTGCTGCGGGAGCTGTTCCGCTCGGTGAAGGACAGCGCCACGGACCAGGAGCTGCAGGCCATCCTGTCCGACACCTATTACCCCGAGGTATCGGTCACCACGCCCAGAGGGGACCAGATCCAGCTCCCGGAAGGCGCCACGGCCCTCGATCTGGCCTACCGCATCCACACGGAGATCGGCAACCACGCCGTGGCCGCCAAGATCCGCGGCATCCACCAGCCCCTCCACACGCGGCTCGAAGAGGGCGACAGCGTGGAAATCCTCACCCGCAAGGAGCTGGCCCCCACGTACGAGAGGCTGAGCTGGGTCCATACCCCCGTCGCCAGGCGACGGCTCGCGCAGAACCTGGGCAAGCTCGACCGGGAGGCGGTCCAGGCCGCTGGAACCGAGCTGCTCGACCGCTGTTTCGACCAGCTGGAGCTCCACGGCCAGGACCGGCAAACGCTGCACGACGAGGCGCTGCGGCGGGCCCGGCATTGCGACACCGACGCGCAGCTGCACCGCCTGATCTATGCGGGCTTGCTGACCGAGGAGGACATCCTGCATCGCCTGCTGGAGCTGGATCGCCGGGCCGGCGCCGACGAGCGACGGCGGGCCGCGAACCTGCCCGGGCCACGCCGCTTCCCGGCCACGGCCGTCAAGCTCCAACACGCCCCACCCCACCCCCGAACCCTGCGCATGTGCCGGAGCTGCTCCCCGCGATATCCCGCCCCGGTCGCCGCCTGGTGCGAGCCGGAGCTGGCCATCATCCACCGGAAGAACTGCCTGGAAATCCAGGAGCTACTCCGGCTGCATCAGCCCCCCGCCCGGCTCTTCGACGCCGCCTGGGTGCGGCGGCCGGCCATCGTCGTGGTCCGCCTGGAACTCCAGGGCACCAACCGCAACGGCCTGGCGGCGGCGGTGACCGCGGCGCTGGCCAAGCTCGGCATCGGGATCAACTCCTTCCAGATGGAGGGGACCTACGGGAGGCGCGCCCGCGGGCTGTTCGCCCTCGAGCTCCCCGAGACCGAGGACGCCACGGAGCTGATCCACCAGCTCACCACCATCGATGGCGTGGATTTTGTGGCGTTGCAAGACGACGAGGCGGACGACTAGGCCTGATCCGGGGCACGCCGGGGGTGGCGCGGCTGGTATCCTGCCCAGATGAACCCAACCCATTGGACGCGCCGGGATCTCCTCGGTCTCGCGGCCACCGCGGCAGCGGGCTGGTCCCTGACCTCATCCCTGGGGCACCCACGCCGTGCGGCCGCCCGCGCCGGCGGGATCCGCGACGTGGTGGTGGTGGGCGGCGGTCTCAGCGGCCTGATGGCCGCGTGGCTGATGAGCGACCACGACGTGCTGTTGCTGGAGCGGGAGTCCGAGGCCGGTGGGCGCATCTGCACGGGCAGCTGGAACGACTTCACCTATAGCCTGGGGGCCGCCTACACCGGTACCCCGGACCGGGACATGCGCCGGTTCTTCAACGAGCTAGCGGTGGATCCCATCCCCGTGCCCCCACCGGTGGACGGGATGGCGTACGGGGGCACCCTCTACCCCGAGGACTACTTTGCCTCGGCGCTGGGCAGCCAGGCGGCGCTGGACGACTACGCCAAGATGGCCAACGAGCTCAAACGGATGTGCGATCTGGGCATCGCGGAGTCGGTCTACGGGGTGGACCTGGACGCCCTGAAGCCCCTGGGGGTTCTGGACCGCTACTCCATGCAGCAATGGCTGGACGCCCTGGCCATCGACCCCGTCGTGCAGCGCTATGTCAACGTGGAGAACCGGGGGTTGTTCGGGGTCAACAACGGCGATTTCTCCCTGCTCTACGCCATCCCGGAGCTGGCCTACAACTTCTACGCGCCGGGGCTGTCGCTGGAGAAGATTCCCCGTGGCCCCGTCCCCGACTTCCACGATCACAAGGGCTGGACCCTCCCCGTGGGCGTGGACACCTGGACCTTCCCCAGGGGCATGATGGAGGTGGTGGACGCCATGACCGCCCAGCCCACGCTGGCCGGGCGGGTGGAGACCGGCGCCGAGGCAACCAAGGTGACGGTCAACGAGGACCGCACAGTCACGGTGGGCTACCGCCAGGGCGGCAAGACCCAAACGGTCAAGGCCTATGCCGCGGTACTGGCCACGCCGGCCCCGGTCACCGCGAAGATCGTCGACAATGGCCTCTCCGCGGAGGTCATGCAGGCCCTGCGCAAGATCCGGTACACCACCTACGTGACCATGGCACTGTTCATGCGGCGGCGCCTGTTCCGCAACGCCTGGAACATCGCCTGCCTGGACAGCTGCTTCACCACCCTCAACGATGCCGTGCGTACCCAGGTGGACCGGGACTACGGCGGAGAGGCGATCTTGGGGGTGGCCATGCCCCCCGAGCAGGCCGACGACCGGTCCCTGATCGACCGCACAGATGACCAGCTGCTGGCCATGGCGCTCAAGGATATCGAGGTGTACTTCCCCGGCGCCCGCAAACAGGTGCTGGGCCACGAGGTCAAGCGCTTCGAGTACGCCTTCCCCGTGTTCGGGCCGCGCTACCGAAAGATCCTGCACACGCTGCACAACGATCCGTCGGCTCGGGGGCCGTTGTTCCTTGCGGGGGATTACACCGTCTACCCCACGCTGGGAGGAGCGGCGGTGAGTGGGGATCTGGCGAACACACGGGTCAGGGCCTACGCTGAAACACTGGATTGACCGAATAGCACAGGGGTAGACACGTGCACGTTGAGCGAGGCGCACTGGGGTCAACGACAATTCGATGGTTCACGGGTATGGGCCTATGCGCGCTGCTGGTATCCGCATGCTGCAAGGATGCCGGGGACGACGACGTGGCATTGGATGACGACAGCGGGGACGACGACGCAAGCGACGACGACTCCGCGGCGGCCGATCCCAGCACGCATCTGGACATCCCGCCGAGGCTCCAGTGGACGCACTCCAACGGCTACTGCGGCTCCTGCTCGGTCCAGAGCATCGGCTTGTTCTTCGGCTCTTACGTGTCGCAAGACGCGGTGCGGAACACCATCGGCGACCAAGAGGTCCTCGTCGCGGTCAATGAAGACGGGGTCCTGGATGCGCTGCGCTTCGAGTACGAGCGTTGGGACTACAACGCACCGCAACCGCAGTATCAAGACTATCTGGTGTGGACCAAGGGGCACCTGCACGACCGGTCGCCCGTCATCCTCACCGTGTACGTCCGGGGCATGCATTACGAGGGCTACGACCACATCCTGCCCGCCATCGGCTTCCAGTCAACGGACACCGGCACCTATCACGAAGACGACGAGATCACGTTCAACAGCCTCTTCGACCTCGACAGCTTCACCCGGTCCTTCGGCAGCTTCTGGGACACCCGCGCCATGGACGGCAACTGCAGCACCTACGACTACTGCATCCCGCGGGACGTCAATTACGGCGTGGCGGTCACCGGCATCCTCGACGACCACGGGGAGACCTACCCCATCCACCTGTCCATCGGCTCGGCGTCCGAGCCATCGGTGCAGGCTGCGGTCCTGTTCGAGGGGACGCTCGAGATCACGGACCTCACCGCGGGCGCCGACTACGTGGTACTGCGGTACAACGATTATGAGGACGTGCCTGCGCAGGGATTCCTGTCGAGCAGCTACGATGCCTCCACTCCGTTCACCGCCACAGGGAGCGTCCATACGATGACCGACAGCTTCATGTCGGACAGCGTGGCCATCTATCGCTGTGTGGCCGCGCCCTCTGGATGACCTGGAAAGCGCGGCCCCGTCACCGGGAGTGCATCTGGTATCCTCTGGGTCTTCACAACATCTAGGGGGTTCTGACGTGACTCGTATTTTTCTGTCTTTCCTGGCGGCCGTTGCCGTCTTGTCTGCGGCCGGCTGCCGCAACCCCAACACCACCGATTTTGACGGCGACGGCACGGTGGACGCCGACGATTGCGAGCCGGAGGACGCCGACATCAGCCCCGCCGCCGACGAGGACTGCACCGACGGCATCGACAACGACTCCGACGGCGACGTGGAC
>CAZDDH010000101.1:0-28457 GCA_964504165.1 uncultured Rickettsiales bacterium | reverse complement strand
CGGGATCGGCAGTGCCGGCGCAGAAAGACGCGATTTTGGGTCGGGGACGAGGTAGAGAACGACGGGGACCTGGCCTTGACCACCGGACAGAAGGTCAGCCGGGAGATCGTCAAGGTGGTCCAGCGGATCGAGTCCCTGGATGTCAGGCACCGGGGCGTGACGCTCCGAGATATCGAGCTTGATGGCAAGCACGCATATGGCACCCGCGAGGACGAAGAATCGACCCACAGCAAGGCCACGCTGAAAGTCGGATCGGCGAAGACAAAGAAGGCCACGATCAAGGGTGGCATCAATACCCAGCTCGATCCGCAGACCATCGAGACGCTCAAGAAGTCCGTGCTGGGCAAAGTGCTCAGTGAGATCAAGCGTTACCGGGACAAGGCGAACAAGCTGGTAGAAGAGCTAGAAAAGTAGGAGTGGCAGAACCATGGATACGATGATGCAGGTGGTGAAGGCATTTTTCGAAGAACACGAGTGGGCCTACCAGGAAGTACCCGACCAGTCTGCGCTGGCCTCCCATTTCCGTGGCGAAAACGGGGAGTGGACCTGCTACGCCGTGGTCGATGAAACCCTGGGTCACTTCCGGTTCTATTCGAAGTGTGCCGTCGCCGTGGCCGAGGCCATGCGCCCCGCCGTCGCCGAATTGCTCACCAGGGCCAACTACGGCTTGTTCATGGGCAACTTCGAGATGGACCTCGACGACGGCGAGGTCCGCTTCAAGACCAGCGCCGCCGGTGGCGATGATCAGCTGACCCCTTCGGCCATCTCGCAGATGGTGCTGACCAACGTGGTGACCATGGACCGCTACCTGCCAGGCATCCTCGCGGTGTCTTACGGGAACCGCGCTCCGGTGGAAGTCATCGAGGAGATCGAAGCAGCTGACGGACCAGGTGAGGTACTCGAGGAGGCCTGAACACCGGCGTTCGGAGGACCGCCCACTCTGCGCGGTGATGCGTGTAGGTGCTCGCGGGCAGCCCTCCTGGGTCATTCCCCTAAGCTCCCGACCCCGGGGCCTGCCGCACCTCGCCCGAGTACCGCCCGTCGGCAATCTCGACGGCGGTGAGGAACATCAGCCGGACCTCTTCGGCGAACAGGTCCGGGTTCAGGCAATCGGGCGTGTCGCCCGGCTGGTGAAGGTACTTGCCGCCGTTGGCCAGCGCGAACCACAGGGTCGGCCAGCCCGCGTCGAAGAAGGGCTGGCCGTCGCACCCGCCGCCGTAACACCCGCCCCGGGTGAGCGTCACCCCGGCCCGGCGCTTGGCGATTGCCGCGCCGATGCCCCACAGCTCTGGATTGGCGTTGCCGCAGGCGATGCGCAGGGCGTCCCCCTCGCCGGGGCAGTCGGTGTTGAGCATGGCCACGCCAGTGTCCAGTGGCAGTGCGGGGTCTGCCACGTAGGCCTCGGCCCCGTGGATGCCCTGCTCCTCGCCGGCAAACAGCACGAATACCACCGTCCGCTTCGGCCGGACGTTGCCACGGACAAAGGCCCGGGCGATGGCCAGCACCGCGGCGGCGCCGGAGGCGTTGTCGTTGGCGCCGGGGTAGATGATGTCCCCCTGCTGCCCCACATGGTCCAGGTGCCCACCGATCACCAGATGCTCCTTGGCCAGGGCGCCATCGGTGCCGGGCAAGATCGCCACGACGTTCATCGTCGGAGCGTCGCGCTGGTACCGGGCCTGCACGTCGATGGCCGCGGTCACCGCCAGGTCGATGGGCGCAACCGGAGCACGGGCCTCGTCGATGCGCGTCTGTAGGCCGGCCAGGGTGGATCCACTGCCGGCCAGCAGATCGTCGGCCACCACGCCGGTCACATGGAGCTGGGGCAGCGCCTCGTTCTGCTCGCCCGGCCCATGCAGCATGCTGGCGATGAGCGGTTGGACGTCCTGGTCGTTGGCCCGTGACACCAGCAGCAGGCCCACGGCGCCGTGGGCGGCGGCGTTGATGGCCTTGGGCCGCGGCAGGTGAGCCTCACCCCAGCTCCCGCCCTCGTGTCCCCACGGTGGAGGCTGTTTCAGCGCCAGGACGATCTTGCCGGCCAGGTCCCGCCCGGCGTAATCGTCCCAGCCCAGCTCAGGTAGGGTCAGCCCGTAGCCGACGAACACCACCGGTGCCTCGACCTGCCCCGAGCCGGAGAAGCCGCGGAGAATGAAATCCCGGCCGTGCTGCAGCGGGCGGGGTTCGCCCCCGGTGGCCACCGTCAGTTGGGGCTGGCCGACGATGGTGTTGGCCTCGATGGGGAAGCGCTGCAGGTAGCCGTCGTCGCCCCCGGGCTCCAGGCCCAGCGCCGCAAACTGCTCGGCCATCGCCGTAGCCGCCCGGTCATACCCCGGAGTCCCCGGCAGCCGCCCGGCCATCTCCGGTGCGGCCAGTAGCTCGACGGTCTGCATCAACGACGCGGCATCGATGTGCTCATCGGCGGTGCGATCCAGCGCGTCTTGGCGGTCTGCGCCCGGTGAGGCGCCGATGGCGAAGGTCGCGAAGAGCAGGGCTGCGACCAGATTTAAGTGTTTCATCTCCAAATTCCTGTGAGTGCGGGGCATGGTAGCACGCAGAGACAGGCACCCCCGCGCCGTCGGGGGTGATGCGTCCGGTGAAGTCCCTGGCGCTTCACCTCAAGCCGAATCCCCACCCTCCCGCATCAACGCGATGTCGTTGTCTGCGGCCCAGGCATGCAGATCGATGCCCCGCAGCGCGTTGGCCATCATGTCGGGGAACTGGTCCGGGGTGCAGGCGAAGACGGGGGCGCCGAGGCCGGCGATGAAGCTGGCGTTTTCCGGATCCGAGTAAGGTTTGCCTTCGTCGCTGAGGGCCAGCAGGGCGACCAGGTTGACGCCGTCTCCGACGAGTTTGGCCAGGCGGGCTCGCATCTGATCCTGATCCCCGCCTTCCATGAGGTCGCTGATGAGGATCAGGTGGGTCTTACGGGGCTGCCGGATCAATCCCTCGCAATAGGCCAAGGCCTTGTTGATGTCGGTGCCACCGCCAAGCTGGATGCCGAACAACACGTCCACCGGATCTGCCAGGTCTTCGGTGAGGTCGACGACCTCGGTGTCAAAGACGACCAGCTGGGTCTTCAGGGAGGGAATCGAGGCCATGACGGCGGCGAATACCGAGGCGTAGACCACGGACTGGGCCATGGAGCCCGACTGATCGACGCAGAGGATCACGCGTTCGAGTTCGGAGCGCCGCTTCTGGCGGCCATACCCGATGACCTTCTCCGGCACGACGGTGCGGTAGTCCGGCTGATAGTGCCGCAGGTTGGCCGTTATGGTGCGTGGCCAGTCGATGTCGTTGAAGCGTGGGCGGTTGGTGCGTTTTGCCCGGTTCAGCGCTCCCCGGAGGCTGGCGACGGTCTTGGCTTCGAGCTTGGCCAGCAGCTCGTTGACGACCTTGCGGACGACCATACGCGCCGTCTCCTGGGTCTTCTTGGGCATGGCTCCGCGCAAGGAGATGAGGTCGGCCACCAGGTGCACGTCCGCCTCGACGACCGATAGTAGCTCGGGCTCCATGAGCATCTGGGTCAATCCCAGGCGGTTCAGTGCGTCCTTTTGGATGACCTGGACGACGGGGGTGGGGAAGAACTCCCGCACGTCGCCGAGCCACTTGGCGATACGGGTCGCCGAGCGCCCCATGCCTCCCTTGCCGCTCTTGCCGTAGAGCGCGTTGAGGGCTTTGTCGATGCGCCGTTCTTTGGCCGTCAGGTCCACCGGATTGTCGGCGTCATCGACACCGAGAACCAGGCGCCATCGCTTGCGGCCGTCATCCGGAGATTCGGGCGTATCCATCGGTTCGTGGCCCTCTGTCACGCCTTGCCCCCTTCCGGACTACCGAGAATCGTCTTGAGCAAGGGAATGGAATCATGAAACAGGGCCAGGCCTTCCTCGTCGATGGCCGGCAGACCGACCGCTGCCACGCCCGTACCCTGACGGTCCCCGAAGAGCCGACCCATGAGGAGCTTTCGTTCAGCGGCGGCCAGGCTGGCAAAGGCACGGCGGAGCATGGGTAAGGCCTCGAGGAAGGTGCCTCCTTCGAGCTCGGAGAGCCAATCGTCGATCAGACCACGCAGCTGTTCGTCCGCCAGCAGGACCTGGCCTTCGAGGGCAATGAAGCCTTCGAGCCATTCACCGGCGTCCAGCGGTGAGTGGGAAGGCGAAAGGGCTCGCGACAGGGCAGCCGCCGTCTCCTCTTGGTCCACGATGGCGCGGTCGTAGAGCCGCCTCTGGGCAAAGCCGCGCAGCTTGGGCATGGCCATGCCGTCCCCGGCGAGCCGGCCTAGCGCCGCCACCCAGAGGCCAAGCTGCTCCTCGTCGTCCTGGGTGACCAGGGCCCGGTCCATGCCCTCGAGGGCGTTGCGCGTCTGTTCCAGTTCCTGTTCCTGCAGCTGGCGGCAAGCATAGTGGAGGCTACTGCAAACCTGGACATTGAGGTTGCCGATGAGGTGTTTCAGTGCTTCCTCCGGCGTCTGCCGCGCTTCGCCGTAGCGCAGCACCTCCACCAGCGGGGGCACGGCCTCCATCAGAGGCGCGATGTCGGTGGAGGCCGCCGCCAGTTTCTGGAGCCGATCGATCGCTTCGCGAGCGACGAGTTCGAGGTCGGCCAGCAGGCATTGACGTACCAACTCGGCGACCCGGGCAAGGTCGGTGGTCTCCTGGGCGGTCTCGCGGGCCTTCCCGGCGGCCGCCGCCTCGACCGTCGTGCCGTAGACCATGGCCTCGGCCAACGCCACCGAGAACTCGGGGGCCCACTCCAGGGTCCAGTTTTCCCGGAAGGTGCCCCTAGAGCGTCCGGCACTCGCCAGCTGCCCCCATGGGATGCCCAGCAGCTGCAGGCGGTGTAGCAGGGTCGATTTGGCCCGCCCTGCACGGCTACGCAGATCGAGGCTCAGCGGCTTCTGGAGCGCCAGGGGCTTGAGGCGCAACGACCGTTGCTGCCGCTCCAGGTCCAACTGGAGTGGATTTTGCGGGGTCGCGCTGCCGATCTTCCCGACCTCACCGCCGATGTAGAGCGCCTCCCCGATGGACGCGAGCTGTGCGGCTTCGCCACTACACAGGGTGGCGACCAGGGCCTCCCGCAGGTCATCGAATCCGGGAGTTGCGACGCCCCTCAACGCCGCCATGGCGACGGCCAGACGAGTGACCTCGATCACACCCGCCGTGGAGACGATGTCGCCGCGCTCGCGGAGCAGGGATGCGGCTCGCAGCGCCCAGCCCGTCGCAAGGTCCTCGGCGGTGGCATCGGGATTCTCGCTGTGCCGCCACAGGTGGGTGTACCACCCCGGCGAACGCACGCCTGCTCCGTACCCCCCGCCCTTGGCGAGCCGGGTATGGGTCCAGGGAATCCAGGTGGACTCCACCTTGATCCTGGGGGCCTTGCGAATCAGCTTGCGGTCGTTGGTCTTTGTGGATTTGCGCCGCAAGGCGGGCACGTGCCAGGCGCCGACGATGGCGGCGACGGGCCCCTCGGTCTCATCGAGGGCCTTGGCCACCTCCAAGCGCATATGGGCTTCGCGCCGTTGCTCACGGAGTTCTTCTTCGGGGCCCAGGGGATGTTCCTGCCCGTCCAGCTCCTCTTCAGCGGCCTCCCGCACGGCAGCCAGGGCCAGCTCGATGGCGGAAAACAGAGAGGGTGCATGGGTCTGTTCTTCGACCAGCTCCGACCACCACGCATCACCGTCATGGTGCCCCGCCACCAGGGCAAGGGCACCCAGTGGATCGTGACGGAGGACCTGTTGTAGCGACACCTCCTGGGTTGGTTCCTCGTCAGGCTCTTGTGTACCCGCATCCGCATCCGGCTCGCCTTCGGCTGGAATCTCGGCATCTTGTGCCGGTTCCTCGGCTGCCGCGGCCTCGTCCTGCTTTCGCTGCTCTTCGCGGGCCTTGATATCCGCCAGGGTCCATACAACCGGCAGATCGATGAAGCGCACCGGACGGTCGTGACGCAGGGCCCAGCGCAGGGCTTGCCACTCCGGTGAGTACTCGGCGAAGGGGATGAACAGGGATGCGGACGGGAACTTGCTGTCGTAGAGCAACAACGCCACCGGCGGGACCATGCCAGGGTCCGCCGCATAAGGCAGCACGGAGGCCGCCTCGGGGGGGCCTTCGATCAGCACGATGCCGGGGTCGAGCTCGTCGAGCGCACCGACCAGCGAACGCGCACAGCCGGGCCCGTGGTGGCGAATCCCAAACAAGCTCAGTCGGTCCATCGACGACAAATCAAAGCCCCACTAGATGACGTTGCGGATGGCGCCGTAGAGGTCCCGCCAGCCCTTGCGGCCGCGAACGACGGTCTCGAGGTATTCCTGCAGGACGACCCGGTCCTGCAGCGGATCTTTGACGATGGCACCCACCAGGTTGGCCGACAGCGCCGTGGCGTCGATGGTGCCGTCGCCGAAATGCGCGGCCTGGGCCCACGCGCCGATCATCACCGAGATGGCTTCGCCGACGCTCAAGGTGCCCGAAGGGCGCTTGAGGGCGAGTTTGCCGTCGAGGGTCTTGCCTTCACGCAGCTCTCTGAAGAGGGTCACGACACGTTCGATCTCGGCGTCTGCGGGGGCGACCTCGGGTAACTGTAGGCCGATGCCGATGTCCTTGACCCGCTTCCTGATGATCGCTGCCTCCACAGCGGGATCGTCGGGCAGCGGTAATACAACAACGTTGAAGCGGCGCTTCAACGCTGCGGACATCTCGCTGACGCCCTTGTCCTTGTTGTTGGCGGTGGCCAGGACATTGAACCCGCGATTGGCGTTCACCGCCGTATCGAGTTCGGGAATCGGCAGGGTCTTCTCGGAGAGGATGGTGATCAGGGTGTCCTGCACATCCGAGCCCATGCGAGTGAGTTCTTCGAGGCGCACGATCCGCCCTTCGGCCATGCCCGTCATCATCGGCGACCGGACCAGGGCCTCTTCCGACGGTCCATGCGCGAGCAAATGGGCGTAGTTCCAGCCGTAGCGCAGGTGGTTCTCGTCGGTCCCGGCGGTGCACTGGATCAGCCGCTGGCTGTCGTCGCATATAGCGGCGGTGATGTGCTCGGCGACCCAGGACTTCCCGGTCCCGGGGATGCCCAGGAGCAGCAGGGCGCGGTCCGTTGCCAGGGTCGCGACGGCCGTCTCGATCAAGCGCTGGTTTCCCAGGTACTTTTGCGAGATGGTCGTGCCGTCGGGGGCCTGGCCACCCATCAGGAAGGTGACGACGGCGCGGGGCGTCATCTGCCAGCCGGGGGGGTGCTCCCCATCCACGCCGCGCAGGGCCTCGATTTCATCCGCGAACGTCTTCTCGGAGGGCAGGCGCATCAGTTCGGTCACGGGGTAGCTCCTTGATCCGTGGGTTGCTTGTCGGCCGGCGGCGGCCCCAGCGTGGATGCGACGTTCAGGTAGGCGCTCACCAGCGGGTCTTCGATGGCGGGCAGCAGGCGTCGCAGTCGGTCGTGTTGGTCCATTGTGAATAGATGAATCAGTCGATCGGCGTGCTCGACGATGACCTTGTCGGACAAACAGGTCAACAGCCTGCGGGCCAGGTCATCGGGGAATCCGTCGCCGTAGATCGTATCCAAAATAGCCAGGTGTGCTCCCAACTCCGCCCCCCCACCGGGTGGGGGAATGCGTCGCAAGGCGTCGGCCAGAACGTCGGGAGCGACCACAGCACCAAGCGGGGACGCCAGGGGCCGCAACAGATCCCCCCAGTCGCCCGATTTGACGCGTTCGAACAGGGCACCGAATCGCGGCAGATCACTCTCGACCAATGCAGCGACGGCAAAAGCCAGCGCCACGTCGGTGGTCATGGGCGCCCACTTCTGAACGTCATCGGGCATGGCCAGGGCCTGCGCGAGTCCCGACAGGGGGAGGCCAGAGGTGTCGGCCGTAGCGGTGGCCTCGTCCCGGAGTTTGTCGAGATAGGCGAGTTCCTTTTTGAATATGCGTTTGCGCCGGTAAACAAAGTTCTCCACGACGCGCTCGATGCGCTTTGCTGATTCCTCGGTCCCTCGAAGGCAGCTGAGGAGGACCGCCACTTCGGTGCGCACCGTGGACGAGCGGTCCTTCTTGACCGACTCGAGCCATTCCCGGTCGTCTTCGCTCAGCCGGTGGGCCAGGTGCACCACGAGCTGGCCGCGGACCTTGGCCGGTGTTGCCTTGAAATCCCCCTGTAAAAGTACCCGTGCGGCGGCAGGATCCCGCCTTCGCAGCGCACGAAACCAGGCGGACCGCGGCGCGGGTGACGTCTCGAGCCAGTTGTCCCGGGTGATCTCATCGGCCCCGTGTTCGAAGCCCAGCTGCGCACGGTCGGCGGGGTGCGCCAGCATGGGGAAGGCCGATACGGCGTATTCGTAGTGGGCCAGATCGAAGGGATGCAGCCGCAGGCCATGCCCCGATAGCAACGCGAGCACCTTGGGAATCCATGCGTTGGCCCGCGCATCGCTGATGGTACGCGCCGCGAGGAGCCGGTACACCTCGTCCCGCAATCCGTCCGGAACGTAGTCGGATGGGTCCAGGGTCGCCACCTCGGTTCGCGGGGCGACCGGCCACGAGTGCACGAATCGATGGCGCTGTGCCATGAGCGCCAGCGCGGCGAGATGCTTCTTCTGCGCATCCATCTGGTCTGGGACCAGTTCCTCGATTGCCGACGGGATGGGCGGAGCTCCCGAGCGACCGAGGCCCAGAATGAAGGCCTGCTGCAGCTTGGCCAGCGCCTTGTGGCCGACGTCGCTCATTCCACCAACCCTTCCGCGGCCCAGCGGCCGAGCGACGTATGTGCCCCTGCCAGCACCAGGAACTCACCATCCCACAGCCCGAAAGCCCGCTCGAGAGGCATCCCCCGTACCGTGCGCAGCGCCTGCTGTTGCGTCGGGTCGATGGGGAGGGTGGCCAGGCCGTCCGTCAGGGCAAACCGGTCCCCTGAATTTGTGATGACCACATCACGGGCGATCAACGGCCAGGTCTCGAGCCACGGTTGGTCCACCAGGCGGCGGCGATAGCCCGACAACGCGTCGGCCAACGGCAGCCCCAGCGGCGGTTCTCCCGGGCCCTCCACGGGTCCATCGTGCCGGTCGATGATGGCGCGGAGCGGCATCGCCGAGGGGTAGAACACCGCTTCGCCGGCAAACCGATCACCGGGCGAGGAAGACGGCACAACCTTGCCCACGCTGGCGGGGTGGTAATCGATCAGTGCGGCGAATCGTGGGCTTCCGGGCTCGTCGTCGCCTTCGCTCACGAGCCAGGTCTCGACACGCCGCAGATCGTCCGCCTGGAGCACGGCACGGTTGGCGAACACTTGCCAGGTAGCATCTACCCGGGGAGCGCTCGGGTCGTTCAGCAGCTCGTCCCGACTGGTCGCCCAGCCCATCGACCTACGGACGTCTGCCTGCAACGCTTCGGGGAGCGACCCCAGGTTGCGATAGCCCTGTGCCAGGAGGTGCAGCCGGCCCACGCGCATCAACAGGGCCTCGGCGCGTTCTCGTTCGGGGCGACGGTAGATCAGCGAGGGCAACTCATCGACCATCCCCGCCAGGCCGCTCGCCTTGGCGTCCACGAGGCGTCGTGCCATGGACCTGCAAAGGGTGGACAGCTCGGGCAAGGCAGAGGCGATGCCCTGGCCCAGCATGTCGAGCAACCAGCGGTCGAAGGCGTCCAGGCCCTCCAGGATCGACGCATGTCTCTGTGCGCGCAGCCGTGCGGCCTGCGCGAGTGCACGCTCTTTTTTCTTGGCGGCGACTTCGGGGTCATCCTCGACAGCGACGGCGCGCAGGCCACGCTCGGCTGCCGCAGCACTCAGATGCTTGGCGCCTCCGCTCTCGTCGCGCTTCTTGCTGGGCCCGCGTCGCCGTCCGAGCCAGTCCTCGATCCACTGGGGGACCTCGGTTTCGTGGAACTGCACCGACCCATCGGCGAACTGCCAGCCCAGCGCCAACACATGCTTGCAAGGGAACTTACGGCTCGGGCAGCTGCACTTGTATGTGAAGTCGCCGGTATCGAGCACCGTGCGGTAGGGATTGGCGCCGCTACCCTGGCATTCACCCCAAATCAGACCGAGCGCCGGCTGCACCGCTAGCAGCGGCCACTTGGCCGGCTTGCGGAGCTTGGCGGCAGCGGTCAGCGAACGCTGATCGGGCGCCATCTCCTCGATTTTCCGCACCGAAAGCGTCATGCCGCACCCCATGCTCGCCAACAGAGGGCGAACACCATGCTGTCTTCATACCATCCCGATAGCCGATGCGTCTTCATGCCGGCCGGGTAACTCCGTTGCCGGCCGGAACAGCGCTTGCCACGCCATCCCGCGGCCGATATCGTCGATACATGCCCGACGACGCTCGCCGGCTCGCTTCACGCTCAGGCGGCCTCGTCGTCGTCGCCCTCGCGGTCGTCCTGGGGATCCCCTCCATCGGTTGCGTCGGCGACCTGACCCTCACCTTCCCCCCAGACGACAACCCGCTGGACGACGACGACAATCACACACAGGAAACCGTCCCGCCTGGAGCTGCACCCTGGTCCCGGGACGAGGTGGAGACGCCGGGGCCGGTCACCTTCACCGAGCTGCACTACAACCCGCCCTCAGACGGGGCGCTCGAATGGCTCGAAATTCACAACCCCATGGTCCTGGACATGGACCTGTCGGGCTGGTCGCTGGACGACGGCGTGACCTTCACCTTCGCCGAGGGGACCGTCCTGCCTGCCGGCGGTTATCTGGTGGTGGCTGCCGACCCGGCCCTGCTGGAGGATGAGACCGGATTCGATGAAGCCCTGGGGCCCTACGGGGGCACGCTCTCCAACGGGGGCGAACGGATCGAGCTGTTCAGCAACGGCGGCCGGCTGATCGACAGCGTGGGGTACAGCGACGACGACCCCTGGCCCGTTGCGCCGGACGGCTCGGGGCTCTCCCTGGCCAAGATGGCCCCCACCGCCGCCAGCGACCGCGCCGAACACTGGATGGCCAGCGCCGAACTCGGCGGCACACCAGGCGCCCCCAACGGCCTGGATCCCCTGGCTCTGCCGGTGGTCGCGACGCTGGTGGATAAGGACGCCACCTGGCGCTACGACGCCTCGGGCGACTACCCCGCTGCCGACTGGGCCGAGACGGATTACGACGACAGCGGGTGGGAGAGCGGCCAGGCGGCGTTCTACTACGGTGGCGTCGAGGAGGACGTGGCCGCCACCGTCTGGGCCACCGCCGACAACTACGTCGCCGCCTACCTGGGCCAGGCCGACGGCAACGATCTGCGCCTGGTCGGCGAGGACTCCGACGGGAACTGGACCACGGTGGAAGAGATCGCGGTCGTCCTGACCCCCTGGGACCACCTGTACCTGGCTGCCTGGGAGGCGTACGGGGATTCCTACAGCCCGCAGATGACCATCGCCGAGGTCGAGCTGCCCGACGATGTCGTGGGGACCAGCGCGGGGATGTGGGAGTGGGTGCTGGGGCCCAGCGGTGCCAATCCCGGGGAGCTGCCGGCCTACGCGCCGCCCACTGAAGCGGAGATCGTGGCGCTGGTCGGGGACGCCAACAATGACAGCGCCTGGCAGCCACCGGCGGTCGAGGCCGTCCGCGGTTCCAGCCCCTGGGGCGCCACCGTCGGCAACTCGTTCAGCGACGCGGCGCTGTACATCTGGGGCGACACCTTCGACGACGACTCGGTGACCAATGGGGAAGACACCTACGCCCTGTTCCGCTCCCGGGATCCCGTGGTCGGCAATCCCGGGAACATGGAACTGGACGAGATCACCACCACCCTGACGTTCCGCACCGATTTCACCTTCGAAGGCGATCCCTCCGCGACCACGCTGAGCCTGGACTGCGCGGTGGACGACGGCGCCGTGTTCTACATCAACGGCGCCGAGGTGCTGCGCGAGAACATGCCCAACGGCGCCGTGAACGCCGGGACCCTGGCCGAAGCCGGGGCCGGGGAGCCCGTGGAAATCAATGCCGAGATCTCCGGCGACCCGCTGGTACCAGGATTCAACGTGCTGGCGGCCGAGGTCCACCAGGCCGAGGTGGACGACCAGGACATGGCCTTCGGCTGCGCGCTGACCGCGGAGTTCGAAGTGGACCGCACCGCGCCGACGATCCTGCTCAACGAGGTCGCGTCCACCGAGGAGGATCCCATCTGGGTGGAGCTGATCAACGTCAGCGTGGCCTCCCTGGACGTCGGCGGCCTGGTACTGGCCACGTCGGCCGGCGACGAGGTGGTGGTGCCGGACGGCGTGCTCGAGCCGGGCGATTTGCGGGTGCTCGACGAGCTGGGCCTGCCGCTCGAAGCGGGCGACCGGCTCTTCTTGTATTCGGCCGACGGCGACGCCGTGCTCGATGCGGTCCGAGCGCACGAGTGGGTGCGGGCCCGCGCACAAGACGGCGGCCCCTGGCGGGTGCCGTCCCAGGCCACACCCGGCGAGGCGAACCTCGTCGATCTCACGGAAGACGTGGTGATCCACGAAATCATGTATCACCGCGCGCCCTTGTCGCAGGAAGGCGAGCCCGCCACCGAGCGCACCGAGGAATGGCTCGAGCTGATCAACCGGGGAGCGGCTGAGGTGGATCTGGGCGGCTGGCAGCTGGTGGACGCTGTGGGGTACGAGTTCCCCGAGGGCACGACGCTAGCCCCCGGCGGCTACCTGGTGGTCGCGAGCGACGCCGAGTCCCTGCGGGAGGCGTACCCGGACATCACCGTGCTGGGCAACTACACGGGGCGCCTAGGCAACCGCGGCGATCGGATCCTGCTGCTAGATGCCCTCGGCAATCCCGCGGACGAGGTGCGCTACCACGACGGCGGGCGCTGGCCAGATGCGGCCGACGGCGGGGGATCGAGCCTGGAGCTGCGCGACCCGTGGGCCGGAAACACCGCGGCCGAGGCGTGGGCGGCGAGCGACGAGGGGCGCCGCTCCGAATGGGTCCAGGTCAGCTACCGCGGCGAGGCCGGATCCAGCGCCGTGGGCCCCGACGGCGTCTGGGAGGAGCTGGTGCTGGGGCTACTCGACGCCGGCGAGGTGCTGATCGACGATCTGAGTGTGGTGCGGGACCCGGACGACAGCGCCGAGGAGATCCTCCACGACGGGGGCTTCGACGACGCGGAGCGCTGGCGCTTGCTGGGCAACCACCGCCACAGCCAGGTGGTGCCCGATCCCGACGACCCGTCGAACCCGGTGTTGCGCCTGGTGGCCACCGGGCCGACCGAGCACATGCACAACCACGTCGAGACCACCCTGGCCCTGTCGCTGGCGGCCCAGGAGTACGAGATCTCCTTCCGGGCCCGGTGGCTCTCGGGCAGCAACCAGCTGCACAGCCGGCTGTACTTCAACCGCCTGGCCCGCACGACGCTGGTGGAGCAGCCCAGCGGGTCGGGCACGCCGGGCGAGGAAAACTCGACCTTCGAGACCAACTTGGGGCCGACCTTCACCGATCTGAACCAGGACGTGGTCGTGCCCGCACCCGGCGAGCCGGTGCTCGTCGCCGTCACCGTGGATGATCCCGACGGCGTGGCGGCGGTGACGCTGTGGTCCTCGGTCGATGGGGGCTCGTTCCACGAACGGGCCATGGCCGAGTCCGTCGCGGGCCGCTGGGAAGCCGAAATCGACGGCCAGGGCGCGGGCAGTGTCGTGCAGTTCTACGTCGAGGCCATCGACGATCTGGGAGCCACCGCGACCTACCCCGCGGCCGGGCCCGACTCCAGGGCGCTGTTTGCGGTGGACGACGGCCAGGCGGCGGCCCACGGCCTGCACAATCTGCGGATCCTGATGACCGAGGCTGACTCGGACTGGCTTCACCAGGACATCCACCTGATGAGCAACGACCGGGTCGGGGCCACGGTGGTCTACGGCGAAGCCGAGGCGTTCTACGACGTGGGGGTGCGGCTCAAGGGCAGCCAACGGGGACGCCCTGTCGAGGCCCGCCTGGGCTACGCCGTACGCTTCCACGACGAACAGCCGTTCCGGGGCAGCCACACCAGCGTGCTCATCGATCGCTCCGAGGGGGTCGGCTACGGCCAACGCGAGGTGCTACTGAACCTGGTGATGACCCGCGCCGGCGCAGTCTCGGGGGAGTACAACGACCTGATTCACTTAATCGCGCCCCGGTCGGAGTACAACGGTGCGGCGGAGTTGCAGCTCGGCCGGTTCAGCGACCTGGTGCTCGGGTCGCAATTCGACGGCGGGGAGCGCGGGGAGCGGTTCGAATACGAGCTGATCTACTACCCCACGACGACCGACGACGGGACCATTGATGGCTACAAGCTGCCCCAGCCCGACAGCGTGATCGGCACGCCGATCACCGATCTGGGCGACGGCAAGGAAGCCTACCGCTGGAACTTCATCCACAAGAACAACCTGCGCCTGGACGACCACGACGATCTCATCGCCCTGTGCCAGACCTTCGCGCTCTCGGGGCAGTCCTTCCTGGACGCGGCGCCCGACGTGATCGACGTGGAGCAATGGCTGCGGGCCTTCGCCTTCGCGACCCTCAGCGGCGCGACGGACCAGTACGGCGGCGCGGGGAGCCAGCACAACGCCCAGTTCTATGTGCGGCCCGACGACCGGCTCGCCCTGTACTTCCCTCACGACCTGGACTACTTCGGCAGCTACGCGATGGATGTCGTGGGCAACAGCGATCTGGCGCGCCTGATCCAGGACCCCGTCTACAAACGGTCCTACTACGGCCACCTCAACGACATCATCCAATCGGCCTACAACACGGGCTACCTGGCCCCCTGGTGTGACCAGCTCGACGAGCTGCTACCGGGGCAGGATTTCGATTCCCATTGCCAGTTCATCGACGACCGGGCGGGCTGGGTCTTGAGCGGATCGTCGGAGTCGGTGATGACGAGCTACCCGCCGGTGGACTTCCACATCACGACGGCGGGCGGTGACGATTTCACGGTGACTTCGCTGGAGGCCACCCTGGAGGGCGAAGCCTGGGTCGATGTCCGCGGGATCGCCCTCGATGATCCGGCCGACCCCCTGGACCTCACCTGGCTCGACGGCCAGACCTGGCAGGTGACCGTGCCCCTCGAAGAGGGCGACAACCCGCTGACCCTGGTGGCCACCGACCTGCACGGTGAGATCGTCGGCACCGACTCCATCGTCGTCACCGCCGAGTAACCGGGCCACCCGGCAATATATGAAGGCGGATTTCTAGACGGCAGATTGCATGGCCTGGGGACATTGACATGGCCTGACGGCGCCACCTGGTTCGGGGAATGGCAGGAAGGCAAACTCCCTGGCCAAGTGACGTTGACATGGCCGAATGGCAACAAGTACGTCGGGGATTGGCAAGAGGGCGAATTCCACGGTCATGGGACCATGACAATGCCCTGCGGCACGAGCTACGTGGGGGAATGGCAAGACGACCGGCGTCACGGTGTAGGGACGATATCATTGCCTGACGGCACCTCCTTCGCGGGGGAATGGCAGGAGGGCGAACTCCACGACCGGGCCGTGTTCCAGCATTTACTTCGCGCAATACGTTGGCCGCGGATTGCGCTAGGACTTGGTCTCTTTTCCTTGGCGTTGGGAATCGGCACATGGATGAAGGTACGTGCCAAGCAGGCACCAGCCAGGCATTGACACTCAACTCATACTCACGCCACCTATCCATCATACGATTCCAGGAAATCGGCCATCAGAAACGGCTCGCCGTGGCCGGGGTAGACCGTATCAACAGCCGCGGTGGCGACGCCATGCGTGGGACGCGGACCCCGAGCTGATCTGGAGGCCACCTTGCTCGACACCATCTACTACGGCTGGCCCTACCTCGGACTCGTCATCGCGGTGGCGGTCGTCGCCCTGCTGTTCCGGGAGCGGCCGGCGGAAGGCCCCTCCGGCAACGCGTAGGATCGTGGACGTGGGCGATGGGGTCACGCTCAGTAGGATTGATAGCCGGCCTGCCAGTCGTAGCTGAAGCTGCCGCTACCGGAGTCCCAGGAGGCGTGGCCAGCCGAGTCCCAGACCCCGCCCTCCTCCACGCGTAGCACCTGGATATGGCCGAAGTAGTCGGGGTTGTAGCCGTAGCTGACCATACTGCCCTCCAGCTGGGCCATGGTGGCGCTGTCCACGCCGGTCGTCGCCAGGCAGCCGGGCGGACTCTCGGTGAGGAGCTCGGGGGCACCGAGCTCGATATCGAAAGCCCAAGAGCAGTCCGGGCAGTCATCGCGGACCGCGACGGAGGTGAGGGTGTAGCGGATCCGGCAGATGTCGTCGCCTTCGCCGTAATCGGTGGTGAAGTAGAGCTCTTCGCTGCCCTCGTAGCTGCTGACGGAGACGGCCGCCGTGCCCAGCCGTCCCAGCAGGCCCTGGGGGCCGGAGGCGCTGTCGTCGTCATCGGCACCGTCGGTGTCGTCGTCGGATGGCAGGCTGTCGTCGTCGTCATCCCCGGCCACGCCACAGCCAGCCAGCAGCAGGCCCAGCATCAGGATCAGACTCCTCGCGCGTGTCGCCATACTCTCCTCCGCGGCCGCGGGGTGCTCAATCCCCGAGCCAGATCTCGAACCACAGCCAGCCGTCCTCCTGCTCGCCCTCGGCTTCCTCGATGAGCTGCCATCCGGCGCCCAGGTCGGCCCATATCCCCTCTCCGCCGAGGCCCACGCCGAAGCTGCTGCCTTCCAGACCGATCCAGCCCTCGGCCCCGCAGGCTCCGTCCACGTCGTCAAACACCTCGGCCTCCCCCCGGGTGATGATCCAGGCCTCGGTGCAGCCGGCGCAGGCGTCGGTGGCCACCCAGGAATCCAACTCGTATTCCAGCTCACACAGCACGCCGCCCTGCTCCGGGTCCGCGAGGTAGTAGCCCATCCAGCCCTCGTCGTCGCCGAATTCGCCCCACATCAACTTCTCGAACTCCACGACCTCGTCGTCGTCATCGTCATCGTCGTCATCGTCGTCGTCGCCCGCGTTGCTTCCGTCGTCTACCGGAGGAGCCGTGTCGTATCGCCAGGCGGGGCCGTCCTGGGAACAGCCGGCCAGGAACAAACCCATCAAAAACCAGCGCAGGTACATGTACGGCCTCCAGATCAGAACCACGGGTTGAGCGTTTCGAGACGCGCCGCCAGCTCGGGGCAGCGGGAGGTCTCGGCGAAGAGGTCGCAGCCGCCGATGCGGTCGGCGCTGTAGATGGCGTCGTGTTCCTCGGAGAAGCTCAGCCGCCAGGCCACCGAGTCGTCGCTGCGGTCCACCTCGATGACCTCGGACGGGCCCTCGCCGTTCCAGCCCGGGACGTGGCCCTTGGTGATGACCACGTGATCCTCACCCAGGTAGTCCACATCGCCCCAGCCCCAGGCCTCGTGGAATCCGGATTCGGTCCAGGACCAGGTCTGGGTGGCGGTGCCCGCCGCGGCGTCGATGGCGTACTCCACCGCCCGGGTGGTGGGGACGCCGCCGTTGTCGTACAGCAGGATGTGTTGCCCGCTGATGTCCAGACCGTGCTGGATGTCGGGCAGATCGCCCTGTGTGAGCTGGAGGCTGCCCCACTCGGCCAGCGTCCAGGCGGCCTCTCCGCTGTCCATGTCGATCCCGACGACAGCGGCGCCTTCGCACAGGCTCATCACCATGGTCTCGTGGCCGCTGTCCTCCACCATCACCCCGGCCCAGTTGGCGTCCCCAACCATCTGCTCGCCCGCGTTGAAGCTGCCTGCGTCCAGGGCTTGCTGCAGGTTCCACGTCCACAGCAGCTCGTCGGCCTCCAAGCCCACCCGGTGCACCTCGAACCCGTAGTACTCCTCGCCGCCGCTGCTGGCTTCGGACTCGACCATGGTGACCACCGTGCCGTCGTACTGCTGCTCGGTCATGTGGTGGTAGCGGCCGTCGGCGGCGCCGGGGTAGCCGGCCCGGTAGTGCTCGCGGTGGCTGACATCCACCAGCCGGGGCGCGCCGTCGCCCTCGTCCGATCCACTCACCCCGCCCCACAGGAACAGCCCATCGCCCCAGTACTCGGCTCCCATGTCGGCGTAGCCCTCGATGGGCAGCGGGTAGTACCAGCGCACCGCGCCGTCGTTGTCCATCAGCACCAGGCGCTGGTGGGGCACCAGGGTGTATTCGGCGCCGGGCTCGCCGGAGGTCGTGGCGCTCGCGCTGGGGATGGTGCCAGGCAGGGTGCCGGTGCGGAAGACGCCCGCGCTGGGGGCGGCCTGGGCCACGTCCACCGGGGCCACCACGCAGCTGTAGCCGGTATCGGCCACCAGCCCCTGGACGCGCAGCACGTGTTCCAGGGCAGGCTCGGTGGACTCCACCAGGTGGATCTCGCTCGGCAGATCGTCCCGGGTGCAGCGTACGGCGAGGACCGCCGGCTCCGCCAGGGTGACCGTGAAGGTCTTCTCCAGCACCATCGACGGGTTGTCCGAGACCAGGACATCGACGACCAAGGTGTCCGCGCAGCCCCAGCCCCCGACCGCCATCGCGAGTATTAGCGCCGCGCACGGGCGGACCTTCGGCATGACCATATCAACCTCCGAATTGGGTGTTCCGGATAGCGATGTGCTGGTTGAGGTACGCGGAGGTGTCCGATCCCGGGCGTCTTTTTGTCGTGACACGCGGCCTACGGCGCCCGAAGGTAAATCGGATTGCTCGCCGCGTAGGCGTGGGCCCCGGGCCAGACCGGCCACAGGTCGTCGTCCCCCACGGCCTCGACGAATAGGTAGGCGTCCTGGTCGACGACCCACTCCAGGTCGGTGACGAAGCGCTGCACCTCGCCTTCGGCCAGATCGGTGACATCCCAGGTGGCAGCGATCTCGCAGGCGTCCCCCCGCAGCCGCACCTCGCTGATGCCCATCCACGCAGGCGCCCAGACCTCGATGTGCAGGGTCACTACGCCGGCTTCGATCTCCTGGCCGATGTCCACCGCGCCGCCGCCCTCGTCCGTGGCCGTGAACACGATGAAGGGGCCGCCGCTGACCACCAGGCGCCCGCCGGCTACCGACACCTGGAAGGTGCCCAGATCGATATCGTCCGGTGCGTCGGCATCGGCCCAGACATAGGAGCGCGCGAAGCCCGCACCGGGGCGGATGCCGTGTTCGTCGCTGACCCCCGTGGCGGTCTTGCGGTAGCCCAGATCCAGATGGGAGCACCAGTCCAGCAGCAGCTGGTCCCTGTCGTCGTAGTGCTTGCCCTGCATCAACTCCATGGTGTCGAAGTCGTCGGAGTAGTAGTCCGCAAAACCGGCCTCGTCATCGCTCGGATCCCACCCAGCGAACGTGAACATCCCCGGCTGGCGGCCGTGATTGACCTGGATGATCCCGTCGTCGGGCAGGCGTTCGCGCATCACCGCGAAGAGATCCGGGGTGCTCCCATCGAGCTCCCACCACACCGGGGCACCGTAGTTGGGCAGGGCCAGGTCCTGGGCCATGGGGAAGATGTTGAAGTGGCCCCGCAGCAGGGTCGTGACCTCGGTGGCGGGGATGGCGCGCACCCAGGGCTGGAGCCCAAGCGCCTCCAGCGGGGACTGGAAGTCCGGCACGACGTCATGGGCGGTCGCGACGTGCATCTGCAGGTCGGATGCGGCCGTTTGCACCAGCCGGTCCTCCATCGTGCACCTACCGTCCATCGAGGGTGAGGCGTGGCTGTGGAAGTCGGCGGTGACCCAGCCTGGGGTCGCAAAGGCCTGGGGGACGACGAGCTCGACCGCGGCGGTCTCACCGGACGCCAGCTCCAGGCCCTCGTGCAGGCCCAGCTCATGACGGAAGCCACGATAGCCCAGCAGGTCGTATTCGCCCGCGGGTACCGCCACCTCCATCTCGCCATCGGCCAGCCAGACGATCTTGCGGGCCCCCTCGGGGCGGCTCTCACCCAGGCGGCCGTCACCGGGGCGGGGATCTTCGCTCCCATCGGGGAAGCGGATCTGTACTGCCGCCGGGCTGGGCGCACCGGTCTCGTCCACCACCGTCAGGCTCAGCCATGCCGGCTCGGGCAGGAGCAGATCGACGGTCTGTTCCCCACCGTTGGCCAGGGTCACGGGCACGGGATCACCGCGACCGAAGCCGTCGGCCCGGGGCACGGCCACCACGCTGTCATCACCGGCCAAGGCGTCCAGCTGGAGCTGGTTTTGTGCCGCGCTGGCAAACGTGCCGAAGCTGCCGGCGGCCACGGGCATGTCCACCACGTCGCCGTCGTAGTCGCCCAGGGCCACCAGGGACCAATCCCCTGCGGCGGCGTCGATGCGGTAGCCACCGTCCGCCCCGGTCACGGCGTAGGTCCACGGCGCGCCCTCGTCGTCGACCAGATAGACCCGGGCGCCAGCGATGGGATCCCCGGCACCTTCGGTGGTCAGCGTCCCCGTCACCGTGCCCTCCGCCTGACCCTGAAGATCCAGCCGGGCCCGTTCCAGGGTCGCCATATCAGGCGCTACGCCCAGATATCGCGCGTAGCTCACCTCGCCACCGGCGGGTATCTCCGGATCGGGACCAGGGATGATGACGAAGTTGAGCAGGTCCGCCAGCACGGCCGTCGAGCCGGGAGTGGGCACCAGGCCGTCGCCCAGGATCAGCCCCATGGCCAGGTCGTTGTAGCGCGACGAGTAGCCCGCGATCACGGTGCCGCCGCTGCCGATGTCCTCCCCCACGCCGAGCCCGGGCACGAAGCTCGAGACCAGGCCCAGCTCCACCACGCCACCGTCGATGAGGCTCACCCCCACCGGCTCGTCGGTGGGGTTGTGGATCACCGTGTCGAGCCGCAGCAACTCCGAGCCGGACTCCAGGGTCCAGGTCTGCTCGTAGGTCAGGCCCATCTCGGGATAGAGGTCGGGGTTCTCCATCGCGCCGAGCAGGTAGGCAAAGCCCGCGTCGTAGCCGGTGGCCTGGATCACCGCGGCCTCGCCGTCGCTGCCGTCATTGACGACTTCCAGGGTCTCGGGCGCCAGCATGCGCCCCAACGCCACCAGGGTGACCCAGTCGTCGACGAAATCCCGGTCCACCACGCCGTCCGGTCGCACGATGTCCACGTCGATGATCGAACCGGCATGGTGCTCCAGGTTGTGGCCCTCGCGCCAGCCCTGCAGCGCGAACCGCGCGCGGTCGTTGTAGATCAACAGGTCACCCTCGCGGGACTCCCCCGCAGCGCCACCGATGAAGGCCGGGGCGTCGTCCAAGGTGAGCCACCCGGCGCGGGCCTCGTCCGGTCCCAGGACCTCGGTCAGGTCGGGAAGGATTGGATCGGTCGGATCGGTTTTGCAGGCGGTCGATAGCATCGTCAGGCTGGCGAACAGCATCATGACCGGTCGGAAGGGCATCGGAACCTCCGGGGCCAAAATAGAGCGTGGAGGTTTTGGGTTCCAGGGCTCCCTCGCCAGTTGGTCAGATAACGACCTGTGATCTCCATTCGGGCCCGTCGAAGCGCCCCGTCGAAGTGCCCGGCACCCCCGTTAGAGCCCATCTCCCAAAAAAAGTGGCGTTCCCCATGCCGGTATTCGTCCGAAACCGCGTTGTGGGGGATAGGGCCGCGCGAACGGACGGCCCGAACGTCATTCGACATGAGGAGGGAACCATGGAAGCCGAGCACCTGAACATCCCCTGGGACGGGCCCGTCGCGAACGTCGGGGTAGTGCGCAACTTGCCGGTAAACACGTCGGATCGGTCCGAGTCCGGAGGCCTGGGGGGATCCGTCATGCTCCGTTTGGCCTACAGCAATGTCTGGATGGCGCTCGGCGGGACCGGATTTGCGATCCTCGCGATCCTGATCACCGGGCTTCCTTTTCGGTGGCAGGCGATCCTGCTGCCGTTCTTGATCACCTACGCGGTCTACTCCGCGGACAAGCTCCTGGGCAGCGACGACGAGGGGGACCTGCTCAACGATCCGGTGCGCACCGCCTTCCTAGCGCGCTGGGGCCGTGCCCTGTCCTGGCTGGCAACAGTGGGATTCCTCGCCGGGCTGGTGATCGCTTCCATGGAGGGGCTGGTGGTCCTGATCCTCTACGTCGCCCCGCTCGTCGTCGGCGTCCTGTACGGGATCAAGGTCCTGCCGCGGGGCTGGCGGTTCCGGCGTCTCAAGGACATCACGGGGGTCAAGAATGTCGTCGTCGCGGTCACCTGGGGCACCACGACCGTGTTGATCCCGGCCTACGTCTGCGGCACCGGGGTGACCCTGTTGGTCGCGGCGGTGGTGGTGTTCGTGACGCTGCGGATGTACGTCAACACGACCTACTTCGACCTCGGCGACCTCAAGGGGGACCGCGCCGAAGGCGTGCAGACCCTGCCGGTGGTGCTGGGCTTCAGACGGACGCGCACGCTGCTGCACGTGATGAACGTCATCGCCGCCCTGTACTTCTTCGGCGTCATCTTGGTTTTCGACCTGCCCCTAGCGGCCCACGTGGTGAATGCGGCCGCACTCTATGTGCTGGCATTCCTGGCCTACGCCCGGGACGAGAACACCGATCTGAACTACGTCGGTGACGTGGTGGCCGACGGCGAGCCAGTCGTGGTGGGGATGCTCGCCTTGGTGGGGACCCTGTTGTTCGTCTAGCCGGAAACCATCCGTTGCCCGGGCAACACCACCGCCTCGATTCAGCGATCCCACCCCTTCATCAGCGCAACCTCCCGCAACACATCGTGGGACTCGGCAAGCTCGAACGCCAGCCAGGAGGCCCAGCGGTCCGCGTGCCCCTCAGGTCCGGCGTGGCTACCCTCGAACGCCAGGTCCCGCGCCGCCTCACCAAACGCACTGGCCCAGGCCCGCCGGGTCCGGCCTCGTCCATCGAGCATTTGCCCTTCCGGCAGCCTCTCCGACCAGCCGCAGTCCTCCAGGTAGCCATAGGCCGCCGCGGACAGCGCACCGATCCAGCCGCCGTGGCCCAGGTCCACCAGCGGCCCCAGCCAGCGCACCCGTAGTCCGTCCACCCGCCGGATCACCGGCAGCCGGTCCCAGGCCTCGTCCAGGCTGAGGTGCTGCTCGCTGCCCTCGTATTCCTCGTCTTCAAAGATCGCCATCGGTACCTCCAGTGTGTGTCCACACCTACATAGAGAACACGACGGGACCGGATCTGATCCGGCGTCGATGGTGAAAGATGGATGCACAGCGTTCCGTGATATTCTCGTCGCGAGGGCTGTCCCATGAAGGGACGGTGAGGAGGACCATGATGAGAGCCACTTCTTCTGCCCTGATCCCACTTCTCTTGATCCTGTTGCTACCGAACCTAGCGGAGGCGCGGACCTGCACGAGCGATAGCGATTGCCAGGATCAACGCGGGAAACACGGGACCTGCTCGGTGATCAGCGGTCAATGTGATTACTGCAACGTCCAGTGCACCGACGACGCCGGGTGCAACGATGGCGACGCCGCGACTCGGGAATATTGCCACGTGTCGGGGGATACGCCGTGCCAGAACGTGTGCATGTACCGCTGGGAGACGCCACAGCGGTGTAACGACACCAACGACTGCCCTTCCAGCGACCCCTACAAGGAACCCCAGTGCCCTAACAACCAGTGCTGGTACTACCACGTCCAGTGCCGCAACGACGCCGACTGCCACGACGGTGACCCGACCACGGTGGACAAGTGCAAGCCCGGGCACCCGCGGGTCTTCGAGTCGATCTGCGTCAACGCCTACCGCTCGACCCAGTCCTGCACGGCGGATAGCCAGTGCAACGATGACAACGCCTACACGGTGGACTCCTGCTTCAGGGGCCATTGCGCGTTCAATTATTACTACTGCGAACGTGACGCGCATTGCGACGACGGGGACCCGTCCACCACCGACCGGTGCGTGGACAAAGGGGGCAAGATCTGCCAGCACGACGCCGTGCAGGTCCAGGTGATCCAAGGGGCGGTGGAGCTGGAGAGCGGCGGCGGCGTGGCCTGCCACCGCGATTCGGACTGCAGTACATCCAAGCAACGCCACGTGGCCGCGTGCGAAAAGGGGGGGACGAAACAGGCGCGGTGCGTGGAGATCCCGGTCGTGTGCTACCGCGACGATGAGTGCGACGACCACGACCCGGGCACGCGGGATGTGTGCATCGAGCCGGGGACCTTGCGGGCAGCTTGCTTCAGCGAGGCCAGCGGTGGTGGCCCAGGTGGCGGGGGGGGATGTGATCCCCACGACTACACGGACGGCCACTGCTGCCCGGGTGAATCCAAGGAGGCACCGGACTGCGGGGGCCAGGGGGTGGGCCCCTGCCACGCGATCGAAGACTGCGGCATGGGCCAGGTCTGCTACCAGAACCGGTGCTACCCCTGTGATCCTGCGGTGGGCAACGATCGGATCTGTTGCAAGGGCGAGGCACCCGGGACTGCAGACTGCTCGGACTGAGCCTGTATCGATTGGGGACGGTCCCGTCTGAATGTCCGGGGCAACAGGCCCGGAACAGGCTCCCGGTATCCCCGCATTACCTGGGGGAGTAGCGGATAATCTCCGTATGATCAGGCTCCAGATCCCATGAATCTCCGCCACTTCGCCCAGCCCCTGGCATCCTGGCGCAGGTCTTCCCCGGCCGGTGTCTTTCGGGCAATCTTGTGCCGGCCAGGAGGCAACGGACATGACGGACCCCACTGATCGTTTCTGGGAACTCTTCTTCGACGTATACGAGGTGCTGCCCCGCCAGGGCCCGGGCAACAGGGCCTGCGCTCAAAAGGCCCTGGAGCTCTGTCAGGACCTTCCGTCATCTCCGGCCGTGCTGGACCTCGGTTGCGGGGTCGGCGGACAGACCCTCCACCTGGCCGAGCTGACCTCCGGTTCGATCGTTGCTCTGGACAGCCACGCACCGAGCATCGAGCGGCTCGGGGCGGCCGTCACCGAACGGGGGCTGTCGCATCGCATCCGGCCGATGGTGGGAGACATGGCCCGCCCGGATCTTGCCGAGCAGAGCTTTGACCTCATCTGGTCCGAAGGGGCGCTGTACAGCATTGGCCTCGAGAACGCGCTGCGGGTGTGCCACGGGCTGCTCCGGCCAGGGGGGCAGCTGGCCTTCACCGACGCCGTCTGGCGCAAAGAAAACCCACCGCCCGATGTGAAGGCGAGCTTCGATGCGGACTATCCGACCATGGGCCGTGTCCCGGACGTGCTGGCGACCCTCCGCAAGTGCGGGTTCACGCTCATCGACCATTTCACCCTGCCCGACGAGGCATGGTGGGTGGACTTCTACACGCCGATGGCCAAACGCATCGAGGACCTCAAGAGCCAGCACAAGGCGGACAAAGAGGCACAAGAAGTGCTCGCCCAACTGGCCCAGGAGCCCGAGATGCACCGCGCGCACTCGGAGTACTACGCCTATGAGTTCTTCGTGGCTCGCCTGGGGGGAGGGGCTGAGGAGCGCTGAATCAGGAGACCGTGTTCGCGTGGGCGGCCTCGCCACGTTCAGGAGGAAGAGTGAACAAGCGGACGCTCGTTATCATGTGTCCGTGCCTGGCGTTGCAACGATTCTGTGACAATCCGGCCGGCAGGGATTTGCCGCTTGAGAGTGTTCGCTATCCCAGCATACCCTGGTTCTCAGGGGGCGGGATCCTGGGCAACCTACCGCCGGGCTCTCGCAGATGAGGCAGGTGTTCCGCCTGGAAGAGGAAAACGTTCGATGTCCAATGAACCCAAGTGGCAACAGCTGTACGAGCGAGAAAAGACGAGCAAGCGCATCTGCTCGGAACTGAACCATTTCGTGGATCTCAAGCCCACGCTCTCGACAATCCTGAAATACATGAAGGACATCTCCAGGTGCGAAGCCCTGTCGATTCGGCTTCTTGATGACGGCGATTATCCGTATTTTGTCTACGACGGTTTCGAGGCATCCTTCATTCAGAAGGAGAACAGCCTGTGCAAAAAGGATGAACACGGCGACAGGGTGGCCTCACCGGACGGGGAGGGTTTTGTACTGGAGTGCATGTGCGGCAATATCATCCACGAGAGGTTTGATCCCGCGCTTCCGTTTTTCACGGAACACGGCAGTTTCTGGTCCAATCACACCACCCACTTGCTCGCGTCAACCAGCGCAGAAGACCGGCAGGCCGACACCAGAAACCATTGCAATTCGTGTGGCTACGAATCCGTTGCCCTGATCCCGATCAAGACGAGGGATGCGACCATCGGCTTGATCCAGTGCAACGATTTACGGCAAGACCGGTTCACGCTGGATGTCATCGAGTACCTCGAAATGATCGGGGGACAGATCGGGCTGGCCGTCGCCAGCAGCATGATCCATGAGAAGCTCAAGAAAAGCCTCGAAGAAACCAAAATCCTCCGAGGCCTGTTCCCCATATGCGTCCAGTGCAAGAAGATCCGCGATGACGATGGATACTGGCATCAGATTGAAGCCTACATACGAGACCATTCTGAAGCAGACTTCAGCCATGGGTACTGCACGGAATGTTATGGCAAAATGATGTCGGAAGTTGTGGGTAGACCGAGAAGCTGAAGGGGACAAATCGCAACTTGGACGGGTGGCGACTGGCCGCCCTGCAGTACCACTCCGACCACGGGTACCTTCACACGGTCGGCGAGCAGATCGACCGCGTGTGATTCAAGGTCTTCACCAGGTTCTCGTAGAGCTTCTTGGCCTCGCCGGAGTACTCCAATTCCGGAATCCAGATCGTCAGCAGACCGTCCCTCGCGACCACGAAGAATGCGGTCTTGGCCCATAGCCACCGGAGCACCTTTGGGCTGTTGGGGAAGGCCGGGAATCGATCCCCTTCGGCGTAGACGACGTAGTGCTCGGTAAAGTGCTCGTCGTCACAGGGGACCTCTTGCCACTGGGATGGAATCTCGAGCTGGTCCCGGTGGTAGGCGACCCAGGTGGTCGGCTGTTCGTCGTTATCCAGATACCGTTTGCCGGCCCGCCGCTCGCAGGCGAACCAGCTATACTCCGCCGGGTAGGCCGCCTGAATCTGCAGCATCTCGATCCGGCCTGGGCGGGTCTTCATCGGCCCCTCCCCCATCCCGGTGGCCGGGTGGAGGACGTGGACGTGCACAAAGGAGATGGAGAGGCCTTCGAAGACCCCCTTCATGCTCTTGTCCTCGAGCAGCATCAGGCCGTGATCGTCGGCGAACCGGCGCCTGTTTTCCGCTTCGAGCTTCATCATCTGCTTGACGTAGCGGGTAAACAGGATCGCCCCGGCGATGCAGGCAAAAAGGACCCCTAAAGTGATGACGATGGCGACGTAGTCACTGGTCGTCGCGTCCATAGCTACTCCTCGAAAACCATTTTGCCTTATCACGGTGCTTGGTACGTTGTCTTTTACCGCTTTGACAGACGCTCGGTACCCCATATCGTGGCATCCACCCTGCGGAGCGAACATCCGACCGTCCAACGCGGAGGAGAGACGATGCAGTACTGGAACTTTGGCTGGATATGGGTTGCTTGTTGCCTACTCGCTGGATGCAGCGGAGGTGACGTCAGCACTTGCGGCGGCTTCCCCGCTGGAGAGACGACGGCGTTTGCCATGTCCAGTGATGAGGGCGACGGTGACGACGACGACAGCGCGGATGGTGACGAATACTGCGACGCCGAGGTCCTGTACTGGGTACTCGACGGCGAGGAGCTGTCGGTGCTCAACACACGCGTCATGCTCAATTGCTGTGGCGAGCACTCCATCACCGTCTCGCAGGACGGCGACGGAGATATCACCGTCCGTGAGGTCGATCGGCCCGCACAACCCGGCTATAAGCGGTGCTTCTGCAGCTGCAACTACGATTTCCGTGGCGATGCCAGTGGCATCGAGGCGGGCCAGGTCAACCTGATCCTGGAGCGGAAGAAGACCGACGATAGCGCCACCTTCGAGACGCTGTGGGAAGGCCAGGTCGACCTGGCCGAGGGTAGCGGCCAGATCGTCGTCGACGACGTGCCGGCAGACGCTTTCTGCAGCGCTCCTTGAATAGGGTCCTGTCGCGTCTTGTGCCTTGAAACTGTGGGCCGGACCGAACGGACGCGAAGGCCCGCCCCCCGCCGCGGCTAGTCGTTCATCGTGTACGCATCCCGCAACCCGTATACCTCGTCCCAGATCCGGCCATAGCGTTCCGGGTCGGGGGTGGGCTTGCGCACCATCTTGAGGCACAGGTCCATCTGGGTCTGGGTTGCCTGGGGCTTGGAGTACAGCTGCATGGAGAACTTCGTGAAGTCCCGCACCATGAAGTCGAAGATCTGCTCGAGCATGTCGTCAGAGAGCTCGTCGCGGTGCAGGTTGCGGAACTCGATGATGGCCTGGCCGTAGGCCACCAGGGTGAACAGCTCGCCGAGGATCAGCAGGAAGTCGATGTCCTTGGCCTGCTCCTTGGCGGCGGCCATGTCGGCGGCGGAGGCCATCAGGAACATCTTGAGTTCGCCGATCTGCTCCTTGAACAGGTTGACGTTGGGCATGTCCACGCTGTCATAGGCCAGGTTGTAGTCGTGGAACTGGATGTTGCCCAGGCCCTTGGTGGCGCCCTGGTCGAAGAGGAAGTCGTCGTTGCGGGCCTCGGTGACCGCGGGGATGTCCGGGAACTCGCCGGGCATGAAGAAGTAGTTGCGCATGAACTTGACGATCAGCGCCATGTTGACGTGGACCGTGCCCTCGAGCTTGGGCAGGGCGCGGATGTCCCGGGCCGCCATCT
>CAZDDH010000100.1:0-29362 GCA_964504165.1 uncultured Rickettsiales bacterium | reverse complement strand
TCATCGTCGGTAGCGTCGTCGTCGTCTGCCGTGTCGTCGTCCGCGGTGTCGTCATCGGCGGTGTCGTCGTCGTCCGCGGGATCGACATCTCCCTCGCATCCCCAGCAGCCCGCTGTCAGGAAACAAAGAAGGGTTAATAAACGGATCGTGTACGTGGTTCTCATCGGTCTTCCCTTTCGTTGGCCTCCCCGCTGCGGGGGGCTCTGGCTGGACTGTCGAGTTCCGTCCGTAAAAGTCACAGCGAGGCACTTTTTTTGTGACTTGTGCCGTTCCAAACCGACTGCCCGAGAAAAGGACGGGGCGACGAGGATGATACGATGCCAGCCATCAGACGAGGGTAACTTTAGTGGCATCGGGACCCGTAGGCCTCTCCCGCGAGAAAGGAGAGCAGGAGATCAGCCAGGCTCTGGCCCGGGGAGAACACCGGGACGCAGCCCATCGGTTGGTGCGCCTGTACGGCGACGAGATGTTTCGGTTTTGCGTCCATACGCTGGCCAATCCGGCGGACGGAGAGGAGCTGGCCCAGGAGGTGCTCACCGCGGCCTGCCGCTCCCTGCCCCGCTTCCGGGGGCGCTCCACGCTGCGCACCTGGCTGTACCGGGTGGCGCGGAACAAGCTGACGGATTTCTACCAGCGCCAGGGGCGTGGGCCCCGCAAGACGCTACCCTACGAGACGGTGGAGCTGGCCGATTCGGACCCGGACGCAGAGGCGGAGATGGTCCTCGTGCAGCGCCGCCAGCGGCTGGCCCGGGCCCTGTCGAGCCTGGGGCCGGAGGACCGCCAGGTGCTGTCCTTGCGCGTGGATCAGGAACTACCGTACGCGGAGATCGCCCGGATCCTCGGCGTACGCACCGGAGCTGCGAAGATGCGCGTCGCCCGCGCGGTCCAGCGGCTCCAGGAGGAGGTCGGGCGTGAGACGCAGTGAAGAACCCCTCCTCCCGGACGCCGACGAGCAGCTGGAGCAGGATCTGTCCGCGGTCCTGGGGGCTTGCCGGACACCGGAGGGCCTCTACGACGATCTGCATCAGTCCATCGACGAGGGGCTGGCCGACGCGCCTGCCGGACCCAATCGGCCCTATCTCGTGGTCCTGGGGGCTGCCTTCTCCCTGGCCACCGTCGCCGCCGTGATGCTGCTCCTGCTCGCCCCCTGGAGGCAGGTGGACGACGGGCTGCAGATGCGTGGCGATGCTCCCCCCGAGCTGGAGTTCACCATGCTCTCGGTGACCGAGGACGGGGATGACCCCCGCTGGATGCACGACGGCGACGAGGTCACGGCGGATCGCTGGCTCGCCTTCCAGCTCAAGGCCACGCCGGAGGCCGAGGTGGTGTTGCTGAGGCTCGGCGAGTCGTCCGAGCCCGAGGTCTTCGCCCGCACCCGCGCCCCCTCTGGAGCGGAACCGCTGATCGCCGTGACCCTGGACACCGGCTACCGCCTGGCCACCCTCAGCGGCGAGCAGACCTTTGCCTGTGCGGCCTCCAACGAGCCGCTGGAAGATGCCCAGCTGGCCGCGCTGCTGGCCGGCGCCAACGACGCACCGGTGGCACGCTTGCAGTACCTGACCGTGGAAGTGGTCGCGCCGTGAGCGGGAAGAGGCCGTACTCCTGCCTGCCCGTCCTGCTCAGTTTGCTGGCGGCCGTCGTCCCGCTGCCGTGTGGGGCCGAACCCCGGCCGCTGCCCGAAGCGGTCCGGTCGACCCTCGCCGATCAGCCCTCTGAAGGCCGGCACGGTCTGGCCATCGGTATCGACGAGTTCGACGACGACCGGTTCCCCGATCTGCGCTGGGCCGAGGACGACGCGCGGGCCGTCTCCCAGGCCCTGATCGGCGACGGCGGCTTCAACTCCACCTCCGTGCTGACCGCGCCCGATTCCACCCGGGCACGGTTCCTCTCGCAGCTGGACGCGTTCCTCGACCCGCTGGGGCCGGACGACACGGCGCTGGTGTACATCTCGTCCCACGGCACGGTGGGTTATGCCGACGGACGGGCCCGCCGCTACATCGTCACGAGCGATACGGACGGCGACAACATCTCGGCAACGGCCATCGAGGTCGAGGAGGTGCTGGACCGGGTGGACCGGGCCCTGCCCCGCTGGAAGGTGGTCATCCTGGCCACCTGCTTCGGCGGCAGCGGCGAGGGGGTCCGGTACATCGAGAGCCCCGAGTCCCAGGGACGCCGGGGTCCCAACCGGCTGCCGGACGCCGGGCCCCGCCGCGCCACGGTGGTGCTCTCCGCGTCCTACTCGGGCGGGCCGGCCTGGGAGGACGCGGATCTGGGGCACGAAATCTACACCTACTACCTGCTCGAAGCGCTGGATCGACCGGAGGAAGAACAGGTGGATCTCAACGGCGACGGCGCCCTGTCCGCCTTCGAGGCGCACGGCTACGCCTCGGCCCGTACGGTGGCCCACAGCGCGGGCCGGCAGTTCCCTTCCGCCAACCTGGAGGCCATCGGCGAGCGGGACGTGATCCTGATGGGGCAGGTACTCCGCCCGGCCCGTCGCGCCATGTTCTGGCCCGCGGGGCAGTCCCGTGGGGACTTGACCGAAAACCTGTGGCTGGATGGCGAGCCCTTGCCGCCAGGCTCTCCAGTGCAGACGCTGGAGCCCGGCCGTCACCTGCTGGAAATCGGGGGCGGCGAGCGCCGGGACCGGACCCGGCGCCTGTCCTTCCGCGTGCGTCGCGGCGAGGCGGTGCGCGTGTCCGACCTGGTGGCCCGGTCCCAGGACCAGTGGTTGGGCGCGGGGGTCGGGGTGTGGTTCGTGCCGGGGAGCGGTGCGGAGGCGGCGGAGCTGGCGGCTGGGTACGGCGCCCTGAGCCTGGTCTTCGAGCAGCGATTGTGGGCGCGGCGGCCGACGGGGATGGCCCTGGCGCTGGGATTGGCCTGGTGGCCGGGGGTTTCTTACGACGGCCCGCTATCCGTTCCCGCCCGGCTCGCTGCGATGGAGTTGGCCCCGCTCGTCGAACGCCGCGGGCCCGGCCTCGCCGTGGGCGGCGGCCCGGCGGTGGGGGGGCTGTATCTGCGCTCCACCACGGGGGAAACGTCGGTAGCCACGCTGTACGCGGGCGCCAAGGTAAGGGCCCGGGTCCGGTTGGCTGCTCGTTTTTCGATGCGCGTGGAGGCTCAGCTGGCGGGCACCCAGACGGCGTTGAACGCGGCGTCTCCCCAGTTCCTGTTGCTGCCCTCGTTGACGGCGGGAGTGGGGGTGGAGTGGTGACCCTGACGCGGCTGTTTTTCCTGTGCCTGATCGTCACGACACCGGCCGGCGCCGATCCGGGCCCCTGGGGGGTGGGTGGCACCCTGCAGGCCGGTGAGATGGCCACCCTGATCATCGAGGGCAACTCGGGCGCTGGGACGGGGTACGACGTGGTCGTCGCCGACTACGACGGGGACGGTGAGGCCGACCTGATCATCGCCGAGCCCTGGTCCGACCCCGGGGATGGCACGGCGGGAGGCCGCATCGGCATCATCCTCGGGCCGCTCACCTGCGACGGCCTGGGGGTGTCCCCCGGCGAGCAGCGGCTGGTCACCCTCGATGACGCCGATGAGGTGCTCGTCGGGCCCTCGGGGGCGATGCTGGGGTACTCACTGTTCGGGGAGCCGGTGGGGGAAGGCGGCCCGCCGCTGGCCGTCGGCGCCCCGGGCCTTGTCGCGGCCTCTCCCATCGCCGATTCCAACCCGGTGGCCGCCCGGGCGCACGTGGGAGAAGTGTGGTTGTTCGAAGGGGGCGATGCTCCTGCCGGGCCGATTCCGGCCGAGGAGCGGCTCTCCGCCCGCCTGTGGTGGGATGGCCAGCTCACCGGGGACGCGGACGGCGCACGGGCCGAGCTGCCGCTGGATCTGGGATCCGCCCTGGACCGGGTCCCCGATCTCGATGGCGACGGCATCGACGAGCTGGCGATCAGCGCACCCACCCTGCTCAGCCTCGCCGGCGCCCCGGCCGCTCCGCCGGATCCCCTGTCCAGCGACGGCAGCCCCTACCGCGGCGGCGGTGTCCTCATCGTCCCGGGCAGCCGCATCCTCGACGGCTGGGACGGCGCCGTCGATGCCGCCTGGGTGCTGGCGGTCCCTCGGGACCCGTCCACCACAGTGTTCCCCCGCGCCGCGCAGGCGTTGCTGGGTGCCCCGCCCGGGTGGGGCGGTGGGCTGGCGATGGCGGATGTCTGTGACGAGGATCTGGAGGGGCGCATCGTGCTGGTGGATGGGCCGTCGCTGGGGGCGGCGTCCGGCCTCGTTGCCAGCGATCCGTCCGCCACGGCGCTCCCGGCGGACGAGCTCGGCGCGGCCATCGAGGCGGTGGGGATCGGGATGGAATTCCAGATGGGGGGCTCCCTCACCGCGCTGCAGGGCGGGGATTACCTGACGACCACCTCCGTGCAGATGTGGGACTACGACGTTCCGCGCCCCGTGACCACCCTGTTCGAGGCCGGCCCCCTGTCCGGGCTCGAGGCCGGGCAGTCGGTCCTGACCGACGGGCTGGAGTCGTGGATACTGGTGGGATCCTCGTGGGCCCCCGCCACCCTGGAGGAGTCGTCGGATTGGCTCGGCACGGTGGTCCAGGACGGCTGGGGAGATGTGGCGGGCACGTATGCAAACTGGGATGCCTGCCTGGCTGGTGGATCGGTGGCCAGCTGCATGCCGCCGTTGCTGGCCGGGGCCGGGCTCACCCCCCGTGTGGCCCCGGATATGCCCCGCAGCTTCCATGTGGCGCGGTCCCTCGGTTCGGCCGTGTTGATCGGGGAGCCCACCGCCGATACTCCCTTTGGCGAGGTCTACGTCGTGGAGGGCGACCTGGAGGCCGGCTCACCCGAGGTCGTGCGCCTCGTCGACGACACCACCTGGCCCGACGGCTGGCAGATCACACGCATCCGCGCCGGCAGCGAGGCCCGCTGGCTGGGGCACGCCCCGGTGGCGCCGGGGGACCTGGACGGGGATGGCTTCGACGACCTGGTGCTGGGGGCCCCAGGCATCACCGGCAGCTCGGACAGCGGCCGGGTCTACCTGCTGCTCTCCGCGCCCCACGCCGACCTGGATCAGGACGGCCATACCCTCGCCGGGGGCGACTGCGACGACGAGGACGCTACCGTGCATCCGGGGGCCGCCGAGCTGTGCAACGGTGTGGACGACGATTGCAACGGCGTCGTCGACGATCCCCCGGACGCCGACGCCGACGGGTACACGATCTGCGACGGGGAGTGCGACGACGGGGACACGGCCATCCACCCGGGGGCCACCGAGCTGTGTGACGGCGTGGACAACGACTGTAGCGGCATCGTCGACGATCCCCCGGACGCCGATGGCGACGGTGTCGACCCCTGCCACGGCGACTGTGACGACGGGGATCCGGAGGTACACCCCGGGGCGGAGGAGATCGCCGACAGCGTGGACAACGACTGCGACGGCTGGATCGACGAGGGGGTTGTCTCCCGCTCTGGGTGTGGGTGTACGGACTCCGGGCGACCGGTGGAGGGCCTGCTGCCGTTTGTTCTGATCGTGGCGCTGGGGTGGCGGAAGCGGGAACTCCAGTAGGGTCCCACTCGAGTGGGGATTCTTTAGGTCATTCGTCATACACTTCCCCACGGGCCTCGAACGTGCCCGGCATGGAGCCGTCCCGTGGACTACCCGCTGATCCTCACGCGCACCCTCACCGTCCTCGGGGCGCTGTTCGCCGTCAGCTGCGTGATCCACGTCATCCAGTCCCGCAAGCGGGCGTCCAACACGGTGCTGTGGATCCTCGTCATCAGCTACCTGCCATTCATCGGGCCGTCGCTGTACCTGGTGTTCGGCATCAACCGGGTGCAGCGGCGCATCGAGCAAAGGCTGGCCCATCAGCGGCAGTTGAGCGTGGGTTCGGGGCAGCTGGAGGCCCCACCCGGCACCCCCATCGGCGAGGCGGCGCAGTCGGGATTCACCGGCGGCTGCCCCGAGGTGTTCCGCGAATTCTTCACGATGATGGACAGCCTAGTCGGGGTGGCGGCCGTGGGGGGCAACCGCTGCGAGCTGATGCGGGGCGGCGAGGCGGTCTACGGGGCGATGC
Organism: uncultured Rickettsiales bacterium; assembly: GCA_964504165.1. Lineage (GTDB taxonomy): Bacteria > Myxococcota_A > UBA796 > UBA9615 > CAYRNR01 > CAZDDH01. The sequence continues at coordinate 23,328 of CAZDDH010000100.1, read as the reverse complement.
AGGAGGCGGTTTCTCGGGCCCGGACGTCGATCCACATGACCACCTTCATCCTGGATCACGATCAGGTGGGGTTGGGGCTGCTGGATAGCATGGCTGAGCGGGCCGCGGAGGGGGTGGAGGTGCGGGTGCTGGTGGACGGCTACGGCACCAAGCTGCTGCCGATGAGCCGGGTGCTGGCCTACCGCAAGCGGGGCATCGACCTGAGGGTCCTGCACCAGCTCAAACCGCTGAGCGGGCGGTTCGCCATCAACCTGCGCAACCACCGCAAGATCCTCGTGTGCGACGGCCAGGTGGCCTTCACTGGCGGCATGAACATCTCGGCGCGGCACCTGCTGGAGGGGGAGGGCAAGCACACCACGGTGGACTTCCACACCCGGGTCGAAGGGCCAGCGGTGCCCCAGCTGCAGCGGGTCTTTGCCGAGGACTGGTTCGACGTCACCGACGAGTCCGTGCTCGAACCGAGCTACTTCCCCCACGTCGATGCCGCTGGGGACGACGTGGTGCGCACGATCAACGGCGGCCCGGACCAGAACCGGGAGGTGATGCTCAAGGTCTTCTGTGCGGCGATCCAGACCGCCGGCCGCTCCATCCGCATCGTCACGCCTTACTTCGTGCCGGATCCGGCGGTGCTGATGCTGCTCAAGCTGGCGGCGCTGGGGGGGGTGGACACCCGCATCATCCTGCCCCAGGCAAACAACATCCCCATCATCAAGTACGCCAGCCGCTACCGCTACCGGGAGCTGTTACGGGCCGGGGTGCGGATCTACGAGCGGGGGGCGCCGTTCAGCCACGCCAAGCTGTTCGTCATCGACGACACCTGGGCCTCCGTGGGCTCGGCCAACTGGGACATGCGCACCTTCCACCTGCAGTTCGACACCAATATCGGGGTGGTCTCGCCGCCCTTCGTCGATGCGGTGGTGCAGGCGGTGGACGAGGAGATGGCCCAGGCCGTGGAGATTCGGCCCGAGGTATTCCTGCCGCGCCCGACGGTGAGTGGCGCCCTGGAGCGGGCAGCGTCCATGTTCGAAGATCTGCTCTGACGGGTCTGCTCTGACGGATCAAGGACCCAGGTCGTCGTCGTCGTAGTCGAACTCGAAGATGTTCAGCGTCAGTCCGTCGATGGCGGCGCCGCTGCTGTGGAATGTCAGGCCATCCACAACCAGATCCTGGAAGGTGTCGTGCAGGTGGCCGATGTAGACGTGCTGCAGATCCCCCGCGTGGTCGGGCAGCACGTTGTGCAGGTAGGTGATCACCCGCCGCAGGTAGGTCTTCTTGGGGTAGATGTGGGTTACCCCCACGTGGATCCGCGAGCGGGTGAGGCCGTCGTACATGGCGTTGGCCACCGGGCCCTTGGGGTGGGGCCGGGCGAACTTACGGCGCTTGCGGTCCAGCGCCTCGGGGGTGGTGGCCCGGTGAACGACATCCCCGTGCAAGAAGACCTTGTCGCCCAGGTGCAAGAAGTACTCTTCCCAGTCCAGGTTGGGCAGCTCGCCGGACAGGCGCCGCAGCAGCGCCTTGTAGCCGTCGATGTTGTCGTGGTTGCCGATGAGGAACACGAAGTGGCAGCTGGGACGCGGATCGACCAGATCGCGGATCCACTCTTCGGCCCGCTCCACCGACGCGCCCACGGACACCTCGGTGGACCACTTGAAATCGAAGATATCGCCGTTCAGCACGAAGAGATCCGCGTCATCCGCGGCGGCCTCGATGGCAGGCAGGTACTGCTCGGCGGTGGACCGCCGGGTCAGCAGATGCAGGTCCGATAGGGAGCGTCCGCGTCGTGCCATGCCGGGGCTCAGGGGCAGTACCCGCCGGCCGTCCAGGCGTCCAGCTGGGCCTCGGTCACTTCGGTGAGGGAGTCGTAGGTGGCCCCGGTCTCCGGGTCGGTGCCGGTGACCTCTGTGCCGTTGGCGACCAGGTCCTCCGCCACGGCATCCAGGCAGTAATCACCGGCGTTGCCCGGGCAGGCAATGCAGCTGACCCCCAGGCTCTCGAGCAGCTCGCAGGCCGCCCCTTCCGCGCCACCCGGATCCACGAGTGAGTCCAGCCCGCGCGTATCCATCATGCCCTCCAAGGTGCCGTCCAGGAGCGTCAGGCCGTCACAGCTGAAGGTGCCGGTGAGGGCCAGGTCGTAGATGGTCATCGTCTCGCCCTCGACGGGCACCGTGATGTCGCCCGAACCCAGCACAGCGTGGGGATTGTCCCACTCCCCGGGGGCCGCCGCCGTCAAATCCGCGGTTTGCTGGCACAGGTTCTGGACCCCTTCGGAGAGCATGCCCGAGAAGGCGCCCAGGGTGCCGGCGCCCTCGTCGATCTCCCGTATCTGGACCACCAGCTCCATATCCGTCATGTACTGGCCGATGAGGGCACCGACCCCCTGGGGCTCGGTGAAGTTGGCCGACGCAAAATCCACCAGGTAGTCGCGGCCCACCACGTCGTCCTGTGGGTAGGTCACCGGGCAGTCTTCCGGCCCGGTGGTGAACTCCAGCGTCTCGATCTCGTGCCCCACCCACTCGAGGGTCACCACGTAGTCCGTGCCCGGGGCCAGGTCGTCCTCCGGGTCGAAGGTGTACACCGTGTCGTCTTCGTTGCTGTCCAGGTCGCCGTTGACCGGCACGCCGTTGCCGTCGGCCATGGTGAAGCTGGTCACCTCGGCCGCATAGGTGAAGGTGACCTCGATGTTCCGCACCCAGCAGAAGGCGGGCTCGCCGTCCACCGGGATCGTGCCGGCGATCTCCGGCCCCTCCACGGTGTCATCGTCGTCGTCATCGCCCGTGTCGTCGTCGTCCGCCGTGTCGTCGTCGTCGCCGGTGACGTCGTCGTCATCGCCAGTGGGATCTTCCTTGCAGCCGGTGGCTGCCAGGAGCGTCGTCAGGCATAGGCAGAGCAAGATCATCCATGTGCGGTACTGGGTCATGTTCCCCTCCTTGACCGTCGTCGGGTTGGCACGGTGCCTATTATGGGAGTTCGCGGAGCGTTGTCACCGGGCATCTTCCCGGTTGCCGTACTCCAACTCGAAGAAATCCACCGTCTCATCGTACCCGTCGGCGTAGGGTCGGCCGTCCAGATAATGGGCCGCCAGAACCTCACCGTTGGCCGATTTCCCCGTGACGGCGGCGACGATGCGAGGCCGGGTGACGGCCTGGAAGATGCCCGCCCGCTCGTACGGCTCGTCGCCCGGCCGGTGGCCGCCGGCCCGCAGGACCTTGGCCACCGGCTCCGGCACCGGATTGTCGGTGGCCATCAGGCAGCGACGGCGTCCGCCATCGTGGGCGTTGAGCATCATCGTGGCGTGCAAGGTGGTCCCCGAGCCGGCAAAGAAGTCCACGATCAACGCGTCCTGGTCGTCGCCCACCACCGCCGCCAGCGCGTCGCGCACCGCGTAGGGGGATTTGGGATAGTCGAACGGTGACTCGCCCAGCAGCTCCCGCAGGACCCGTTTGCCCCACTTGCCCGCGTCATGGCTCGAGCGTTTCCACACGGTCTTGGCCACCACGTCCCGCCGGGGTTCACCCAGGACGTACGGTCCCTGGTCCGGCTCCCGGCGGAGGATGGGGATCTCGCCGTCGTGTACCTTTTGCCGGTGGCCGGCCTTCACGTAGGACACGGACCAGCGGTTGGTGCCCGGGCCACGGGGGAAGCTGCGGACCTGGACGAACCCCTCCCGTGCCAGCTCCAGCAGCGTCTCCGGCTGGTTCTGCCAGGTGGCCAGGGCGCCGTTCTTGCGGAACGGCCAGATGACCGGGTGGCCGTCCAAGGACTCGTCTGGGCCGGGGAGCCAGCGATCCAGCTCCGACCGGCCGGACACCTCGATGTCCCCGTCGGCGATACGCTCGGACAGCGTCTTGCCGACCCCCACGATGCGCAACCGCTCGGGATCGATGGCGATGGGGTACACCAGGCCGGGCCGTTTGGACGGGACATCGTTTGTCCCGCCGTAACGGATGTGCGAGAACCACAACGGCGTGGGTTTCTCCTGCTCGGACAGCATATCGTCGGCTCCGGGGACGGGCCGGGAGTCACCGCGGAAGCAGAACAGGGCGTACTCCTCCACGCGGTAGAAGCCCCCCTGGCTGACGCCGGCAGCGTTGTTGACGATGGTGACCATCTGCCGCCGGCAGTCGGGGAACAGCTGCTCGAGCAGCATGGCCAGGTGATGGACCTCGTGCTCGTCGATGGTGACGATCAGGACACCGTCGGCGGACAGCAGCCTGCCGGCAAGCTGCAGGCGCGACTCCATCATCGACAGCCAGCGGGAGTGGGGCCAAGCGTCGGCCTCGCCGTCGTAGCGGTTGTTGTAGGTCCAACCGCGCGCGCCGGTGTTGTAGGGCGGGTCGATGTAGACGCAGTCCACGCGCCCCTCGTGGTCTTCTAGCCAGATCTCCAGGGCGTGGAGGTTTTCGCCGCTGATCACCGCGTGACGGGGGCGGCCCGGGGTGCCTCGCTCCACCGCTCCCAGGTGTCTCAGCGTGTGGGAAACTCGGTCCTCCGGCGGCCCTTCGGTGGAGGGCTCCGGATCACACTTCTCGTAGATGAGACCGTATCTGCGCCGGGACGCTAGAGCGTCGTAGCTGCGCCTCAGTTGCTCGCGCAGGATGGGATCGGTCACCTGTTCGAGTAGGTCGTCGATCTGCGCCACAGGTACCCCCAACGACCATCGATTCTACACCACGGGGCGGCAGCACAGCTCGTTCAGACGGTTATGTCTCCCTTGCCGCCGCCGTCGCCGGTGACGTCTCCCTTGCCGCCGCCGTCGCCGGTGATGTCTCCCTTACCGCCGCCGTCGCCGGTGACGTCTCCCTTGCCGCCGCCTCCGTAGGCCGTGACGTCTCCCTTGCCGCCGCCGGCGGCCACTCCGTGGGTCAGCGTGACGGTGCCCATCGTGGCGGCGGCCCCGTCGGCGCTCCAGTCGGCCGCTGCGCTGGCCGGGGTGGCGTAGGTCAGCAGCACGGACAGCACACCCACCATCATCAACATCACCATCGTGGTGACGGATGGCCCGCTGCTGTCTTCAGATTCGGCGTACCGCTCCATGAGGATCTCCTTGATGCGCCGATCGACGATCTCCCGGGCCAGGTCCAGGGCCGGGTAGTCCTTGACGTAGTCCATGTGCTTGCGGGCCGGGGCCATCACCTCTTCCCATTCGCGCTTGGAGTAAGGCATGCCGTCCTCCTCGTCCTCCAGGTAGCTGCGGGCTTCCAGGCAGGCGGATTCGGCCAGCAGCTCCACCTCTTCGTGCTTGCGGGCGATCTTCTTGGCGAAGTTGAGGTGGCCGTTGTAGCGCTTGCCCTGTTCCCGCAGGGCGGTGCCCAGCCACAGGTGAGCGAACCCCTTGACCTGCCAGTCCCCCGCCTGCTCCCCCCACTCCTTGGCTTCCTTGATGCGCTCTTCGCCAGCGGGGATCCCGGCGAACACCTCGGCCAGGCCCCAAAACGTCATCGACCAGTGGCGGTGAGCTTCTGACCCGCCGGCCGCGAACCCGTCGTCCGCCTGGCGGAAATGGTCCAGCGCCCGGTCACCCAGATCCGTGGCCAGCCCGTAGCGGAACTCGTCCAGCAGCGCCTTGCCCCACAGCCAGTGGGCGTAACCGCGCCGCCGGTGGGCCTCCGCCGACTCCGTACCCTCGAGGATGTGCACCGACCGGTCCGCGCAGGCCTTGGCCTCTTCCCAGTGGCCCAGGCCCAGGTGGCAGGCGCCGATGTTGTTGAGGCAGCGGGCGCGGTTCACCGGGCCGACGGCGTGGCGAGACGCTTCGCGGGCACGCTCGATGCCGGGACCGAACAGGCCCCGGTCCACGTAACAGCGGGTCTTGAGGATGTGGATGTCGAAGCGCTGTTCGCCGGTCACGGTGAGGCGCTCGGCGGCTATCAGCAGCCGCCACGCTTCCCTGGGGGACGGCTTGCGGGACGGGGCCAGATCGCCACCTTCCAGCGCCTGTTCGGCCCGGTCGATGAGTTCGCTGGCGGTGCCCTTGGCCTTGGAGGGCTCCTCGGCCTTGTAGGGATCCACCGCCACGGTCTTGACGATCACCTCCCGGGGGATGCCCAGGCTACGCTCGATGGCGTCGATGTTGGTCGCCGTGGGCTGCACCTGGCCGGATATCCAGCGCCAGAGGGTCTCGCGACGCACGCCCAGCGCCTTCATCGCCTCCTTGCGGGTGATCCCCTGTTCTTCGAGCAGCTTGCCGAATCGTTCGCCGTGGAATTCGCTGATCATGTCGCCCTCCAGGTTGCCCAACTTCGATCTGGATTGTTGCACGTAACTGTTGCTTGCCACAATAGGAAATATGTCAAGAAAAGCTAGTATTTATAAGGTTGCACGCGTGCAACATCGAGGTTGCATCGGTGAACTATAGTGTAAAGGTTGCATATATGAAAGATGCAACATACACGCGAGTAACAGGAGCGTCGGTGGTTGCATTGATGTAACGAAAAACGGCTAAAATATGCTGTAAAAACAATTATTTAACGTTTGCCCTTGACGGATCCTGGGGTCGTCTGCAAACCATGTATTAGATGCAACACAGCCGAAGGGAGAAACCATGACGCTCATCACGCCCCGGGCCCAGCCAGGAGATTCGTACAAACGCGCATTCATCCGGGAATACGTCGGCTTCATCCGCGACCACGACCGGGAGTTCCGGTCCGTCGTACATTCCCGGATATCCAACTACCAGGATGCCGAAGACTGCCTGCAGTCGACCTATACGATCGTGTTCCAGGCCGGCTTGAGGGCGGCGGGGGAGGGGCGACCCATCGAGCGGCTGGTTCCCTATGCCCGCACGGTGAGGAGCCACCGCATCATCGACTATTTCCGGCAGCTGCAGCGCAGCAGAGAGATCCCCCTGAATCGTTCCGGGGGTAAGCGGCCGGCGGCGGGGGCAGCGGTGCCGGAGGCCAGCCTCCCGGGGTTCGAGCTAGAAGCCGCCGAGGCGTTGGGCCAGGCGGGGGACATCCTCGACGAGTTCCGGGACCGGGAGCGGGAGGCCTACATCGAAGTGGAGCTCCGGCGATCGATGACCCAGGCGGAGTACGCCGCCAAGGTCAACCGCAAGCAGCCCTGGGTCAGCAAGGTGATCGGGAAGATTCGCCGTCGCCTGGCTTCCCGGGTCACCCCGCCGGGCCGATCGCCCTTTCGGGAAGTGAGCCCGCTGGAGAAGGAATACCTGGAGTCGGCCTAGGAGCGGTATGGGGGCGACCGCTCCTACAGCATCAGCTCGATGTCCCCCGCCGCCAGTTCGACCTCCTGGATCTCGATCTCGAAGCTCTCACCGTCCCAGACGATGTCGTGGCGCACCAAGGTGGTATCGCGGTCGGTGGGCACGCTCCGCAGCTGGGCTCGCAGGTCCAGGTTGCCCAGGTCGTCGGAGGGCAGCAGCAGGGCGGCCAGGCCAGCCTCGTGGGCGTCCGTGGGGTTGCCCACCACGACCTCTTTGTAGTCGCGGTATGTGGCCAGGGCGAAGTCGGCGTCCAGATCCTCCCACGACAGGATGACCAGCGTGCCGGGGGCCCGGAACAGCTGCAGCTCCTTGAGCTTGCGGCGCAGGCTGTCCGCCATGCGCTCCGCGTCCACCGCCGCGTCCGTTTCACCGGCCGCCGCTGTGTCCAGGAGGCGGACCAGACGGGCGGCCGATGCCAGCCGCGCCCAGCCCCGAGGGTCGTCGGGGCCGGGCATGCCCGGCGCGCTGGCGACCTTGCGTTCGATGCGTAGCGCCTCGTCGACCCGCCCCTGGCCAGCGGCCGCCGCGGCCAGCCGCAGCAGGCAGAGGCTGTCCTCGGCGCTGGTCTCGGTGACGGTCTTGTACTGGCGGTACGCCTGGGAGTACCAGCCGTTGGCCAGGTAAATGTCCCCCAGCAGCTGCCGGGAGCGCGGGCTGTCGGCCTGGAACTCGACGATCTCCGAGTAGGCGCGCACCGCCTCTTCTTCGAACCCCTGCATGGCCATCAGATCCCCCATCTCACGGGCCAGCAGGGGGGTCATCATGCCCCGGTCCTGCAGCCGGCGGCACAGCACCAGCATCTCGTCCTGGCGGCCGGTCTTGGCCAGCAGCCGGATGAGGCGGATGGTGCCCTCGGGATCGTCGGGGTTGACGGTCATGAACTGGCGGCAGGCCTCGATGCGGGCGTCCAGATCTTCGATAGCGGACAGCTCCAGATCCACCTGGGCCCAGTTGACCTTGTCGCCGAACAGGGTCATCCGGACCGCGTCCACCAGCCGCTCGTCGGTGGAGCCCCGCAGCAGCTCGCGGGCCAGGTATTTCTGGGTGGCCCGGTCGTGCCAGAAGGCATCCAGCACCATCATCGCCTCGGCCTCCGTGTCGACGTAGCGCGCCATCAGCCGCAAGAAGGCGGACTCGGAGCGCCAGTCGTTGAGCTCGCAGGCCTGCTTGGCGGCCACGTAGCGGTCCAGGATCTCGCCGCCGGGCGCCGCCGTCTTGAGGCGCTTCTCCCATTGCAGCAGCCGGTCCGTCAGCGGCCGGCTGGCCCAGTCGCTGCACGTCAGCGGCATGGCGCCGGCGATGATGGCCGAGATCTCGTGCAGGGGATCGCCGTTGTAGCGGGCCGGCTCACGATGTTCGCGCTCCTCGCGGCGCACGTCCTTGGCCACCCGGTCCATCTCCCGGCTCCGGTCGTAATCCAGGTCCTCGGCGATCGGTTGGGGCTGGGCCGCTGCGCCGCCCATCGACATGTCGTCGTAGTCGTCGAGGTACACATCCCCGTAGTCCGCCGACATGGACGGCTCCTCGTATTCTATGGACGCCACCTCGGGAACCGTCGGCGCAGGTGCGCTCTGGGTCTTGGCCCGGCGCCCCACGCCGGCTCTGGTGCCGGGCCGGGCGCTGGACGTGGCCCGTTCCTCCACGCTCTCGACGGCCGCGTGATCCGACCGGCTCCGCTTGGCCGTGTCGGCGACCGCGGTGGATGTGGCGGCACCTTCGCCCATGGAGGCCAGCATGTCCGTCTGGTACTGGCGCTCCTGTTCCCGCTGCTGGCGGGTGATCGTGTCGCTGACCGAGACCAGCCGGACGCCCTGCAGCGGGGAGCCCCGACGGGTGATCCCCATCGCCGCGTAGGCCGCCTCGCTCTCCAGGGCCAGGATGCTGGTGTAGGGGGTCATCAGGCCGTAGTTGATGCCCAGCTGGGCCACCTCGCCGCGTACGGCGAGGGGATCGTCGGCGGCACCGAGGAGCTGCTTCATGAATTCCTGGGCCCAGAAGCGGGGCACGAAGGTGGAGACGATGGGGTCGTCGATCACAGGCTCGTAACTCTTGCTGAAATCCTTGCCGGTGAGCTTGCCGGTGATGGTGATCGCCTCGGGCAGCTCGTGGTGGGTGCGGGCCAGCAAGATGACCTCGTCCCCGTGGGACACCTTGCCGCCGCCGCTGACGAACACGTCGTCCAGCCCCGGCCCCAGGCCGATCTCCAGCTCGGTGATGGTGGGGGTCTTGATGGCCGCCGCCAGCCGCAACGCCCGCTCGGTGGTCTCGTTGGCGTTGTCCACGCGGAAGGCCTGGCCGCCGCCGGTGCGGGCCAGCTCGTTGAGCAGGGTGTGGTTGGCGTCCGTGCCCACCGCCACGGTGAACAACCGGGCCGGCGAGGTGGACAGGGCCCGGCGCAGCCGCTCCCGCAGCTGGTCACCGGTGAGCTCGCCGCTGGTGGCCTGGCCGTCCCCCACGTAGATCACCGCGGGCTGGTCGCCTTCGTGCAGACGCCCCAGCGCCACGTCGAAGAAGGCCGCCAGATCGGTGGCGCCACCGGTGGAATGGTCCGCCAGGCTCTCCAGGGCGGCTGTGATCTCGTCCTCGGCCACCGGCGCGAGCCCCTCCATCGGGTGCAGGACCTTGGACTCCACGTCCAGGGAGACCAGGGCAAAGCGATCCTCGTCGGAGAGGGCCCGGAGGATCGCCTCGGCGGTGGCCATCTTGAAGTGACGGCTGGTTTCGTCTCCGGCCGCCGAGGTGTCCACCACCACCACCACGTCGGCGGCGGCGTTCTTGTAGTCGTGCCAGGCGATGTCCGGGGTGTAGCGGACCATCACGTAGTCGGCGCTGTTGGGGCCGGTGGCGTAACGGGAGACCCGCAACGGGGGTACGGGGGTGTGCAGCTTGGCCTCCAGCTGGAAATCGGCCCGGGGGGTGAAACCGGAGCGGCGCATGGTCACCAGGCGCCCCCCGTCTTCGACGCGGGCGTCGGCGAGGGTGGCGATGTCCATCATCGTGCCGTGCTCGCCCAGGTCCACGCTCAGGGAGAACTCCCCGATGCGCGTGGGCTTCTCGCCCTGCAGCGGGTAGTGGTACCGCAGCACGCCGTCGGTGACGGGCAGGTGCTCCAGGTAGCGCAGCACGATCCGCCGGTGGCCCATGGCCGGCACCGGGTAGATGCGGGCGCGGAAGGTCTGGCTGTCGATCCACTCCAGGATGGCGGGCTGGTAGCCGGTGCTGGCGGCCTGCGTGTACTTGGCCGAGGCCTCCTGTTGCTCGATGAACTCGCCCTCCACCAGGACGCCTTGGTTCTCGACGGCGAAGCTGGTCACGGTGGCGCCGGGGGGCACGGCAAACCAGTACCAGCCCTCCATGTCGCGTTCGCCATGGTTGACGAAGGTCTGGTCCACCTCGGTCTCGGCCAGTTCGGAACGGATGACCGAGCGGACGGCGAGGCGGCGCAGGTCCAGGGGCTGGGCCGCCGATCCGGCGGGAGCGCCCGGGTCGACGCCGTAGAGCACGCCGGTGCAACCGCCGCCCATTTCGTTGACGGACCGGTTGTCGGCCATGCCGCCGGTCCAGTCCTCCCAGTAGCTGACCGGGGAGACCTCGGGAGCCCCTTTGCCCGTGATCCGGGCCTTCTCGCCCGCCTGCACCTCCACCCGTCCGGCGTCGGTGGAGACCACCGCCAGCCCGCGGGCCACGTAGGTGGTCACGTCATCGCTGCCCTTGCGGATGGAGAGCCCGGCGTCGGTGGCCGAGATGGTCACCGCGCCCACCCGGTACACCAGGGTCTCGGCGTCGGTGGGAGGCGCATCCAGCCAGATTTCCCCGGCTTCGATGACCACCTCGTCGCTCCCCAGCTGCACCAGGGTCCCTCCGCGCAAGAAGATGGCCGAGCCGTCGGCCAGGCGGGCCTGGGCCCGGGCGCCGTCGCCGGCCTGGATACGCGCATCCGACGGCAACGCGGCCCCGGAGTAGACCTGCGTGGGGGTATCACCCACCAGCAGCGTCACCTCCCCGGCGGCCAGCTCGAGCCGGGCCTGCAGCGGCGGGAGTGCCTCGGGTGTCGTGGTGCGGGTCAGGCAGCTGAGGTTCATCAACAACAGCAGGCTCACCACCAACGGAACGCCGGATCTCCGGACCATCAGGCTGCCTCTTCTTGCTGTCCTTCCCATAGAGTCTGCGCTCATAGCGGGCTCTCCCTCACCGATTCAATTCTGTTGTCAGGACCCATCATGGTCCCCCTCACAGGACAGCAGCGATCATATCTGGTTCCCGGAATCGGAGGCAGGAGGTGTGGCGGGACGGTCCCTGGGCGCTCCTCAGACGGCCCGGCCGAAGTAGCGCATCACCCGGCTGCGGTAGGTCCGATATGGTTCGCCGTAGTGGCCCTGCAGGAAGCGCTCCTCGGTGAGGATCTGGCGGTGGAAGCCGATGGCGCTGGCCAGGGCGAATATCCCCATGAACAGGTGACCATCGAGCAAGAACGCTCCCAGCAGGAACAGGTCCATCGCCAGGAAGATCGGGTTGCGGGACCAGCCGAAGACGCCACCGGTGATCAGGGTGCCGGGGGTCTTGTTGTCCACACCCACGCGCCAGGAGTCCCCGAATGAAGCCAGCGCCCCGGCGAACAGGGCGATGCCCACGAACTGCAGGCCGGCCCCCAGCCCCCGGGCCCACGTGGCCGAAAGGAGCACGGGATCGATGGCCGGTGGCACGATGTGGAACGGCAGCGGCCAGGCGTGGATCACGATCTCCAGCAGCCAGATCGGGAAGGCGACCACGAACAGCATCTCCAGCGCGGCCTCGGGCCAGGCCTTGCCCGTGACCAGGTTGAATACCCGGATCCCGCGGGCCGCAACCAGGTGGACCGAACGGGCCAGGAACAGGCCCAGGAACAGGGCCAGGGTGACGAGTTGATAGTTGGCGAAGATGCGTTCCACGGGTGCCTCCAGGCTGATAGACTCATGATATGACGATTTTCTCATGTGAGCACCTCGCATTCCGCTGGAGGGATTGATGAGCAGCCGCAGGCGCCTCGAACCCCGTAAACAGCCGGTGCAGCAGCGTTCCCGCCAGACGGTCGGCGTGATCCTCGAAGCGGCTGCTCAGGTTTTCGACCAGCGGGGGTACGAGGACACCACCACCGATCGCATCGCCGAGCGCGCGGGCGTCTCCGTGGGGTCGCTGTATCAGTATTTCCCGGGCAAGGACGCCATCTTGGTCGCGCTGGTGGAGCAGCACGAACGGCAAGGCGTGGAGCTGGTGCACCGGCTCATCGAGCAGACGGGGGAGGGGATGGCGGCCATCCCGCTGGAGCAGCTGCTATCCGTGTTCGTCGGTGCGATCCTCGACCTGCACCGGGAGCGGCCCCGGCTGCACCGCATGTTGTTCGTCGAGACGCCCTTGCCGCCCCAGCACCACGAGGCGCTATCGAGCCTGGAGGACGCCCTGGCCGCCGAGATCCGTGAGCTGCTCCGCAGGCACCCCGAGGTGCAGGTGGCCAACCTGGAGCTGTCCGCGTGGATGATGCTGCACGCGACGCTGGGCCTGGTGCACGACTACGTGAGTCATCCACCCCGCCCGGGGGTCAGCCGCGACGAGTTCCTGGCGGCGCTGGTGCGCCTGTTGGCTAGCAGTCTTCGGCGATCGGATTCCTGAAGATACCCTCGATGTAGGGGAAGACCGGCAGGTTGTCGTCGGGGGAGATCAGTCCTCGTCCCAGAAGAGGACCTCGGGGTTGTGGTCGTTGATGTAGCGGCGCAAGGCCTGCAGGGCGGGCTGCTTGATGTCGGCGAAGTCCAGGCCGATGCCTGGAGGGGAATTGAGCCCCAGGTCCGGGCGGATCCAGCGCACTGCACAGGTCGCCGCGTGCGTGCTGTTGTTGCCCTGCACGACGAAGTTCATCTTCACCTGCTCGCCCAGATCCCAGTCGTCCTGGGAGGCGACGAAGATGCCGCCATCCTCGATGTCGTCTGCGAAACCGAGCCACAGGGCGTTCTCGTTGGCGTTGTTGATCTCGATGGTCAACGTCTTGCCGGCGGGGGCAGCCGCGGCCGGGGGCGCCGGCGCGGGGGTCGCCGGGGCCGGAGTTTTCGCGGCCGGTGCCTCCGTCGCCGGGGGGGCCAGCGGTTCTTGCGTCCGCACCAGTGCCGGGTCGGGCGGTGCGGGTGCCGGGCGAGCGGGCATGGCCGGGGGCGCCGGTTTGGGGGCGGCAGCCGGTGCCGGGGCCGGGGCCGCAGGCGGCGGTGTGGCCGGGGGCGCCAGGGGCTGCTGGCTCTGGGCCGGCGTGGGCGGTGCAGGCGCCGGGGCTTGTTTCGGGGGAGCAGGTGCGGGAGCGGGCGCGGCCTGTGCGGGCGGCGTGGGTGCCGGAGCGGGCGCTGCTTGGGCGGGCGGCGCGTCAGCGGCTGCGGCCTCCGCGGGCGGTACAGGAGCCGGTGCTGGCGTCGCCTCTGCGGGCGGTGCGGGTGCAGGTGCTGGCGCGGCCTGGGCCGGAGCGGGTGCCGGGGCGACCTGCTTGGGCTCTTCGGGCTGAGGCGCCGCCTTGACCGCCGGCATGGAGTGGATGGTCTGCCGTTGGCGATGCGCCACTTTGATGGTGTTCGTCGGCTTGTTCCACTGCACCAGATCCGGCTTGTACTGCTTGAAGTAGACCTGCATCGCACCGAGCTGCTGCTGGCTGGGGCTGTGGAAGGCGAGGCCGGTGCCGTACGGCGAGCCGTCCCCCGGGTTGGCGACGACCCACTGCACGCGGGCGCGCATATTCAACGGCGCATCCTGGCCCGCCAGGGTCAGGTTCAGGCCGATATTCGCGCCCACTTTGAACGAATCGGTATCGGAAACGAAGATCCCGCGTCCGCCGCCTCCCTTGGCGATCCCGACCCAGAATCCGTGGTCGCTCATCGGGCCGACCTCCACCGTTACCTCGTTGACTCCGTTCTGTTCTGTCATGGCACTCACTCTGCTCGCGTTATGGAGTGTAGGAGTCGCCGATCCCCCCACGCGGAGATCGCGAACCATACGATTTAACCCAAGGACCGGTGGAAAAGGAAGGGCAGGCTCCTCGTTCTGCGTTGTTCCGCGGGGATATCCGAGCTGCTAGCCCTCGATGGGTAACCTCAAGAAGAACGTCGTCCCTTCCCCCTCGACCGTGTCGAACTCCAGCTGCCCGCCGTGTTCTTCCACGATGATGCTGCGGGCGATGGCCAGGCCCTGGCCTTTGCCGCGTCCCACCTCCTTGGTCGTGAAGAAGGGATCGAAGATACGTTCGCGAACGGCCTCGGGGATGCCTCCCCCCGTGTCGTTGATGGACAACTCGACCACCCCGTCGCGGACGGCCGAGCGTAGTGCCAGGCGGCCCATCTCCCCCGAGTCCGCGTGGCGATCGGCCATGGCGTGCGCCGCATTGACCACCAGATTGACCAGGACCTGATTGATCTGATCGACCTCGCACATGACCTTCGGGAGATCGGGGTCCAGGTCGGTCGAGACGGAGGCGACGTCCTGGTAGACACTCTGCGCGACGATGAGCGTGTTGCGGATGGAAGCGTTCAGGTCCGCGGGGGCCTTGGCGCCCGCAGCGGGGCCGGCAAACTCCTTCATGGCCCCGACGATCGTGGCGATGTGACCGAGCCCGTCAGCCATACGATCGCACGTTGGCGCGAAGTTCTCGTGGATGAACTCGATATCGGCGTCTTCTTCCGCCTCCTCGAGTTTCTCGGCGAAATCCGACGGAACCTTCACCGTCTTGGAGAGCGTGTCCACGGTCTCCAGCAAATCGCGGATGTCCTCGAAGGATTCCCGCAAAAAGGCGAGGGAATCCCCCATGTACTGGATGGGCGTGTTGATCTCGTGCGCGATCCCAGCCGCCAGCTGCCCGATGGCCTCCGCCTTCTGGGATTGCAAGCCGCTCTGTTCTTGCTGGCGGCGGTCGGTGATGTCAGCGGCCTGGACCAGCAGGCCGCGGTCGCCGGTCTTTGGGTCCACCAACGGGGTGGTCTTCATACCCAAGATCCCGACGGTCGCGTCCGCGCGCAACAGCCGCAGGTCCTCCATGGCCACCGGTTCGTCGGCGAGATGTGTCTGCCAGATGCGGTCCTGTACCCCCGGTTCTTCGAAGGGTAGCGAGAGTTCGCCGAACGGTTGCCCCAGCGCTTGGTCGGCAGGCACCCCGAACAACGTGGCTGCGGCGTCGTTCCACACGATGACCGTCCCCCCGTTGTCGAGGGCGACGAGGACTGTGGAGATGGAGCCTAGGATCAAGGATGCGTAGTCGACCTTTTCGCGCGTATGGGCTGGTACGGACCTCCCCTTCCCTCAGGTTGCTACCCAAAATGGTAACAGCATGGAGGTCCTATTTCCTCATTCGTGGGGTGCTGAGCGATACGAAAGGCTCTGGCGACATCAACGGCGCGCTAGGCAAAAGGCCATCAGGAGGGGCCTCGGAAATGTATCAACAGGGCCAGCCCGCGGGCGCCTCGTCACCCTCCTCCAGCACCCACTGGTACAGGGTATGGCGGGTCATCGACACGCAGGCGCTGGTGAATTCCACCTCGGCCACGTCCACCGTGAGGGCCCGGTCGCCGTCTTCGCAGCTGACCTCGGCGTCTGCTGGCCAGGCTCCCATGTCCGGGCAGGCGGGATTGCTGCCGTCCACGAAGCAGTCCTCCATGTCCGCGCTGCTGAGGTGCTCGCTGCCGTCGGTGCACAGCACGTCATTGAGGTACGGGTCGTCCAGCACGGCGATGGTCACCGGCGTGTCCATCGGTATCGTCTCGAAGATGAAGGTCTGGCCGTCCAGGTAAGCGTCTACCAGGTTGAAGCCCGGCTCGATGGTCCACTCGGTCTCGGGCACCGTGAAGGCCGTATCCCCTTCGTAGTAGTACACGTAGAACTCGCCGTACCCGATCACCGAGTCGACGATGGCCGGGTCCTCGGCGCCCACCATGTCGACCACACCGTTGCCGTTGCCGTCGGCGTACGCGATGGCGAATGAGGCGGCCAGGCGGGAGCTGGGATCCACCCCTGGGAAATCCCAGTACAGTTCCTCGAGCGTGAACAGCGCCTCCTCGGGCGGAGGCTCGTAGATGGACAGCTCGAACTGGGCGGGGAACTCGGCGTCCACCAGGGTCTCCTGGGCGGCCATTTTGGGCCCCAACATGTGCATGTCGGCGTATAGCGTCCACAGCAGCGCGGCCCCGACCTCCGGCGGTGTCTCCAGCTGTTGTTCATTGGTGATGTCACCGTGCAGCTGCATCAGCGGGTCGCCCAGATAGTCGTCGTCCACGGCGCCACCGCACCCCGCCAGCAGGCTCGTCATCATCGCGATCGTCGTCGTCCTTCGAAGCATCGTCATCCTGTTGTCCTCCATGGTTGGCCCCTTGTCGGTCCTGTACCTGGAAGACCGCGGTACCTCCGGTTTCTGTAAACCTGCTCGCGCATTTAAAGCGCCAATCCCAGTCCCACGGTCAGATGGAGCTGGGGCTGGACGTCCAGATTCCGGCCCAGATCGTCGTGCATCCGGACGATCCGTGCGCCGCCGCCCAGCTCGGCATCCAGGAACAGGGCGCGGTGGAGAAAGAGCGAAACACCAGCGTGGCCCAGGCCCCCCAGCGCCAGCGCCGAGTGTTGCTCGCTGGACTCGAGGCCCACCGGATCCAGTCGAGCCGCGCCCCGGTGGGTCAGCCATTGCCAGCTGGGTTCGACGAGGACGCCGACTCCCAGCCGGAACGCCCAGGGTGAACGATCCAACAGGACGCGCAGCTGGGGGCACAGGCCGACCCGCAGCTCCCGGCCGGTGTGGTGCTGGAGGTCCATGGGGGCGTGGCTGGCGGACAGGGAAATCCCCAGGCCTATTCGCCGTTGCGCGCGCACGATGCTCAAGGTGCCGCCATGGCCCCGGCCTCCGGTGGTGGAGCCCCACGGGGTGCCCCTGTAGCCCAGGCTCAGTTGCACGTGTGCCGGTGGTCGCGGGCCTCCGCGGCGGGTGAGGGTTTCACTCGCCGTGCGGTGGAACGCCTCCCGCTCGACCGCCACGTTGCCGCCCCACGGTAGATGGATTTCCTGGATCCCGGCGTCCGTACCCCCGCGGGCCTGCACCAGATACCGCCCGGCAGGCAAGGCCAGGCGGGTGGCCTGGTCCGGGTTGGCCGGGACCTCGGCCATGGGCGTCAGGGCAGGCATGCGGAAGATCACGTAGTGGGCTTGCGGATCGGCGTCGAACGTCAGCGACGCCGAGGAGCTCTGCAGGTGCGTGAGGATCACGTTGCCGGTGCCCGAGAGGTCCAGGTCAAAGCCGGGGTGTTGCAGCGAACCTTGATCGCCGGCGGTGCGCAGCAGGGTCCGGGCGTAGGCGAAGTCGTAGGCCTCCTGCAGGGTGATCTGCCCATCGGTGTCCACATCGGCGGGGCCGCGCAGCCCCGAGAATAGATAGTGGCTGAACACCGCTCCCCGGAGTTGATCCGACTCCTGAGCCGGCTCGCCAGGGCTAGCCGAGGTCACCAACACGGTGCCCTTCGGCGAGGGGGGAGCCACCTGGATCTGGAACGATTCTCCGGGGATGACCCCGAGAGACCGGGAGGCTCCCGACCCCTGGCACGAATCGACGATCATCACCCGCAGCGGGGACGGCGCAGACTCCAGGACCGCACGGATGGATTCGACGGAGAGCTGCTCGTGCCCCAGATGCAGGGCCTGCTGATCCCCGTGGCCGGCGTAATAGAACAGCAGCTCGATGTCGGATCCGGGCGCCGCTCCCAGCGCCGTCGCGATCCGCTCGATGGCGTCGCGTACGTCCTGGGCGCTGCCTCCCCGGACCACCGCCACCAGCGCCGGGTCGGCCCCGCCAATCTCGGTGAACAGGTCGGCAAACCGCTGGGCATCCTGCTCGGCATAGAGCAGCGGTTCTTCGCCTGCGGCGCCGTGGTTGGCGCCCACCGCAATGACAGCCCGGCGGGGTTGGGCGGCGACTCCGGACGGCAGGGTCAGCGCCGCGAGCAGGGCCAGCAATGCCGCTAGCGCTTGTTGAACACGGTACTCCACGTATCGTCGCCTTTCGGGATCCATGCGTCGTCGTCAAAAGCCACAGGATCGGCCTGTTGCCAAGCCTGTTGTATGCCCTGCGATACCGCAAGGACGTCAAAGGAGCCGTCGCGCATCACCACGAAGGCTCGGTCCGGCCGCAGGGAGTCATCGAAGACCGCGCTGCCCGGTAGCTCGTGTTGCCCGGCCGGAAGCACCAGGGGTGGGTCCTTGGGATCCGTGGGGATGCTCCAGCTCACCTGGCCTTCGTCGTCCATGAAGAACACCGCGATATGGGTGGGGCCGTTCAGTCGCACCGTGAAGCCAACGGCGTTCCCCGCCGTCACGGTCTCCGTTTTCGTGACCTCGGTGACCTGCTCCCCCCGCTGCAGATAGGCCGTCACCTGGTCCGATCCCATCATGCGCAGGCCGTCGTCGTCGGGAGTGGCGGCGTGCAGGACGAACCAGAAGGCGAGCAGGGCTGCCGCAGACGCAGTCAGGGCAGCGGCCGCTGCGGTCAGCGCGACCCTCAACCGGGGCCGAGCGGGTCGTCGAGACTGGGGGAGCGCCCGTTCACTCACCGCTGCCGCAAACTCCTGGGGCGGCCGGCGGGTCATCAGATCCTCGCGCTGCAGCTCCAGCGACGCCAGGTAGTCCCGGCAGGCCTGGCAGCCGTCCAGGTGCGCCGCCACCTCGGGGACCGGCTCGCCGCCGTGCGCCGCCAGGCTGTGGCGCTGCAGATCAAACGCGCTGGGGTGTGACGGTCGTGTCTCGTCCATCTCAGGCCTCTCCCATCCGGACCTTCCAGTCCCTGGCTCGTTCCCGCAGCTTGCGCAGCCGCTTGCTCACCGTCTGGCGGGAGACGCCCAGCTCCTCGGCCACTTGCCCCTGGGGCATCCCGTCCAGGTAGTGCAGCACGGCGATCTGACGGGTGCGATCGTCCTCACCACCCAGAAGCTGCATCACCGCGTCCCGGGCGGCGACGTCCTCCCCGGGCGCTGACGGATAGGCTGGTTCCGCCGCCGCGCGCTGCGCCAACTCCCGCGTGCGTTTGCTCTTGCCCAGCATGTCGAAGCAGACCCGATCGGCGACCCGGTACAACCAGCGCAGCGGAGACGTGGCCCGCGCCAGCCCGTCGCCGTACCGCATCAACCGCACGAACACCTCCTGCAGCGCATCATCCGCCGCCGCCGCGTCCCGCAAGATGGCACGGCACCGCATGAGCACCAGGTGCCCGTGCATGCGATAAGCATCCGCGAGTTCGATCTCGGTCAGCGCCATGTGGGCCTCTATGTTCTAGGACCGGAGTTCGGGGGGAACTGTAAACCCTGGTGGGGGAATTCGCACACCGGGCGGAAGGTGGGGCGAGGATTGAGACGGTACGTGTCAAGTGCCAGTGCCTGGCAGCGATGCATGAACCGCAGTGGTAGGGCGTTGCGTGATGCGTTGGGCAGGAGCAACATCGAGGGAGCGAAAGGTGATGGGTCACACGTGAATTGGATGACCGCGGCGTTGTTGATCGGTATGACCGCCGTGGTGGGCTGCCGCCCGACCCCCGACCTGGAAACCACGGACCGGCTCGATTCCGGGGCCGTTCACACTTGCTGGATTCATGCAGATGGGTCCCTGGAGTGCTGGGGCTGTGACTGGGCGGAGGAGAGCGAGTGGCTGTTCATGGACGCCGGGCAATGCAGCGTGCCGGACGGCGAATATGTGCAGGTCAGCGCTGGTTTTTCCCACACCTGCGGTGTCCTGGTGAATGGCGATGTTGACTGCTGGGGGAGCGGTACCTCGGGCCAGACGAGCGCACCGGCCACGCCCTACGTGCGCGTGGCGGCCGGTGGTTCGCACAGTTGCGGGATGCGTGTGGACGGGACCGTGGATTGCTGGGGATGCCTCGACGATGCGAACCACGGTCAATGTGCCGCACCCGAGGGTGCCTTCGCCGACATCCAGGCGGGGGGCGTGCACACCTGTGGGCGGCGCCTGGATGGGAGCATCGAGTGCTGGGGTTGTGGGGAAGATTTCGAAGGGGCATGCCAGCCGCCAGCCGGGTCATACACCCAGCTCAGCGTGGGCTGGACCCACTCGTGCGCCGTCGATGACCAGGGGGCCGTCACCTGTTGGGGCGGCTACGAATTCGAACCGTCGAGCCCGCCTGACGGGGCATACCAGCAGGTCAATGCAGCGTGGTCCTACAGCTATGGTCTGTTCCCGGACGGTGACGTCGTGCGTTGGGGAGGGGAGGAGGCCCTGCCGGATTCGGGGGAGCGCTTCACCTTCATCGCCGCCACGTACATCAGCGTCTGTGGGATTACCGAAGGTGGGTACCCCGCCTGTTGGGACGGCGAGACGGTGACCTACCCACCTTCCTTGCGATGATCAACATCCAGAGCATGGCCAGAACCATGGCCGGGTACCCGGGCTGCGCCGATGGACGGCCCACAGAGCAGCCGCTGGCAGACCGGTTGGCGACCTTGGCCGCTGCGTCCTCCCAGTCCGCGTCCTTGTTCGAGGTGGAGCGGACCTCGAACTGGTGATCTTCGCCCCCCGAGGCAACCGCTATCCGGACCAGCGAGGTCCGGTCCTCGGTGCCCACCAGGATGCGGTCGGGGTGCTGCAAGAGGTAATCCACCGGTCCGCTGATCACCTCGACCTCGAAATCCGGGTTCAGGACGATCTCGTCATGGGTGGAGGTCATGGCGACGAAGATTTCGAATTCGGTGCGGGAGTCTTCCCGTCGTGCGACCTCGGTGGAGATGGCCTTGATCTCTTCGATAGGGCGGACCGTCAGGGTGGCGGATAGGTCCCCGTACCCGACCTCCACATCGACCGGGTCCCCGGCTTCCACCGCCTCGACCGTGATCATCCCTTCGATGATCTCCGTCAGTTCGATCTGCCCGTCCCCGAGGTCGGCATCGACGACCAGGGAATCGTAGCCCAGCCAGGTCCCCTCGGAATCCCTCAAACGCGTCTGGATCGGAGCCGTCTGGCCGGCCATCACCGCGTTGGCTCGGTTCTCCAGGATGAGCCCCCCATAGTCGATCTCGATATCGGTCGGCGAGGCGACGTCCATCGGTGCCTTGTCCACCAGCAGATCGCAGTACTCCGAGGTGTCGATGCCCTCCCAGTCGTCCCAGGGCACTTCCTCGAGGTCGGGGAGCGTCCCCTCGTACAGTTTGATCCATGCCGTCCCGCTGCCCCCTGCCCTCGCGGTGGCTTCGATGTGTGCCACGTTATCCAAGGACCACTTGGTCTCGACGTCCAAGATCATCACGGATGAGTCGTCGCACCGCACGTCGTAGACAGTGTCGTCGACCCAATCCCATAGTTCGATGTTGATGGTGAATTCACTGCCCACAGCGACCGTCGGCCAGGTGCTCGCCGCACCCTGCAGGTCGGTCTCGAACCAGGCGTTCTCGTAGACCCCTTCGTTGCCATGGAAGGTGTAACAGCCCGTGAAAAACACGGCGCACAGCGCGGCTGCGCTCAGGGACCGGAAGCGTTGCTTTAGTTGGTGTTGTTTCATGGTGGTTTTGGGGTTTTTCTGCAAGAAAAACGCCATCCAAGGGGGTCGTTGTGGGCCCCGTCTCTTCGTGTGTAAGACAGATGCCCGGCGCTTCTCATCGGCTACGTGACAAGGGACAGCGTCTGACACCGGAATTCAAAACCGACCACAGAACTGCAATCCCCCTGGACTGAGGTGCAAGGTCAAGGTGTGGTCCGAGGAGTTGGCAGAACCTGGTTGGGTGGTGGCTTCACGGGCTCGCAGCGTCAGATCGATGCCGGGGAGAGGGAGGGGTGGGCCGTCGTCGAACAAGGGGGCTTCTCGTTCGCTTCCACCGTATGTTGTCGTCTTCCAGAGAGAGGCCCCGGGAGCAGGGCACATGGAGACATGATGGAACGATGGAACCTTTCAGCGGTGTTCTCTGGCCTGTTAGGGATTGGGCTAGGGGGCTTGGGAGCCCTGTTTGTTCAGTCCCTGATCACTGAATCACCCGAGGTATCGCCTGACGTGCCCGCTGTGGTGCACGCTGTTGAGGTTACCTCCACACCACCGTTGGAACTGCCTGATGACGATACCCCGGAACTGGAGGAATGCCAGAGGGCCCTACTGGAACTCTGGATGACTCCTCCCAGTGCTGTAGTCGATTTGGCGGACCGCACGTCTGCTCAGCAGGCATCGAGGGAGTTTGCCGAATTGTTCTATGGCGAAGATGACCCGGAACAACTGAAGGCGATTTTCGGCAGTCCGGAGGCTACCGAGCGGATCTCCTCGATGATCGGCGATGCACCGTTTGAACTACAGATGTCGTTCGACTGCGAGGCGTTGCCGTGCATTCTGGATCTTGAGCTGGCCTACGTGGGGGAGCTGACGGATCGTAGCGAGATATATGAACAACGCTTGGTTGCTTTCGAGGACATTAACGCGGAACTACCGTCGATGCTGCCCCCTGGCTACCATGCGATCGACCTGGCCGGCGGCGGCGACGATCTGTTTATAACCACTCGCAGTCAGGAAGAAATGGACGAGTTGGTGGCTGGTATCACGCTATTCGTTTCCGATGTGTTCGGAATGGACCAACGTGCTGAAGAGGAGTGGGACTAGGCTACCTTTTTACAGGTGAATAACGACCTTCGAACCGCCTTTCGCTTTGCACTCGTCACTGAACTTTCTGGGGGATAGGTGTCAGACACTGTCACCAAGCCTCCAAGCCTGGCACCCCATCGCTCATGGGCGAGAAATCGCAACCCGGAATCCGCTGTAGCGGTACCGGTTGCCGGGGTCGCTCTTGCCGCGCTCCGTGACGTGTGTGACTACCGGGTAGGTGATCCCTGCGCCGCCACGGACTACCCGCTCGTTGCCTTCCGCCGCACCCGTTGGATCGGTCGAGAGCCCGGGTGGATACGGCCCGTACCAGTCCCACACCCACTCACCGACATTGCCCGTCATGTCGTACAGGCCCCAGGGGTTGGCCTCGAAGCTGCCCACGACGGCCAGCACCTCGGCGCCGTCGTCGCAGGCAAACACTTCCCAGTCCCACTCGAACCTCTGCCCAGCGTCAAGTTCATCTCTCCAGTGGCGACAATTACATCTCCCCAAT
>CAZDDH010000099.1:15387-29440 GCA_964504165.1 uncultured Rickettsiales bacterium | reverse complement strand
GGTCGTCAGGTCAGGCGTGAGGGACGGAATTCCGCTCTATGACGGGAGTGTCGCTACCCGCATACTAAAACCTCCCTCTTTCCATTCTTCCTCCGCGTCCCCCTCCGCGTCCTCCGCGCTTTTCTCTTCTCCCTCTCCCCAACCTTAAATCGCCGCCAGGAACGCCAGATCCAACCCCCCCTTGTTGTTCTTCTCGATGGCATCCATGAACCGGTTCCACGGCTCCATCTGATCCGCCGGCACGACCAGCGCTGCCGTGGAGATGGCGTCGTAGGCCGCAAACTTGGCCGACTCCCAGTCGCCGCCCTGGGCAGCGGCCATGGCCTGGCGCGCCTGCTCCTGTGCCCGCCGGAAGTTGCGCCGTGCCTGCTCCACGTTGGCGTTATGGTTCTGGATGGTGTCGATGAAGCCGATGGCTTCCTCGAGGGTCTCGGCGGCGTGGGAGCCGGGGACCCCCTGGCCCAGGACCTTGCCCAGGGTCCTCAGCTCCTCCAGCTGGTGGAACCCGAAGGCCTTGTGTTCCCCCTCTTCCCAGTCCAGGAAGCGGCCGTCGTTGCCCGCCCGCCGGCACCGGATGACCGTGGAGATCCGGGACCTGGCGCCGTCGACCTCGGCCCGCCCGTCCACCTGCATCAGCGGCTCGTCCGTGCGGGGATCCCGGATCTGATCCATCCAGTTGAACGCCCTGGACGGTGGTTTGGCCTCCGCCGCGCTGGAGGTCTCGCCGAAGGCGGCGCGCAGGTCGGCCATCACGCTGTCGATCTGCTGCTCCTTCTTGGCGGTGACCTGGCGGATCCGCACCCACCAAAACGGCACGAAGCGCCGGCCGACCTTCATATCCAGCCGACGGGAGATGTCACAGCGGCCCGCCGGGGACCGGTTGGGGGGCACCCGGCGCTTGCGCAGGGCCTTTTCGAGCTTCTTGGGCTCGTCCGCGTACAGCGCCTTGAGGCGACGGGTCTCGATCTCCCGGACCAGCTCGCGGACATAGGCCAGTGACTGCTGGATGGACTCCTCGCGCATCAGCCGGTTGAACTCGTCGACGATACGGTCCAGATGCGGCAGCCAGTCCTCCGGATGGTTGAGGATGACGTCGTTGACCAGCACCGCGATGGCGTCCCCGTCCTTGCGGGGGGCCAACCCGAGCCGCTCGCGCAGGATGCGGTGGGCCAGGATCTTCTCACCCAGGGCCAGATCAGCGATGTCCACCAGGCCCAGGGTCTTGAGGCGCACGGCGGCGGACAGGTGGTACCCCTTGTCGGCCTCGATGTCGCGGATCGTGCGCAGAATGTCCACGGAATTCGGTTCCAAGCCCAGGGTCGGCGGATAGGTGCCCAGGTCCAGATCTTCGCCGAGCTGGCGGGTGATCTGGAGGATGGAGAACAACGCCGCGTTGGCGACGCCAAAGTCCGGATCCCGCATGCTCTTGAACAGCGTGGGGACGATCTTGTCGAGGTTGATGCGCGCCGTGGACAGCACGAGCGCGCTCCAGAACCGGGATGACGCCTCGTCGCTACGCAGCAGGCCCATCAACACGTCCAGGGCCTGCTGGGTACCGATGCGTGCCAGCGCACGCACGCTGGTGATGCTGGCCGCATCCCAGGTGTGCACCGCCTTGAGCAGCGGGTCCATGAGGCTGGCGCCGGCCTGGGCTGCGTGCTCCTCCAGGCCCAAGTCCAAAGCATAGCGGATCAGCGCCGCCGGCTCCTTGGGCTGCCACTGAAAGCGGGAGAGGGCGCGAGACGCGGCGATACGGACCTCGGGGCTCCGGCTCCCAAGGAGCCCCACCAGCGGGCTGACCGCTCGCGGGTCCCCGATCAGCCCCAGGGCCTCGGCCGTGAATAGATGGATCTGATCCGACGCGACCTTGATGACCTCGGTGAGGTGCGGGATGGCCGGTGAACCGATCTTGCGCAGCGCTTCCACCGCGGCGCCCCGGGTCGGGCCATCCCCAGCGGTGAAGATCTTGGCCAGCGGTTCGGCGAGGCGCGGATCGGCCATGTCCCCCAGCGCGCGGATGACCGCCAACCGCTCAGGGCTGATGGGCCTGGAGGCCAGGTGCAACAACGGCTTGAAGGCCCGCTCGTCCCCGATCCGCCCCAGAGCGACGGCGATGCGGCCGTGAGCCGGCGGCCCCAGCGGCCCAATGGCAGCCACCAGTGGGTCCACGGCGCGGGGGTCCTTGAGCAGGCCCAGCGCATCCACGGCCTCCAGCTGGATCTCCGGATCCTTGTCGTACGCCAACGCGTCGATGAGCTTCCGAACGTTCCCGGCTTTCTTCAGTGCCGCGACGTTGGGAGGGCCCAGGATGTTGCGGATCGCCATCGGACCAGCGTCTCCTATTAACCCCTCTGATTGAACTCCCGTAGGGCTTCTTCAAGACTACGCTCTTCTTCCGGCGACAGCACGCGATCCAGGTCCTGCAGCAGGACCAGGCCGTCCCCGCACTGAACCATGCCGTCTATGAGGGGGAAGGTATCGACAAACCCTTCCATCGCCACCATTGTGGTCGGATCGATCTCCTCGACCCCCATCACCTCGTCGACCAGAAGGGCCACGGTCCGTTGCCTGGTGGCGGCCAAGATGATCTGGTCGTCCTTGTCCACTTCCCGCTCGGGCAGGCGCATGAGAGCCCGCAGATCGACCAGCGGGACCAGCGTACCCCCCACGTCCAGCACCCCCATGATCATCGCCGGTGCACCGGGTACTTCGGTCCAGGCCACCACCCGCAGCACCCGCTCCACCCGCCCCAATGGCAGGGCGAACAGTCGCTCATCGAGCCGGAACTGAACGAGGCGCTCCATGCCGTTATCTACTGCCCTTCTTGTGTTTCTTGATCTCGTACATCCGCTTGTCCGCGACCTCCATCAGGTCCTCGAGGGAACATGGGGACTCCGGGTCGAAGCCCGCTCGACCGATACTCAGGCCAAGATGGTAGCTGTCGCGGTTGCGATCGTTCCAGGCATCGATCTGCGTCTGGGTGCGGCTGACCATCTCGTCCGTGGCGGCCAGATCCGTCTCCGGGGCCAGCACGGCAAACTCGTCCCCGCCAAACCGCGCAACGATATCGGACTGCCGGAACGTGCTGCCCAGAATGGTCGCCAGGCGCTGCAACGCTTGGTCGCCGACGTGATGCCCCTGCTCGTCGTTGACGATCTTGAGGCCGTCCATGTCGGCAAACAGCAGCGTCAGCCCGCGCCGGGTGCGTTCGGCCACCTTGAGCTGCTGGGTGGCCAGCGTCATGAATCCACGCCGGTTGTACAGACCGGTCAGCTCGTCCACTAGGGACAGCTCCTTGAGTTCCTCGCGCATATGGACCTGCTCGGTCAGGTCGCGCAGCGAGAACAGATAGGCCGGCATGCCCCGCCAGACCGTCTCCACTCGGTGCATGTGCGCGATGGTCTCCCCGCCGTCCATGTGGGAGATGCGCACCTCACCACGCTCCATGGTGCCGTCGCCGTAGAACTCGAAGGGCTTGTCCACCAGATCACTGGAGACGCTACCCAGGATGGGCTCGGTGGCCGGGTTGGCGTACCGACAGATGCCCTCGCGGTCAGTGACCACCATCGCGTCGTCGTTGTTCTCCAGCACCGCCCGGTAATTGGCCTCCAGCTCCTTGATGGTGCGGAGTGCCTTCTTCAGCTCGACGTTGCGCTGCTCCAGCTCCTTGTTCTTGTAGACAGCCGTCTCGAACGAGGACAGCAGCAGGTCGATGATCTGGATCCGGTCGGACGTGATGTAGTGCTTGCGCCCTGCGAAGAACAGCTCGATACCCACCCCGGCCGACGTTCCGCGCCGCAGGCGGGCGTTGACGATGGAGTACTGGACCCGGGAGATGAGGGTGGACTCCTCCGCCGGTTTGGTCAGGAAGGCGTCGGCCTCGCACTCCAGGCCCTGGAAGACGTCCGTCGGATTGGACAGCGTGGTGAGCAAGATGACCGGGATGTGCCGCAGGTTCTCGTCCGATTTGACGGCCTTGCACAGCTCATAGCCGGTCATTTCCGGCATCAGCACATCGCTGATGATCAGGTCCGGTGGATTGGCGAGGGCAGCCTTGAGCGCCTCCGCGCCGTCCGGGGCGTGCAGCACATCAAATCCAGCCTTGCGCAGCATGTATTTGGTGTGCAGCGCCTGGGTTGGACTGTCCTCGGCCAACAGGATGTGGACGGTCTGGTCCAGGGAATTCATCTCGTTCATCGAGTTATCCCTTCCTCTTGTTGGATGGCCCTGGCTCCACATTGCACAGCAAATTGCGGCACATCCAGAAGGCCATCTGACGCGGCGCCATGATGTGGCAGGCGGCACCGATGCGCACTGCCTCACCAGGCATGCCGAAGACGACGGAACTACGCTCATCCTGAGCGAAGGTCAGGGCGCCGGCTTCTTTGAGTTCTTTGAGTCCCTGGGCCCCATCCTTGCCCATGCCCGTCAGCAGGATTCCCACCGCGCTGGCTCCATAGATCCGGGCCGCTGACCGGAGCAGGCGGTTAGCACTGGGGCGGCACCCGAGCTCCGGCGGTTCCTCGACCGTCCGTAGGGATCCACCCGGCGCGACCTCGATGTGCCGCCCCGCGGGGGACACATAGACCACACCATTACGCGGGACCTCTCCGTTGCGGGCCACCCGGACTTCCTGCGGTACGGTGGCATCGAGCCATTCCACCAGCCCGCTGGCGAATCCGTCGGAGATGTGCTGGGCGATCATCACCGGGGCGGGCAGCTCGTCGGGCAACCCGCACAGCAGATCCCGGATCGCCACCGGCCCGCCGGTGGACGCGCCGATGACGAACATGCGGCAGCCCTGCTTCTCTTCGGGGGCAGCCTCATCGGGGTCTCCGCTGAAGCTGCGCAGGGTGTACTCCTTGCGCCGGCGAATGACCCGGACCCTGGACATGCTCTTGACGGTCTTGCACAGCTTGGTCGCGTGCTCCTCGAAGTCCGGGTGCCCCAGGCCGCTGGGTTTCTCCAGGCAGGCAACGGCGCCGGCCTCCAGCGCCCGGAAGGACTGCTTGACGTCCCGGGGATTCATGGAGGCGCTGACGATGACGATGGGCAACGGATCGTTGGCCATGATCTCCTTGGTGGCCTCGAAACCATCCATCACCGGCATGTGGATATCCATCGTCAACACGTCGGGATTGTGGTGGGCCAGGAGGGCGAGCGCCTCCTTGCCGTTGTTGGCCGTGGCGACCACCTCGACAGCCGTATCCGCCTCGAGAATGCGGCGGATCAGAGCCCTTGAAACAGCAGAATCTTCGACGACCATGACCTTGATCACGTGGTCGCTCCCTTCGCGGCATAACGGTGAACGACGTCCAGGAAATTGCCCTGGCGGAAGCTACTCTTGACCACATAGGCGTCTGCGCCGGCTTCCATCGCGCGTTCCCGGTCTTCTTCGCGTTCCAGACCGGTGACCAGGATCACCGGCAAGTGTTTGAGACGTTCGCTGGCCCGGATGCGTGCCGTCAGCTGGATCCCATCCAGCTGTGGCATCTCCACGTCCGAGACCACCAAGTCGAAATCGTTTGCGGACAACATACCCAGGCCCTCGGCACCGTTGACGGCCGTGGACACATGGTAGCCAGAGGACTCGAGGACGTTCTTGATCAACATGCGTGAGGTGATGGAGTCTTCCACCGCCAGTACACGTACGGGGCGGGCCTCCTCGGTGGCGCCGATGGTCCGCCCAGCCCGCCCGCCGATGCGGGCCGATTGGATGCAGTCGGTGACGTTGAGGATGGGCACGACGGTGCCGTTGCCGAGCACCGTGGCGCCGGCAACGTTCCGGACGCGGGCCAGCTGCTTGCCCAGCCCCTTGAACAGGACCTCCTGCTCCTGGACCACCGAGTCCACGGTCACCGCGATGTTCTCGCCCTGGGAGACCAGGATCAGGGCCAGCGTCAACGAATGGACCGCATTGGCCCGGTAGGGAGCAGCGGGCAGCTCCAGGATCCGGTGGAGCGGGACGAGCCTCACCAGCTCTTCCCGATAGGAGATCACGTCCCGGCCTTCCACCCGCTTCACGCTCGTCGGGCCCAGCCTCAGGACCGCATCCACCGAGCCGCTGGGCACTAGGAACTTGTAGCCCCCGACCTCCACGAGCACGCCCCGGAAGGTCGCCAGAGTGAGGGGCAAGGTGATGTAGAAAGAGGTGCCCATCCCGGACTCGGTGTCCACCCGCACGGTCCCGCCCAGCCGGTCCACCTTGTCACGGACGATGGCCATACCCAGGCCCCGGCCGGAGATGGCATCCACTTTCTTGGCCGTGCTCACGTCCGACTCGAACATCAACTGCAAGATGTCCTTTTGATCCATCGCCTCCAGGCGGGTCGCATCGACGGCCTTCTTGGCCAGGGCCACCCGCTTGAGCCGTTCCAGATCCACGCCGCCGCCGTCGTCCTGGACCACCATCTCCACGTTGTTGCCGTCCCGCTGCGTGATGGCGATGACGATCTTGCCGCGGGCGGATTTGCCCTTGGCCTGGCGGGCCTCCGGGGATTCGATGCCATGGCCGATGCAGTTGCGCACCAGGTGGATCAACGGGTCCTTCATCTCCTCGAGTAGGCGCTTGTCAATCTCCACGTCGCTGCCCCGGATCTCGATATCCACGGGCTTGCTCAGCGAGCGTGAGATCTCCCGCACCATCCTGGGGAACGGATCCAGCAGCCAGGAGAACGGAAGCATGAGCACCTGCTTCATGTCCTCCAGCAGCCGGTCGACCATCCCATGGAGCGAGTGACGGTACCGATCGGCCTCCCCGGTCAGCCGGCGGCTCGCGTCGTCCAGCGCCTTGAGCTGGCGCAGCTCGTCGTCGTCCCGTTCCGCGGGCAGCTCCCGCAGCTCCTCGAACTCATCGCTCATCGCCTGGAGATCGTCTTGCAGCTGACCAAACTCGATCTTGAGGGCCAGCATCTCCTCCGCCTGCAGCAACAGCTGGCCCAGGCGCTCGGTGGAGACCCGGATCGTATCGGCGTGTTGCATGGCCGACACCGCGGGTTCCCGGGGCGCGGGGGCCTTTTTGGCGGGGGTCGGGGGCTGAGCCGGTGCAGCCGCTTGGGGTGGCGGGGCAGCGAGTGGCGGGGCAGCGGGTGGCGCAGCAACGGGTGGCGCGGCAGCTGGTGGCGCGGCAGCGGGCGGAGCGGCCGTGGGGGGGGCGACGACGGGCGGAGCGGATGGTGTTGGCGTGGAGATGGATTCGTAGAGAGACGTGGACTGTTCCCCCGCCAGCGATGTGTCCGTCGATGCCTCCGGGACCGTCCCCAGCAGCATCGACACCTCGTCGCGGATGGTGCCGGCCATCGCATTTTCGGCATCGCTGTCGTCGCCGGTCAGCTCGACGAAGGCGAACATGCGGTCCACCGCCTGGTGCAAGATCTCCGTCACCTGCGGCGTGAGATCGGCCTCGCCCCGCTTGAGGGCCCCCAGCTGATCTTCGAGGGCCATACAGACCGACTCGATCTCGGCCCAGCGGACGGCCCGTGAGGCCCCCTTGAGGCTGTGGGCCGACCGGTGGATGGAGTCCAGCTGGTCGCCAATATCGGCCCCATCGCCCGTACCCAGTTGCTCGAGCCCCGAGCTGATGGATTGCAGGTGTTCCTGGAGTTCGGCCTTGAACGCCTCCCGGAGCTGCAGCGTGAACTCATCCAGCTCGGAGCCGAAGTCGAACACCGGCTCCTGCTTGGGTGGCGGGGACTCCGCCGGTGACGGGGCCGGTGGGGGCGCCGCGGGTGCCGGGGGCTCGGGTGTCGGGGGCTCGGGTGCCGGGGGCTCGGGCGCCGGCGGTTCCGGTGTGGTGGGTGGTTCTGGATGATCGGATGTCACCACCGGGGGTGGCGCGGGAACGGCCCTCAACTCCATGCTGCTGGTCAGCGGCACGGTGGTCAGCGACGAGCCATCCGGGATCGAACGCACGGCCTCGACGATGCCCGCGTAGCGATCCGGATCGACGACGATTTCACCGGCCCCATCCACCAGCTCCGCCATCAGATCGATCGCCACTTGCAGCGTCTCGCACGCATCAGTGGTGAGCTGTAGATCGTGGGAACGGATCTGGGAAAAGATGCTCTCGATCTCCTGACAGAGGGTCTCGATGTCGGTCATGTTGACCGAGCGAGAGGCGCCCTTGAGGCTGTGCACCGTCCGGTAGATGATCTCCAACGTATCTTCGGGCGGATCTCCGCCCGAACCCAGCTCCGCCAGCCCGGTCCCGATCAGCTGCAGATATTCCCGGGCCTCCTCACGGAAGGTAGCCAGGAGCTCCTGCAGGAAATCGTCGTCAAATACGCCCATCTAGACCTTGGTCTGCTCCACCAATTCGAGAAGGTT
This sequence comes from uncultured Rickettsiales bacterium, assembly GCA_964504165.1. GTDB lineage: Bacteria > Myxococcota_A > UBA796 > UBA9615 > CAYRNR01 > CAZDDH01. The sequence continues at coordinate 21,115 of CAZDDH010000099.1, read as the reverse complement.
GTCACCCAGCTGCCTGAGTTTCTTGGAGGACACGTCCAGCACGTTGACGGCGTCGACGTTCTGGACAGAGGCCGCGTTGATCGCTTCCATCGCCGAGGCCACCTGATCCATGCCCACCAGCTGTTCATGGCTGGAGGCCACGATCTGCATGGCGGCATGGGCGGCGTCGTCGATGTTGCGGGCCAGGCTGACGATGGATTCACCGGCCCGGTTGGATTGCTCCACACCCTGGCTCACCGCCGATTGGCCCTGTTCCGTGGCGGCCACCGAATCCCGGGTGGCTCGCTGAATGTCGTTGAGAATGGTCCGCACCTGCTGTGTGGCCTGCTTGGACTGGTTGGACAGGTTCTTGATCTCCTGAGCCACCACGGCAAAGCCCTTGCCGTGCTCCCCCGCCTTGGCCGCCTCGATGGCCGCGTTGACGGCGAGCAGGTTGGACTGCTCGGAGAGGTCGTCCACCGTGGAGATGATGTCCCCGATGGTCTGCCCCTGCTCGTTGAGGCGGATGATGCTCTCGGCGATGATCTCCATCTGGCTCTTGATGCGTTCGATGCCCGCCACCGTGTCCTCGGTGGACTGCTTGCCCGTGTCCGAGACCTGGACCGCTCGCTGGGCGCTCTCCGACACCTCGTTGGCCGTGTCGCTGGAGATCTTGGCGGTCTGCTTGATCTCCTCCACCGTGGTAGCCGTCTCCGTGACGGCGGTGGCCGTCTCGGTGGCGATGGCCGACAGCTGGGAGGTACTGGAGGAGATCTCGTTGACGGAGGTGGCCAGCACCTGCACGCTCTGCTGAATCTCACGCGTGGTCGTGCGGGAACTGCCCACCATCTTGCGGAACGCCTCCGCCAGCCGGCCCACTTCGTCGTCGGAGCGCCCGACCGGTACCTCGACGGTGAGGTCCCCTTCGCTGACCCGTTCGATCTGGCGGGAGATGTGCCGGATCGGATTGGCGATGCGACCGGCCAGGATACGGGCGGCATAGGCGACGATCAGCGATATGAGGGCCGCCAGGGCTAGCATCGTGAGCCGCATTCTGCGCGCCGGCCGGAAGGCGTCCTTGACCCGGATCTCCGATAGTACGAGCCAACCCAGGCCGGTGGTTTCCTGCAGCTTCTCCGCGGCGGATACGCCGACGATCTTCTCGCCGCGGTAATTCACGTAGACATCGGACATGAACTCGCCGGTCTGGTTGAAGCGGCGGACCGGTTCGGTGTCGACCTGTTGCTTGAGCACGGCGTTGGGAGTGCCGGTGGAGTCGGTGATCATCAGGCCGGCGCTGTTGACGATGTAGATCTCTTCACTCGAGCCATCGTCGCCCTTTTGCCCGACGATGGAATCCAGTTCGGTGGTGCTCATCTTGGCCACCACCACGCCAATGGCCTCCCCGCTGGCGATGGATCGGTGCTTGATGGGCGCCACGACGGCAAAGAATGGCGCTTCGGTCTCGGGGTCGAGCTCGATATCGGTGACGATGGTGCCCTCGGCGACGCGCTCGACGTATTTCTCGGACGAGAAATCCTTGCCCACCATGTCCGGGTTCGTGGAGAAGTACACCTCCCCGGTATTGCCCAGAAAGCTGTACTCGTAGAAGGGGGTGATATCGCTGAACTTGGGCAGCTCGAACTCGATGAAGTTGCGAGCCTCGCCCGCCATCACCTCGACGAACATCGACTCCTGGCCCCGATTGGTGTTCCAGATGTTCACCAGGTTCTGGACCACCTCGTCCCCCGCCAGGATCTCGATCTGCTCCATGCGCATCGACATGAGCAAAGCCACCGAGTTTTCCTTGGCCTGAGCGATGGACTGGTGATGGGCCAGGAACTGCTTCTTGAGTGTGTTCTTGGCCGAGATGTAGTTCGTCACACCAACGATGACGATCGGCACCAGTGACACAATCACGAAGATGAACATCAGCTTCGTCATCAGATTTGTGTTGATCACTTTGTTCATCATCATTCTCCTCGGGCGGTAAGGCAGCGCTCACGCGCTGTCAGCCGCCGACCACCTCACGGTTCACCAAGGTGGGTTCCTTCAACAGGAGGCCCATGTCGAGAAACACCACGCCGTCGGGTGTGATCCCACGCACAAACGGTGCCGCCGCTTCGGACGGCAATCCCAAACGGGATTGAAGGTCGCCCTCGGCGACAGACATGATCCCGACTACGTCATCCAACAGGACCGCGAATTCCATGAATTCGTTGGCCACGATCAGGGCCTTGTTGCGGTCCACGATGCCGGAGGACGGAAGCTCCAGCAGCTTGTCGAGGTCCAACACAGAGACGATGCGGCCCCGGACGCTCGTGATGCCGCTGACGAACGGCTTCGCGCAGGGCACCGGCGTCAGCTCGGCCAACGTGATCAACTCGAGGCCGTACTCCAACTCCACGCCGTAGGAACCGCTGGCCAGCTTGAAGACCAGCATCTCCACGGTTTCGGCGTCTGACTCCACATCGGTGGGGCGCGCCAGCTCGTAGGCACGGCGCTGCAAGATGGCTCGCGTGGAGGCCTTCATAGCGTGTCCTCCTCGCCGAGCATCGACAGCACGACATCACGCAATCTCCCCGCCGTCAGCCCCTCCGCGTCCACGAGGATCTCGTCCTCGGCGTGATCCTCCAGCAGCTCCAAGACGATGTGCATGGAGTTGCGCGCCTCGATGGCCATGCTCGCCCGATGCAGGCCCAGGCAGCCGATGGCGAAATGGGCCATCACGGCCTTGGAGTCGATGGCCACGGCGGTCCTGAGCGCCACGTACGCCTCCTGGATCCGCCCCTGCTCCTGAAGAATCGTGGCCTTGAGCTGGTACAGCTCGGCGTTGAACCGGGACACACGCAGCGCCTTGTCCGTCCAGTGCAACGCTTCCTCCAGCTGGCCCTGATCGGCAAACTCGTGTGCCCGCCGCGTACAATCCTCTGCGTCGATATTTTCGGTCTTCTTGACCGGCGGCGGCGGCGGCAAGGGCTGCTCGCGAGGCTTCCTCGCCGGCGGCGGGGAGAACAGGGGCTCTTTGCGATAAAAAACCCGGCCGTCGATGGAGATGGGCGTCAGGCCGTCGAGGGGTAGGGTGGCCCCCTCCCCCGCACCCACCACCAGCCAGCCTCCGGTCTGCAGGCACGAGGCGATGCGCCGGGCCGCAGCTTGGAGTTGCTCCTGCTGGAAGTACATCAGCACGTTGCGGCAGAAGATGATGTCCATCGAGCCGGTGTTGTTCAGCGGCGATGGGTAGTTGTTCTCCACCAAGTTGAGGTAGGAGAAGGTCACCATGCGCTTGATGTGCCGGCGGATCTCGTACTCCCCGTCCGGCAACTTCTTGAAGTAGCTGTCCCGCAGTTCGTTGGACACCCCGCGGAAGGACCAGTCCCGATAGATCCCACGCCGGCAGCGGGCCAGGAAGCGTGGATTGAGATCGGTCCCGCGGATGGTCACCGACCAGCGCGGCAGGTCCGGCAGGTGCTCGCTGGTGAGGATGGCCAGCGTGTACGGCTCCTCCCCGGTGCAACACCCGGCGCTCCAGATGCGCAGCCGGCGGGATCCCGCCGCGCGGGCGCTGATGATCTCGGGGAGCAACCGTTTCTCGAAGACGTCGAAGGCAGCCCGATCCCGGAAGAAATACGTCTCGCCGACGGTCAACGACCCGGCCAGGATCTCGACCTGATGTGGGGTCCAGGACGACGAAATCAGGCTCTGCATGCAGGCGTTGACGTTGGGGAATCCCAGCTCGTCTGCGGCCAGCTGCAGCCTCCTCTCCAGATCTGCCTGCCTGGATTTGGGGAACTCCAAACCCAGGTTACGGACGATGAAACGCCGCAACTCGGACAGCAAGATCGGAGAAAGGTCCTTCGCCATTCGTACCTTTACCCGCCCCCCCGGGAAACCAAAACCGGGCACGCCCACAACCGAGGAAAAGGCGCACGGTCGCACGCGTCAAGAACGCGCCTGCACCTAGCCGCTAAACATATAGGGTATCTCAACCCTCGGATCTGTGCCCGCTAGCGGTACGATGAATCCATGTTCAAATTGCACGATCGGATGCCTCAAGCCCCAGTTCTCGTGGTTCTGTCGAGGGTCGGAATTCCTGCGTTGTTTTGCGCGGGCGTGCTGGCATGCGGAAAGTTCAGGTGGATGACGACGACGACCTGGATGTGGTCACGGGTACGGGCACTGGAAGTAACCTAGACCCGCCGCGTTCTCAGAGCTCCCCGCCCCAGAACATGTAGACCCGGCCCACGTCGTCGCCTTCGTCGGTGTCGTGGTAGGCCGCGCCCAGCAGCAGGTCGTCGGCGCCGTCGAGGTTCAAATCGGTGGCCGCCAGGCCGTAGCCCAGGAGGTCCAGCACCCCTGCACCCGAGTAGCTAGCGTCCGCGTCCACGGCGCTGGTCACCGCCTCCCAGGCCACCTCCTCGCGGTGGCGGAACAGGTAGACCCGGCCCGCCTTGCCCACGAACCCCTGGTGCGCGTAGATGGCGGAGACCAGCAGATCGGTCCCGCCGTCGCCGTCCAGGTCGGCGCCGGTGGTACGGATGCCCAGATCGTGCTCGGCCCACTCCCCGGTGATGGTGGTCAGCGGCTCGGGAGCTTGGCCCGAGGCGAGGGTGGTGCTGCCGGGGTAGATCATAAGGGCGCCGGCGTTGTAGCCCGCCCCGTCGTTCCCCGGGATCCCCACGACGATCTCCCCCAGCCCGTCGCCGGTGAGGTCGCCGGGGGAGCCCACATGCCAGCCGAAGACCTCGTAGGCTGTGCCGGTGCCCTCCAGGGTGACCCCCACGTTGGCCAGATCGAAGCTCCCGCCGCCGGCCACGTCATCACCCGAGACCACGTACACCCGGCCGGCGTAGCTCCCCAGCGCGTGGTTGTACGGGGCCCCGACGACCAGATCCGGCACGCTGTCGCCGTCCAGGTCGTGCCCGCCGGCCAGCGCCTCGCCGGCCATCTCCGTGCCCTCGTCCCCGTCCATGATCACGTCCGCCTCGGAGAGGCACATGGTCTCGCCCCAGCCCTCTTCTTTGCCCAGGACCACGTAGGCCCGGCCCTGGCGATAGCCCTCCCCGTCCTCCGCGGAGTAAGACTGCAGCTCGCCGCTGAGCAGCAGATCCCCCAGCCCGTCACCGTTGATGTCGCCCGCGGCGGCCATGTCCCAGCCCACCCGGGCGTAGTAGCTCTCCCCGTAGAAGATGGTCTGCGGCTCCAGCAGGATCTCGCCGCTCTCCGGATCGGGGTCGGGGAGCGGGCCGCCGGGGATCCAGTAGGCCGCCCCCACGTTGGCGGAAGTATCCACGCCGGGGGGGTCCTCCACCCCCGTGCCACCCACCACCAGGTCGTCGAACCCGTCGCCGTTCATGTCGGGGACCAGCGCGGTGGAGAAGCCGGCAAAGGCCAGCGGCTGCGGGCCCACGAAGACGCCCGGAGCGGGCATGGGATCCTCGGTGGCGACCGTGCCCGGGAACAGCAGCACGCGCCCCTCCTCCTCGAAGTCCGTGTACCCCTTGGCGCCCACCGCAAAATCATCGATCCCGTCCCCGTCGAAGTCCCCGCCAGTGGCGATGTCGAAGCCGAACTTGGCGCCGTCGCTGCCGCCGTCCCAGCGGCAGGGGGCCTCCTCGGCGCAGATGTCCATCATTGGTGTGGGGCCCGGCTCCTCCAGGCAGCCCGGGGGTAGCTCGGGGGTCGAGTCGTCGTCATCCCCGGTGTCGTCGTGGTCATCGGGGGAGTGGGGGTGGGGAAGACCCCGCCC
>CAZDDH010000099.1:0-15377 GCA_964504165.1 uncultured Rickettsiales bacterium | reverse complement strand
GTCGTCATCCGCCGGCAACTCATCGTCGCAGGCGCAGCCGGGCCACAGCAGCATGGCGGCGATCAGGAACCAATGGGACCAGGGGTGGGAGTTCATGGCGCCTCCGGATTGATATGGCAAAAATCGCACAGGGCGTTCATCTGATCGGCGGATGCATGGCCGTTGCAACCGTCCGTGTGGCAATTGGCGCAGGTGAGGACCGGGGGATCGGCGTCGCAGTCCAGATCACCGCACTCGCAGCCGCTGCCCGTAGCGTTGATGTCGCCGTTTTCCTCGTGGCAGTGCTTGCAGACGTAGTGGGTGTTGTCGATGGGTTCGGCGTCGTTGTTGCTGCACAGGTGGCAGTCGAAGCACAGCTCGCCGTCCACCGAGTCCTCGTGCTCCCGCCAGACGCCGTCGGGGTTGTAGATCTCGTCGTAGGTCTCGGTCATCTCGCCGTCGAACGGCTCGGGGCAATCTGACGTGTCGTCGTCGTCCAGCTGGGGTTCCTTCTCGATGCACAGGGGTGCACCCAGCCCTAGGGCCAGGAACAGGGCGCCCAGCGCCGCGTATCTCACTTGGCGGCCCCGAGCGCTTCTTGGATCTCACCGAGCAGGCGGGACTCGTAGGCGGGCAAGCTGTACGAGTAATAGAAGGTGTACAGCTCTCTGCCGGGCTTCAACAGGTAGTTCCAGTACAGGTAGGCGCCGTAGTCCTCGGCCACGTGGGCCGCGGACGTGTCCTGCAATGTGGGCAGGTTGTGCAAGGAGGTGAACTCGGCGATGTCGTCCTCCCAGCCGATCATGTTCACCATCAGGAACAGCACCTGGCCACCCCAGGCCGAGTCGTTGGCCTCCATGTAGCTGTTGAGATAGGTGGACAGGGACTGGCAGTGACCGCAGCTCGAACGGATGAACATGATGAAGATGACCTTGTCGTCGTAGTCCGACAGGGTGATCTGCTGGCCGTAGGTGGGGGAGGTGGGGTTGACGTCCTCCAGCGTGAAGTTGGGCCCCGGATCGTCGTTGTACCCGCAGTCTGGGCGGTTGGTCGCGTCGTCCTGGGCGGACGCGCAGGCGACGAAGCACAGGGACAGGACGAGGGCCATCCCGCGGAGCGTCATGGGGTATAGGGCTGGAGCCATGGTGGGGACCTCCCCTCCGGGACCGACCCGGAGTTGCGCGGAGCTTACCACGGGGTCCAGCAGATTCCGAACCTTCACGCACGTGCGGGCCCACGCAAACCAGCCAAAAAACTGTCGTTGCCGTCTTGTTAGTGACTCATTTATGAGTTACTGTATCGACAGAAGGCTGGGAGAAGCCCGTCAATCGAGGGAGATTCGAGTCATGAAAAAAGCCATCCAGCACCTGCTCAGCGGTTTCGCGATCCCCGTCGCTTTGCTCGCGTTTACGGGAGGTTGCCTCGATTACGACCTGGACGAGTGGGGAGACGACTACGTCCCGCCGGAGATCGATCCGGACGACCCGGACCCCGAGGAGCCTGACGTGCCGGCCGCCACCGAGCTGGACCTACCCGAGGACGAGCCCGAGGACGAGCCCGAGGACGACCCCATCGAGGAAGAACTCCCCCCCTGCGACGAAACGATAGAGGCCGACTGGCAATGGTGGGGGTCGATGCCCTTCGAGCACTCCAGCGATCTCACGGATGACTGGGGCCACGCCTACTACGACTGGGATTTCCAGATGGTGGATTTCTCCACGGTCTCCATCCCCGATTCGGGGCACATCCCCTCGGGGTACGACAAGGTCTACCGCGCCGAGTTCTACCTGGACCAGCTGCCGCCGGCGCTGTTCCTCTCCATGCAGTCCGATGACGGCATCAGCTTCTACCTCAACGACCAGCTGGTGGGCAGCTGGGGTGGGGACTGGCAGGAGGAGGGCTGCGTCAATGACAACGCCGGCTGCACCGAATCCACCACCGTCGCGCCGGTGGATGTCACCGATTTCCTGCAGATCGGTACCAACATCGCCGCTGCCCGCGTTTCCAACCCCGTCGACAACTCCTACTTCGAGGTCTACACGGAGTGTGTAGACTAGACCCTCGCAAGAAGATGCGCCGGCGACGGAGCCGGTCATCGCACGGCAGGTAAAAGCATGCATGAAGAAACCGTGGCCCAGCTGGGAGAGCTGGGGTTCGCCCGTAACGAGGCGCTGGCCTACATCACCTTGCTGGAGGGGGATGGCAAGGACGGCCTCACCGGCTACGAGGTGGCGGCGCGTTCCGGCATCCCCCGCAGCGCCGTGTATGCCGTGTTGCGCAAGCTGGAGCTCGCCGGGGCGGCCTTTGCCGTCGGTGGCAAGCCGGCCCGTTACCAGCCCGTCTCCCCCGACGGCCTCATCGAGCAGATGCGCCGGCAGGCCCGTAGCCGGCTGGAGCGGCTGGACCACAGCCTCAAGCAGCTGCCCGCCCGCTCCCGGCCGGAGCCGATCTGGATCCTGAGCCGGTACGAAGAGGTGCTGGCCCGGGCCGAAGCCATGATCCGCACGGCGGAGCGTTCGGTGTACCTGTCATTGTGGGATCGGGAGCTGGAACGGCTGATGCCGGCCCTGGATTCACTCACCGGCGTGGAGCTGCACCGGGTGCTGCACAGCCCGGATCGCGTCACCGACCAGCCCGGGGAGTTCAGCTGCTGGATCGACGACGTGGCCGGCGATGCCGAGAAGGGCGCCTGGTCCCACAAGGCGCTGGTGGTGGTGGACCGCCGCCAGGCCCTCATCGGCGGCGCCGAACCGGACGCCGACAACCAGGCCGTGTGGACCTCCAACCCCTCGCTTGTGGACACGGCCACCAACCACATCATCCTGGACATCACCCTGCTGTCCCAGCGCCTGGGCCGGGACTGCGTCGGCGACGTGGCGCTGATGATGCGGCCGCACCTGCCTTCCAGTTCGTAAAAATCCGCTGCAAGCTTGGCAGCAATCCGGTCCGTCCCGTGTTCTTGTGACACAGTTGGGCGGTGCCAGATGTCGCTTGAACTCGTCGAATGGATCCAGGTATTCGCCGCTATCGTGGGCGTTCCGTCGCTCATTGTTTTTTTTGCCTACCACTTCCTCAAGCAGGTCAACGCGGAGACCACCGAGCAGCTCCGCAAACGCTTCGACACGTGGGAACCCTGGGCCGCAAAGAAGCAACTGACGCACCGGTGTGGAAGCAACAACGGTCATCAACCCGTGGTCCGGGGTGACATCGACGGCGTGGAGCTGCTCATCCGCACCTACACCGAGAACCGGGAGCGGCTGAACACGCTACAGACTCACATCCGTGCGCACGTCCCCCGCCACCTCACCATCGGCCTGTACCTGGAGCGCAGGAACACCGCCATCGAGGGGATCCTCGGCGCCCCGAACGTGACCACCGGGCAGCCCGCCATCGACCGCACGTTCTCCATCCGCGGGGATGACCAGGTGGCCGCCACGGCCATCATGCGGGACGAGGCCGTCGTGGCTGGACTGCTGCCATTACTGGAGGAGAACGCCAAGGTCCACCTGGACGACGAGTGGCTGTCATCCAGCCATCCAGCCATCCTGCCCAATGAATTCGGCCCTCGGGTGGACCAAGTGGTCGCCCTGGCGAAGGCGTTGGCCGGCAGCACCGGCCGCGCCGCCAGGCAGCTGGCCGAGGATTACGACCTGGAGGTGTTGGAGACCAGGGGCCAGATCCTCACCCGCGGCACCTATCGAGGATTTCCGCTGCTGGTCCGGACCGAGCGTCCCGCCGACGGGCAGGCATTCCGCACGACCATCCAGGCCGGAGTCCCCTCCCCCCTCCCCGCCAACCTCCACATTGAACGCATCGGCGCAGCAGGCGCGAACAATGGGCTGCACCTGGGCGACCCGATCCTCGATGCCACTGTGGTCGTCCAGGGGCAAGACCGGGACGCCATCGCCGAACTGCTGTGCGACGATGACCTGCGGGGCGACCTGCTGGCCGTGGTCCACGGCCACGAAGGTTCCTACGTCAAAGGCCAGGTCGTGGTCCTGCGCGTATCCAGCCTGACCAAGGACTCGCTGGAGGGGCTGGTGGAAGAGGCGGTTACGGCGGCGCGGGCGCTGGACCGGCGGGCAAAGCAATTGGCCGACGGGGCATTAACCAAGGCGGTATGGAACCTATCGTAGCCATCGCCATCTTCGCGGCCGTCAGCGCCTTCCCGGCCGCGGCGGTGGGCTATCTCGTCTACCAATCCCTGGACCGATCCCTCGAAAGGCAGCGGGAGCGATTCACCACCTGGATCCCCTGGGCCGCGCACCGCGAGCTGACCTGCCTGCTCGGGGACCAGCCGTCTGACCGCCCGGTGATACGGGGTGTACACCAAGGCGTCGAGCTGTTGATCCGAACCTACCCCGAAGGCCAGACGCAGCAAAACCGGATCCAGACCCACATCCGCGCGCGGATTCCCGATCAGCTTGCGGTCGGGCTCCGCATCGAGACCCGACGCCGGTCGGGGCTGGGGCGGATCATCGAGCCCCCCGAGATCGAGACGGGCCACGCCACCATCGACCGGGAATGCCGCATCTTCTGCGCTGACGAGGCAGCGGCGACGGCGATCCTGACGGGCAGGGAGGTCGAGGACCGCCTGATGGACCTGCTGGACGACACCGCCCACCTCCATCTGGATGGCGCCTGGCTGGCCAGCCGCCATCCCAGCATCGCGCCCACTGAATTCGGGGCACGGGTCGACCGGGTCATCGCCCTGGCCCGGGCCCTGGCCGCCGGCCCCAGGCGGGCGATCCTCGGACTGGCCGAGGCCCGCGACCTGGAGTTCACCGAGACGTCGGACCGGCTCGTCGCCCGGGCCACCTACCGCTCGTACCCCCTCACCGTCCGCTTCGAGCGGCCCCGGGGCGAGCCCCTGCTGCACACGACCATCGAGGTGGGGCTCCCCACCACCCTGCCCCCCCACCTGACCATCCAGCGCATCGGCCCGGTGGCCCCGGACGACCGCCTCGAGCTGGGGGATCCGATCCTGGACACCACGGTCGCGGTCACAGGGGACGATCCCCGGGCCATCGGCGGCCTGCTGCGCGGCGACGAGCTGCGGGGAGACCTGCTGGAAGTGGTCCACGGCCACGAGGGATCGTGTGTGCGCGACAACAAGGTGGTGCTGACGGTGCCCGGCCTGGCCATCGATACCCTGGAGGGGCTGGTAGAAGATGCGGTGACGCTGGCGCGGGGGTTGGATCGACGGGCGCGGGGACCGGCCGTAGAGCCGGACTGACGCACGAACGTGCGTTGGAGTTCAAACGGGGCCACTAACCCTTCATTGAAGCGACTAGCATCACTGTCCCACCCGATTCTTCCGGGCGAGACGAGGAGTTATGGGGCTCCCCGCCCATCGTGAAGGCAGCATCCGGTACTCTGATGAAGGCGGTACAGGATCGCTTGCCGGAGAAACACCGCACCATGGCCCGACCGTTTCACATCGTGGCAACGACCGTCTGCTTTCTGTCATTGCTGGCCGCCACAGGCTGCTATCCGTGCCGTGGGGATGGTGAGCTGTACTTGAATTCGGTGGAGTACGCCGAGGGGACCTATGTGGCCTACGGCATGAACCGTTTTGTGGCGGTCGCCCCCTATTCGGATTCCGTCTACTTTTCCGAGGATGCCGAGATCTGGGAACGCATCGATTTCAGTGAAACCCTCGTCCCCAAGGGTGTGTCCTTTGGGGCCGGAGTATTCGTCATCACCGGGAACGGGGGTTCGGACAGCGCAATCGTCGTATCCACAGATGGGCAGACCTGGACGCCGGTTTTAGCTGGGGCCGGCGGCAACATGGTTGGGCCGCCTTCATACGTCGATGGACGCTTCATCTCGCGTGCCAACTGGTTCCACGTCGAGAGGCAACAGCCGAAGGACAACAGGGTGGCCTGGTCCAGCGACGGTCTGTCCTGGGAATGGTCGGACGAGCCCTATTTCGACGCGATGGCCATCGCCCACGACGATGGAGTCTTCGTGGCCGCCAGCGGAGACCGGATCTTGCGCTCCACGGAGGGTGTGAATTGGCAAAAGACCCGCAATGCCAACCATCGCGAGAACTTCAACGGCGTCACCCACGGTCCAGCAGGATTTCTGGTTGTGGGCGGCACCAATAACGAGATCCTCGTCAGCGATGACGGGAAATCCTGGGAGACTGTCTACTCAAAGCATTGATCACCGGATTGGCGTCAGTACCAAGTTGTGGCGGTGATGAGCGGCATCTCCGCGATAACTTGGTATTGGACGACCTGCTTGGCGAAGAAGGCTATGGATAGCGCCGCGACCGTGGATAACCGGGGATCACCAGGAATTGTGGGCTGGTCAGGTCCGGTGGGGGCCTAGGGGGTCCTGGGCTGGGCACGGTTTATCCACCGCCGCTTGTAGAACCGCTGCGCGGCGATACTCGCCGCTCTATCAGCGGCTTCCCACCCTGTCCACAGCCTCTACCTACGATTTCAAAAAGATGAAGATGGATTTCGGGAAGAAGCACCCCTATGGGGCTTTTTTGCAAGGGGGCCGGTCCATCGCTTTGCTGATTTCTGTTGCGGCGACTTCCTCTTCCCTCCCTTTCCTTTCCTTTCCCCTATTCAATCTCATTGTCGTAGAGGGTGTGCGTCAGTGTGGGAAACGCGGAGCGTTTTCCAAGGGGCGGTGGGTAACCCATAGGGTTATCCACGGACCCGGCACTGTCCATACCCGGTAACGCCACGACATCGCTGGCGATGAGATGAGAGCACCTGTCCGTAGATGGTCAGGGCCACCAAGGGGGGACGAAGGGGGGGACGGTGTTTGATCTTTGACTATCTATTTCCCGTCAACAATGGGACTGGCGGGCCCGGACGTTGTCCGGCCTCAGCCCGGATCGTCGCCTTTGAGCCGCCACATCGAGCCAAACCCCCGCCACAGCTCCCCCGCCAGGTAGCGGGTACGCCGGCGGTCCTTGGCCGTCTCGCCCCGCAGGTGGCTGTTGATCTTGTCGCCGCCGTCATCCGTGGCCGCCCGGCGGTGGCGCAGGTTCATGACGATGCGGGTGACGCCGCTGCCGCCTTTGTGGACCATGGTGATGGTGCCGTCGTCGGCGACCTTCTCCACCACGGCGACGTGGGTCAGCTTGTCGTCCAGGCGGCGGTTGCCGTTGCGGTCGTGGGTGTTGTCGAAGAAGACCACGTCGCCTGGGCGGGGGCGCTTGCGCTTGTGGAAGACCCCCTCCTTGCGGGCCCGCTCGTACAGGGCCGCGCTGTTGGCGCCCTCGAGATCCCGGCCGGCCTGGTAGTACACGGCGTTGACCAGCCCCGAGCAGTCGTAGCGGTGCTTGACCCCCCCGACGCTGAGCTCGCCGCGGCCCACGAAGGAGCCCAACTGCTCGGCCACGGCGATGCCGCGTTCGAAGCGCTTCACCTCGGCGCGGGTGAGGTTGTAGTCCTCGGCGAGCTGGGCGGTGCGGGTGTGGGCGCAGGAGCAGACGAGCAGCGGCAGGGCGAGGGCGGCCAGCGTGAGCGGGAGCAGCCGTCGGGACACGGCGATTCAGTCCTCCTGCTGGTGGAGCCAGACGCGGCGCTGGGGGTAGGGGATGACGATGCCTTCCTTGCGGAAGCGTTTGATGACCATCGTGTGCAGCTCGTCGAGGGCCCGGCCGCGGAGCACCGGCTCCTCGATCCAGCCCATCAGCTGGAACTTCATCGACGAGTCGAGGAACTCGCGGAAGCGCACCCGTGGCGTCGGCTCGTCCACGATGTACTGGCTGTCCGCCGCCACACTCATCAGCACCTCTTTGACCTGGTCCACGTCGCTGTCATAGGACACGCCCACGGTGAGCCGCACCCGCTCCATGTCGTGGGGGCCGCCGGTCTCGTTGACGATCTTGGCGTTGGCGATGGAGGCGTTGGGCACGATGATCTCGATATCGTCGCGGGTCAGCAGGCGGGTGGAGCGGATACCGATGTCGGTGACCATGCCCCGCTCCCCCGATCCCAGGATGACGAAGTCGCCGATCTTGTACGGGGCGTCGGCCAGGATGAAGATGCCCGAGAAGAAGTTGGACAGGGTGTCCTTGGCGGCAAAACCGACGGCGATACCGAGGATACCGGCGCTGGCCAGCCAGGCGGTGACGTCCACGTTCCACGCCAGCAAGATGCCGTAGGCGGCGCCGGCGATGAGCACGGTCTTGGCGATGATCTCGAACAGCGGCTGGGTGCGGGGCTGGACGATCTTGATGGTGTCGGCCTTCTGGGCCAACGCATTGAGCGAGCTCATGGCGATGTGCATCCCGGCGCTGGTCCACAGCACCACCGCCAGGGTGATCAGCACGCCCCTGCTGACAAACGGGATCGTGCCCTCGTAGCCCAGGCGCTGCAGGGCGAACGCGGCGCCGACGATGACCACCGTGGAGGCCAGCGGCCGCCGCAGGGTCTGGATGATCACGTCGTCCAGCTGGTTCTTGGTCTTGTCGGCCAGCTTGCGCAGGAACCGGGTCACCACCAGATCCACGATGGCGGAGACCACCAGCGAGATGACCATGATGTAGACCATCGCAAACGCCGTGTTCGTGTAGAAAAGCTCGGACAGAATTTTCATCACAACTCCCGCCAGTGGGCCGTTTCGATGCCCGATCCTGTATCGACAGGGCTAGAAGTTCAATGCATTGCGTGAGCATAATGGATAGGTCTGGACATCGTGGACCTCTCGCATGGGGAATATGGACGTGGCAAAGAAAGGTTCAATCAAAGATCTCCGCAACGCAGCGACGACGGTCTCACAGGCCATCAATCCGCTGCCGGAGGATTCCAAACGCATCGTCGGCGCGACGCTGACCGTACTCAGCGGCGGCGAGGCGGGTCGGTACCTGTTCATCGGGCCCGAGGGAGGGATCCTCGGCCGAGACGACAGCGTGGACTATCCGTTTGCCGACGGTGCCATCTCGCGCCAGCACGCACGCCTTTCCCTCCAGGGCCACAGCTACATGCTCACCGACATGGGCAGCCTCAACGGCACGTTCGTGGATGGGAACCGCATCCAAGGGACGGTGGTGCTGCCGTCCAACTGCCGCATCCAGCTGGCCACCCACCTGATGCTCCAGTTCGCCGCCGTGGACGAGCTGGGGGCGGACGCCGTCGAGAAGCTCTCGAACAACATGCTCACCGATCCGCTGACCGGGACGGGCAACCGGTACCATCTGCAGCAGCGATTGGACCAGGAGCTGAACTTCGCCCGCAGGCACGATACGGCGGTCGGGGTCCTGCTGATGGACCTGGATCACTTCAAATCGGTCAACGACAACTTTGGCCATCTCACCGGGGACAAGGTCCTGGTGGAGGTGGGCGCCACGTTGCTCGAGGCGGTGCGCGCCGAAGACATGGTCTTCCGCTACGGGGGCGAGGAATTCTGCGTCCTGGTACGGGGCCTGGATGAGCAACACATGGTGGCGCTGGGTGAGCGGATCCGCTCGCTGGTGGAGGCCCTCACCGTCCGTGACGGTCCCCTCAAGGTCAAGATCACCATCAGCGTCGGTGTCGCCGTGCAGGTGGGGGCCGAGTCGGAAGAGGCGAGCCTGCTGCTACGCGCCGATCAGGCGCTCTACAGGGCCAAGGAGGGCGGGCGCAACCGGGTCGTGCTCGATGAGAACGACGAGATCGTGATGAGTATCGATTAGGGGAATCGGTTGCGGGGGTAACCGATCCTAGAGCTGGACCGGCCAGCGGGACCTGGGCCGGTCCTTGTAGAACTCGGTCCACAGATCCAGATAAATCTGCTGCAGTCGATCCTCGCTCATCCGGTGCGGCCGGTACACCACGTTGGCGTCGTTGAACTCCCGCCACGGGCGGCCCAGCATCCGCTCTTCTTTTTGCAGCCGATGCCAGGCGGGCGTACCCGGATAGGGGGTGGCGACGGCGAACTCGGCGACGGAGATGTTGCCGAGCCGGCAGATCTCCAGCACGCGGTCGAACACGCTCTCGTCCTCGAACTCCTGGCCGATGGCGAAGGAGCCGTACAACTCCATGCCGTGGTCCTGCACCCGGTGCACCGTGTCCACGGCGGTCTGGACCGCCTGGCGCGTGGCGTTGTGGGCAGTGGCCGCCCGGGAGGTGGGGCCGAAGCCGAACATCATGTAGACCTGCAGCGCCCCCAGGGAGCGAGCCGACCGGAAGAACGACTCCTTGGTGGCGTGGATGAACTCGGGGCTGGAGCCGATGTAGGCCACCCGGGTGTCCAGGTCCTCGCAGGCCCGCGCCACGTCCTCGAAGTGCTTGAGCAGCTTGGGAGAGGGTAGCGCTTGAACATCCTCGATGAGGGTGGCGCCGCGCCACTGGCCGGTGGACATGATGCTCTCGAAGCTGGCTCGGATCTTCTCGGGCGGCACCAACCGGATCTCTTTGCCCACGTAGTGGGGCACCACGCAATGGTCGCAGTTCATCGAGCAACCGCGGCTGAGCTGGAGCGGGAAATCCAGGTCCGGGTAGTCAACCCGCCGCTGCTCGCGAAGCTGATCGACCCAGCGGACGTACAGGTCGTAGCGCGGCACGGGGAAGGAGCCCAGGTCCAGATCGTTGGCGGCCTGGTAGACCGGCTTGAGCGTGCCCGCCTGGAAATCCGCCAGCATCTGCGGCCACACCCCTTCCCCTTCGCCGATGCACAGGGCGTCCACGTGGGGTGCGATGACGTGAGGCATGAGGCTGGTGAAGATACCGCCGGCCATCACCGGGACACCCAGCGCCCGGTAGGCGTCGGCCAGCTCCATGGCGCGGTCCGCTGCCGGAGTGAAGATCGGCATGGCAACCAGGTCCGGATCCGTCGAGGGTTCGATGCGCGAAACCCGGTCATCCAGGAAGCTGATCTCATGTTCCGGAGGGGTCACCGCCGCCAGCGACGCCGCGGCCAGCGACGGGGTGCCCAGGTACGGATTGGCGTCTACATCCGCCAGCTCCGAATGGCTCTCGCTGGGGCGATCCCAGCCGGGGTAGACAAACTGAATGTGCATCCGCTAGCTGCCTCATTTTTGACGCTGGCAGCCTTCGCTGCGGCGTGCAAGAAGCACGCATTATAGCCGCAGCGCAATTCGGCGCACAAAATCGTGAGAATAGCCGTCTCGCTCTAGTCCTCAGGCTCCGGTTCCACCCCCTCCGTACCCTCGGGCGCGGCCCCGCTGTCCTCCGCTGCCAGATGGGTCTGGGGGGCGGTCTTTGCGGGGGGCGCCGACCACTGGATCAGGCCACCTTCACTGAAGCTGCCCCAACCCCAGCGCAGCCAGCTCACCAGCGACGCGGCCATCCACAGCGCCCACAGCAGCATCAGCACGCGCCAGACCCACAGGGGGAGGCTCAGCAGCAACGGCCGGGGCATGGCCCCGTCGATGCGATCGACGTACCAGCTCAGGTTGGTGCCCCACGATCCCTCACCTGCGATCTGCATGTCCGGCGCGAATAACAGGCCCGCGTGCACGGCCGCATAGAGCACCACCAGCGCCACCAGCGTGCTCACCACGACGCCCACCTGCAATGCGTTGAAAGCCAGCGGCCCGCCGGGAGGACGGCTGCGCCGGTAACCCAGCAACAACAACCAGCCCACCACCAGCAGCGGCAGCACCGCCGGGATCTGCGTCATGCCGATGCCCAGCAAGAACCAGTGGGGTGTCTTCAGCGGCGTGGAGCGCGTCCGCCCCAGCAGCAAGGCCACGATCAGGATCCAGGCCACGTGCACCCACCACAGCACCGCCGGCCCGCGGCCGGGCCCCGGCGCCGCCACGATCCACCGGCTGCCAGGAAGCTGGATCGAAACCCGGGCGTTGACGGCCGACGACCCGATGGTCACTTCGGGCACGCGGAAGGCGAGGCCCAGCCCCTCCTCACGCTGCCATGCCAGGTACAGCACCTGCCGGCCGGGCTCCAGCGGCAACACGATCTGCGTCTCCTCCGGCTTCACCGGGTAGGGCTGGGCGTCGATGGTGACGGTCTGCAGACGGGCGCCGGCGGGGAGGGTCAACGGTAGCTTGCCGCCGCGGCTGCTGCGCACGGTCAGGGTCAGATCGGACGCCGTCATGCGGATGCCCGGGCGGACGTTGAGCTGGGCATCGTCCACGGTGATGGACTGCCCTTCGACCCCCACGGGCCGGGTGAAGGTGACCGTCAGTGACTCGCCGGGCCAGGGCCGCCAGCTCGGCCACCACTGCCCCCCCCGCGTGTGCTCGATGGGGGGAACTCCGTCGGCCTCGAAGGAGTAGATGGGGCTCGTGGCGATGGACCACACCTCGGTCCAGGGCACGTCCGTCGGGGCCGTCAGCACCAGGGAATCCTTCTCCTGGAGCAACGACGACCATTGCAGCAGATCGTCGTCACGGCCCAGGCTGACGAGCACCTCGCCCCCTTCCACGCGCACCGCCTCGTCGGTGACCGACTCGCCGTCCAGCAGCGGGACCCGCACCATCACCGGCGCCCGGGAGGCCCCCACGCGGCGCACGGTGGTGATGGCCTTCCACGGCATCCCGATCTCCAGCTCGCGGGTGATCTCCAGCCATGGCGGTAGGCCCGTGGCGCCCGCCCCCTCCGGACCCCGCTGGCCCGCTTGCAGCAGCCGGGCCAGCTGGACCGAGGCACCCACCGTGCCGTCCTCCCGCAGCCCGTCGATGATCCAGCCGTCCCCGCTCCACGTCACCCGATGGGGGACCTGGCCGAACTGCAGGGCCAGGGCGTCGGAGGCGGGCACCGGGCCCTCGGCGACGATCTGGTGCACGCCGGGGGACAGGCGCACGTACAGGAAGCCGTCCCCCATGCGCACGATGGACGACGTGGCGACGCCGTCCACCCGCACGGTCCGGGGCACCCAGGTGGCCGCCGGGCCAGGGACGGACCAGGCGGCCTCGGCGGCGGCGTGGACCTCGGCCACGACACGCAGCGTGTCCCCCGAGGCGGACAGATGGACCTCGGCGGCGGATACGCAGTCCGGGCGGCACTCGGGCGGCTCCAGCAGCCGAGTGCGCAGCTGATCGAGCACCTCGCCCGAGGGTGCCGTCGGCTCCTGGGCAGACGCGGTCCCAAGGCAGCCAAAGGCCAACAACGCGGTGGCTGCCACGGCGGTCCGCTGGCCCCCACCCCCCCCGCGCAGGCGCCGCAACCAGCCGGCACCCAGGGCGAGCCGCAGGGCCAGCACGATCATCAGCAGCACCCGCGCCAGCCTCACGGCGCCCACGGCCACGGGCCCCGCCACGAACAGGCGGACCCGGTGATCCGCCGACACCGGCCCGGACCATTGCAGCTGCCAGCTGCGCCAGTTCCACACCGGGATGCCCGGGCCGGTCTGGACCACCTCCAGGGCATTCTGCTGGTTGGCCAGGGAGAGCTTGCTCACCGAGCGATAGCCGCCCTGTTCGAAGTCGGCGGTGGAGCCGGAGGAGGCGCTGACCTCCTGCCTCATCTTCTTGCCCTCGCCCCGATCCTCGGCGGTCTGCCAGACCTCCTCGGCCTTGGGCTCCTCGACGATGAGTGTGGCGTACCGGTCGGGCGTATCGACCATGGCCGTGGTGGCCAAGGGCCCCGTATACCCCCAGCCGAACTCCTCGGTGACGGGGAACAGGGAGTGGCGGACCTCGGTGACGAGGAACGGCAGCAACACCACCACCACGGACAGCACCGCGATCCAGCGAAGGATCAACACCGGGATGCGCAGCTTGCCCTTCCCCAGCACCCGCTCCAGCGCCAGGGCGGCCAGCAGGAACAGCCAGATGTAGGTCGGCGCGCCGTCGGCCTGGAAGGAGATCCCCACGGCCACCAATGCCGCCGCTCCCCAGCGCCAGCCGGCCAAATTGCCGAACACCAGCACGATGATCAGCAGGAAGAACAGGTCCAGCAACGACCACTGATCCGCCCAGGTGCCCGGCAGATCGTCCACGCCGCTGGCGGTGAGCAGCACCCAGCCCGGCGGCAGGTTCAGGGTGGCGGACAGGTTCTGCACGTCGTGATCCCAGCCCACCGCCGGCAGGGCGCCACCCCGCTGTTCGGTGCGGGAGTCCGCCTCCAGCCGCACGGCGCTCTCACGGAGCTCCACGCCCGAGAGGCCCTGCGCCCCTTCGGTGACCAGCACGTCCCCGGCGTAGGTCGAGGCGTGGCCCAGCTCCCCCGGTGCCAGCATGTTCAGCCGCCACCCCTCGTGCATGGTGCCGCTGAAGGTGTCGCGGAAGGTCAGCCCCTTGCCGCTCCCGTCGAGCCAGATGTTGCGGTGGAGCGAGAGCTGGTCCGGCGGCGGTTGGGGCTCGCCACGGCGGATCTCCTCGAAGGCCAGCTCGGCACCCTGCTCCATCAAGTAGGCAGGCAGGGAGCGCCACTCGTCCGGCAACGCCGTGCGGGCCGGGTCCACCCCCGGGGCCCCCGACAGGTTGACGGTCCGCAGCCGCTCGTCCGCGGAAAACACCCACGTCTCGTGTTCGGGCCAGGGGTCGGCGCGCTGGGGCGCCAGCAGGGACGCGGGCGGTTCGGCGGTCCGAGCGGTCACCTGGACGGTCCACGTCCCGGAGATGACCTGCACGATCAGATGGCCGTCCTCGTCCAGCCGGGCCGGGATGCCCGACTGCAGCGCCATCGGGACGGTGCCCTCCAGCAACGGGGATCCCAGATCCACCTCCCGGGCCTTGCCCGCCACTCGCAGCTCGATGCGGGTGGCGACCCGCAGCGGGACGCCGTCGTCCACGCGGCGGAAGACGTCCAGGTCCAGGCGATCCTCCGCCGACTCGACCCCCTCCCCGGCCTGCAGCCACAGCACGCCGTCCTCCACCCGCGGCCGCGGCACCGACTGGCCGCGGACCCGCAGGGAGACCAGCGCCGTGGCCGGCGGTACGGCCAGGGTCTCGGGGATCTCGGCCCAGGGAATGACGCCCCGCAGCCGGTGCTGCCCCTCCGTCACCTGCACGGCCAGCCGGCCCTGCCGGGCGATCACCGGGATCGAGCGGCCATCGAGGGTGACCTGCTGGGGCCATTGGAGGGAGGTGCCGGGGATGGCCACGTAGAGGTCACGATCCGTCTCGAACTGGAAGTCGAAGACCCCCTGGGACGGCTCCGCCTCCACCGCCAGCACGCCGGGCCACAGGCAGATGACGCTGTTGCCGATGGCCGGGCACAGCCCCTGCTCGTGGCCGTGGAGCACCCAGTCCACCCACGGCTCCAGCGGTTCGGGGACGTCCGCCTCCTGCGCTGCGGCGATTCCAGCCGGGAGGGACAGGACAACGGCGAGCAACCCAGACACACATAGACGATGAAGAGCCAAGGACATAGGTACCTCCCCAGGGGCGCGCTGGCGTGTGGATGTTGGACTCGTCGGGCCAACCCCTCGGCCCGACTACCTCTTCCCGAAGTATAGGGCCTTGTTACGGACACTCCCGTCATACGGAGGATCGGCTGAGCGACTTTCTGACCTGCGTGACG
>CAZDDH010000098.1:0-29472 GCA_964504165.1 uncultured Rickettsiales bacterium | reverse complement strand
AAATCCCCACACCCCCCCGAGCTGTGAAGAACCCACCCACCGCGCAGCCGATCCCCAACGCCACTGCCACCGCCGCCGGCACCCACAGCCACCACCCCAGATCGTGGTGCCCGCCCCACGGCTTGTGTAGCCCGTATTGGAGGAGGCCCCCCAAGGCCAGGACGGCGAGGATGGATAAGGCATGGAAGATTGGGCGCTGCATACCCCCCCTAGCAGACGGCTATCAAGCGGCAACCCATGATACGCACCACCAGGTTCAGAGCAACTCGGGAAGAGGCTGCCCGCCGGTGCCGAAGGGGAGGGAGTAGGCCTCTATGAACAGGCCCTTGCCGGTGAGGGTGGCCCGGGCTTCGAGTTCCTGGCCCAGGGTTACTTCGGGATCGTGGGTGACCCACAGGGGGGCCGTGCCGGGGGCGATGAGAGAGCCACGGAGTTGGGTCGCCAATGTGGTGGCGTCCGTGGCGGTCTGAATGGTTCCGTCGGGGGTGGTCACGGTGATGGTCTCGACTCCGATGTGGAGTTTCCAGTAGGACTCTGCGAGGAGCGGCCTCCATGGAGACGGATGCGGATCGCCTGGAGGGCGGTCGAGGCTGACGGTCCGGTATCTGGGTATCGGGGACGAGTCCTGTGCTTGTACGACGAGCAATTGGTCGACACTGCCACCCAGATAAGCACTCCAACGAATCCGGTCCACGAAGCCCATGGGTGTGCGCGCATCGAGGGCAAACAGGACCTGATCGGAACCAGCTAGATAGGGTGATCGAGATGCCATTTCTTGGCCTGTCTCGACCTGCATCTCCACCGCGTGCCTGAGTCGGTGTACGCCGGAATCTGGACCAAGCGCTCCTTCGATTCCCCAGTCGACGAGGTCGTGGATCGTGCGACGTTGGATGGCGATCTCGGTCCGTTCCGTGTGAACGATGCTGGCAATCGTCTGTGGACAGCTCTTCGCCGCCACGCGGGGCAGGCGAAAATCAGCATTTTCGGCGGGCAACCACACGCTTTCACAGCGGTCCGTGAGCATCTGGGAGTCCTTCTTGAATCGCCCCAGACAAAGCAGCGCGGCGAGTTGGTCGCGATGCAGGCAGTTTTCCGTGCAGTTGGGGTCGAACATATGACGAGCGCTAGCCGTCGCCACGCCCCTCGAAAGCCCCAGACCGACCATGCAAAGTAGCGCGATGCCGAGGGGAGCTATCCAGCGTCGGGTCCGTTGCCCGGTGGTGGCGAGCAGCGGCATCACGACCACCAGTCCAGCAGCAATGATCAAAAGAGTGCAGATGACCGCATTGCGATAGAAAAGGAGTCCGTCGGGATAGATCCCGCTACGGGCCGGGACGGAGTATTCCCAGCCGTGGCTGGTCATGTGCATCCAGAATCCCATCATCGATGGAGATGATTTGACCAACACGGCCAATCCAAGGGTTGAAGCCATCGCCAATGCAGCAGTTGAACCCAGCGCTCGCGCTGATACGAGCGCCGGGGCCGAGTTCTCGTCTAGAGGATTTTGCCGTGGCCACAACGACAGCAACACCAACGGCATCAACACGGTCGCGGCAACCCCGGCCAGCAACGGGGCCATCATCCATCCGCCGTCCACCATGAGCAGCCCCAGAGTTTCCTCACGGACGGCGTCGAGTGTGTCTGACACGCTGGTGTACTGGAGTCTCTTTGATACCGCTGTATATCGGCACCACCAGACGAACAACACGCCGACAGTGACTAGGGCACCGAGGGTGATTGCGCGCCAGAAAAGCGCCTTGTGGATACCTGGCTTGACCGCCAACGGGGGCGGTCTACACCCCGTCATCACGGCTATCGAGCCAAATCCGATCCCTCCCCAGGTCAAGGCCAGATAGGCTTTCTGATGGCTATGAAAGATCGCCGCTGTGATCCGCCGGTATTCCTCTGCGTGATGGTGCCCCGCAAACGCGGATTCACCCAGTTGCTCGACCAGCCACCCCATCTCCGAAACCCAAGCCAGCCCCGCCAGCCCCGCCACCCCCGCCGGCACTACCAGCACCCACGCCGGCACCCCCACACCCCCCCGCGCCGTGAGGAACCCACCCACAGCACACCCAACCCCCAGCACAACCGCCACCGCCGCCGGCACCCACAGCCACCACCCCAGATCGTGGTACCCGCCCCACGGCCGGTGCAGCCCGTATTGGAGGAGGCCCCCCAGGGCCAGCAGCGCCACGATGGCTACTGCGTGAAGGATCGGCCGGCGCATCAGCACCCGCTACCCGGGTACACCGCCGCGTCCAGGTCGTCGCAGTCCCAGCCCTGGCCGGGGTAGTTGACCGCGTCGTAGGCGCCGGGCTGCCACCAGCAGGGGTAGCCGTCGCCGTCCAGATCCCACAGGTCCGCCGCGCCCACGCCGTAAGCGCCCATGTCGGCCGCGCCGCCGTCCGGGGCCGCGGCGGCCGGGTCGCCTGCGTCCACCAGCAGGGACGCCGGATCCAGGTGCAGGTCCCAATCCACGGCGTCCGGGGCGCTGATGTCCATGAACACCGGGTCCTCGGCCAAGGTGCCGTCCACGCCCGTGGGGTCGGTGATGCCGGACCAGTCGTTGGGGCTATTGCCCCAGGCGTCGCTGTAGCGGATGGTGAAGGTGTCGGCCCCGGCGTACAGGCCGACGCCGTTGAACACCGGATTCGAGTCCTCCATGTAGATCCCGCCCCCCGAACCCGCTCCGTTGCCCGCCACGATGACGTTGCTCAGCGTGCCATCCCACCAGCCCATCCAGATGCCGCCCCCCTTGCCGAAAGCGCCAGCCGCGTTGTCCGCGAAGAGGACGTTCGTCAGGGTGTCCGAAGAGGCGTAGAGGTACAGGGCGCCACCTTCCATGGCGTTGTTGCCGGTGAACAGCAGGTTGTCCATGGCCAGGTTGCACGTCGTGCAGTCCATGCCACCGCCGTGCGCGTACCCCTGGAAGCCCGCCGAGTTGCCGTCGAACCAGACCCCGCTGATGGTGCCGTCGGTGCTGCTGCCGTAGAACCCACCACCCGCACCGCTGTTTTCGGTGCGATTGCGGGCCACGATACCGTCGCTGATCGCCACCGTGCTGCTGCTGAGCTTGGCACCCGCGTGGGAGTAAGCCTGGTTGTCCTCGAAGGTGAAACCCGTCATCACCAGCGAGTCCAGTCCCTCCATCGTGGCACCGCCGCCATAACTATCGGAGCTGTTGCCGGCAAACCGCACGTCGGTCAGCTGGCCGTCGCCGAAGCGGTTGTACATGCCACCGCCTTCCCCGTTCGCGGTGTTGGACAGGACGGCCACGTCGTCGAGGCTGTAGCTGATGTCGTACAGGTGCAGCGCCCCACCGGTGTCCTGGGAGTGGTTCCCAGCAGAGGTCGCGCCGTCTATGACCAGATCCGTTTGGGAGGACACGTACAGCGCCCCGCCGTAGTGGGCGGCGCTGTTGCCGATGAACTCGACGTCGGTGAGGGTCACCGATCCGCCGTTGATGGCCATCCCGGCGCCGCGGCCGTAGCTGGCATCGGTGGTCTGGTTGCGGGCGATGAATGCGCCGGTGACGGTGATGGTGCCGCTACCAAAGGCGACCCCGCCCCCCGTCTGATCGGCCTGGACGTTGTCGATGATCACCAGGTCCTCGAAGTTGGGATCGCCGTAGTAGGACGTCAGTCCGCCGCCGTCGTTGCCCGATATCTCGACCCGGGAGACAAACGAATCGCTGCCGTTGAGGTACAGGCCGCCGGCGACGTAGAGGGAGTCACCGCCGCTGAGGATGAGGTTGGTCAGGGTGGGGGAGGAGTCCTCCACGTGCACGTTGCCGCCCTGGTAGTCGTCGTAGCCGTTGCGGATGGTGAACCCCGACAGCAGCGTGTCCGGGCCCTGGCCCAGGTCGATGGTCACCACCGAATCCTGCTGGTTGCCCAGCAGGGTGGTCAGGTGGGGGCCGCCCAGCCCCACGAGCTTGGAGTCGCCGGCGCCGAAGACGATGTTCTCCGAAAAG
Organism: uncultured Rickettsiales bacterium; assembly: GCA_964504165.1. Taxonomy (GTDB): domain Bacteria; phylum Myxococcota_A; class UBA796; order UBA9615; family CAYRNR01; genus CAZDDH01. The sequence goes on along the minus strand of CAZDDH010000098.1, from coordinate 25,496 downwards.
GTGCCGGGCTGGGCGCAGACCGTCGCGTTGGGGGTAATCGCCACGGCCGTGGCCAGGCTGTCCGGTGCCTGGACCACGGCTGCACAGGTGACGCAGTCCACGTCGTCGCTGCCGTCGCAGTTGCTGTCGATCCCGTCGCCGCATAACTCGGCGGCGTAGGGGCTGACCATCCAGTCGGCGTCGGCGTCGGTCTCGTCCGCGGGCGTGTTGCCATCGCAGTCGTTGTCCTTGCCGTCGCAGATCTCGGTGTTGCCGGGGAACAGGTCCGGATCCTCGTCGTCGCAGTCCGCGTCGCAGAGCATGACGCCATCCCCGTCCCGGTCCACTTCGTCGGCGTCCGGTTGGCCGCTGCAGTCGTTGTCCCGGCCGTCACACACCTCCGCGGCGCCGGGATAGATGGCGGCGTCGAAATCGTCGCACTCGCCGTTGCAGCCCATGTAGCCGTCCCCGTCCGTGTCCGCCTCGTTCCGGGGGATGTTGCCGTCGCAGTTCGTGTCCACTCCGTCACAGACTTCCTGCTGCTGGGGGTGGATGTTCGCAGTCGTTGTCGATCCCGTCGGCCAGCTCTTCAGCACCCGGAAAGATCGTATCGTCTTGGTCATCGCAATCCTCGCCGCCGGTCTCGTCGGAGGCCACGCCGTCCCCGTCCGCGTCGGTGCCATCGACGTAGTCGCAGTTATTGTCCACACCATCGATGTCCAGATCGCTGGCGCCGGGGTTGATGGACGCCTCGGCGTCGTTGCAGTCCCAGTCCTCGAACTCCCCTGTGTATTGAGTGTCCTCGACGGGGTACCCGTCCGCGTCCGCGTCCGTGCCGTCGGCGCCGTCGCAGTTCTGATCGATGCCGTCGCCGTAGGGATCGGGGGCGCCGGGATAGATGTCCTCGTCTTCCGGTTCACAGTCGTTCGCGTCGTCGACGCCGTCCTCGTCAAAGCCGTACGCGTACTCTGGGCCGTCGTCGTCACCCACAGCCGGGCAGCCGGCCAGGGCCAGCAGGCCGGTGAGTAGGACACTGGCCTGGATGCTCGTCGAATTCATGGTGATTTCCCCACAAGACAATTACGCGCACAGATCCTATCAAAGTACGGCCAACACCCCGCGAAGCATTGCGTTTTACCGCGTGAGTGCACAGCCTATTGTGCGCACCCCAGGAGGATCGGAGATGTCCACCCACACCATCGCTTTCATCGGCGGGGCCGGCAAGATGGGGATCGCCCTCATCGACGGGCTCATCGCCGCCCGTGAGTTCGACCCCGCGCAGATCGTCGCCACAGCCCGCCACCGGCAGTCGCTGGGCCACCTCGACGGCCGCGGTGTTCACATCACCACCGACAACCTCGCTGCCGTCGACGGGGCGCGCCAGGTGGTGCTGGCGGTCCACCCGCCGGACCTGGCCGAGGTGCTCACCGAGATCGGTCCAGCCCTGGCCGACGGCACGGAGGTGCTCTCCATCGTCACCGGCATCGGCACCGCCGATATCGAGGCGGGGCTGGGCAAGCCTTTGCCCGTGGTCCGCGCCACCCCCAACATCGCCGCTGTGGTGGGCTCGTCGATGACGGCCATCTGCCCTGGTCGCCACGCCACGGCCGACGACCTGGCCGCCGCCGAGCGGGTGCTGGCCACCGTCGGCCGCGTGGTGCGGCTGGACGAACGGCACATGGACTCCTGCACCGGCCTGGCCGGCTGCGGGCCGGCCTTCGCCCTGAAGATCATCGAGTCCCTCTCCGAGGGCGGCGTGAAGATGGGGCTGCCGCGGGAGGCGGCCCGCACCATGGCGGCCCAGGTGATGCGCGGCGCCGCGGAGCTGGTCTTGCAGACCGGGAGGCACCCCGCGGCCCTCAAGGACGAGGTCACGACCCCCGGCGGTTGCACCATCGACGGCATCACCAAGCTGGAAGAACGGGGACTACCCATCGCTCTGATCGAGGCGGTGGAGGTGTCGTCTATCAAGGCCGGACGGCTGGGCGACAAGGACTCATGAAGCGGGAGGATCCGATGAGTGAACCGTCCTTCGTGGAACGAGTCACCCAGGTCACGAAGGGTTTCCAGGACGCGAAAATCCTGCTGCTGGGTGTGGAACTCCGGCTGTTCGACCGGCTCTCCGTGGGGCCGGCCGACGCCGCCCTGCTTGCCGAGGACCTGGACCTGACCCTGCGTGGCATCGAGATCGTGGCCGACGCACTGGTATCCATGGGGTACCTCGCCAAGGACGGCGCCATCTACGCCAACACCGCAGACGTGGATCGTTACCTGGTGCGGGGCCAGCCGGAGTCTATCGCGTTCATCACCGGCCACCGCAACCGCATGTTCCGCAGCTGGTCCCGCCTCGAGGACATCGTGCGTTACGGCAAACCCGACCGGGAGCGGGAGAAGGCCACCCTGGCGGATCGTGAAGCCAATCGCGACTTCATCCTGGGGATGGCCGAGGTGAGCGCCGAGCGGGTGGGGCCGATCCTGGACCGCCTGGGGCTCGCTGACGGGCAACGCTTCGTCGATCTGGGCGGCGGCCCGGCCCATTTTTGCTGCAAGGCGGCCCGCCGTCACGCGGGCCTGGAGGCCTGCCTGGTGGACCTGCCGCTGACGGTGGATGTGGCCCGGGATTACATCGCCGCCGCCGGCCTCGCGGATCGGGTGGAGACGCGGGTCTGTGATTTTTTCCGCGAAGACGAGCTGGACCTGGGCGGCCCCGCGGACGTGGTGCTCATCTCCCAGGTCCTGCACGCCGAGGGCGAACAGCAATGCCGCGAGCTGCTGCACAAGCTGCGCCCGCACGTACGGCCCGGGGGCCGGGTAGCCATCGCCGAGAACCTGGTGGATCCCGGCCGCATCAGCCCAGCGGCCGGTGCGCGTTTTGCCGTGAACATGCTCGCGGGCACCGCTCGGGGCCGGACCTACACCGCTGACGAGTTCTCGGCCTGGCTGGACGACGCGGGATTCACGCCCCAGCCCGTCGAGAAGATCGCGCACCGCACGTGGCTGATCCAGGGGATCTTTCGCCCCCGGTGATACGTTTTGTGACTTGCCGGCTCTGTACAGGTGACCATGTTGGACACATACAGCGCTCACGAAGAGCGGACAGGAGAAGCAAAATGGGCGATTCGACACTCGAAATGACCGCCGAAAATTTCGATCAGACCATCGAGGGCAACGATATCGTGCTCATCGACTTCTGGGCCGGCTGGTGCGGACCCTGCAAGATGTTCGGGCCGGTGTTCGAGAAGGTGGCGGCCGATAACCCCGACGCGGTCTGGGCCAAGGTGGACACGGAGGCCCAGCAGGAGCTGGCTGGCCAGTTCGGCATCCGCTCCATCCCGTCGCTGGCCATCTTCCGCGAGAAGGTCCTTGTGTTCCTACAGGCCGGCGCCCTCCCAGAGGCGGGGCTGCGGGACATCTATGAACAGGTGTGCGGGCTGGACATGGACGAGGTGCGCGCCAAGATCGCCGAGGAAGAGGCCAAGCGGCAAGACGACGCCCCCGCCCAGGCTTGACGCCCGCGCTCAGGCGGATTTTTGCAGGACGATGGAGAAGCTGCGGCGGCCGTCCTTGCGCTCCCCGGCCTGGAATCCCACCTGCATGGCCGCCTCCACGCCCTGCTCGAACTTTTCCCTCGAGACATGGCCGGCCGGTTCGGCCACCAGTAGCCGGCCCCCGGGCACCAGGCTGTCGCGGATCTGAGCCAGCAATCCCTCCTGATCCTCCACTTCGTGCACCATCGCGATGGCCGCCGCAAACCCGATCTGGCCGGCATAGTCGCCCAGCCCGAGCCCGTCCTCCGAGCATTTGAGCGCCGTGATCTGGTCGGCCACGCCGGCCTTGCGGGCCCGTTTCTGTAGCGAGTCGAGCATGCGCTGCTGCAGATCCACGCAGATGACCTCGCCCTCACCGCCGACCATATTGGCCATCGGGATGCTGAAAAAACCCATCGCGCAGCCCACGTCCAGCACCTTCATCCCCGGCTCGACGAACGGCCCCACGATCTTGTCCGGGTCGTGGAACCATTTTCGGATAGGGCTCGCCAGGAGATAACCGACCCACCAGGGGCATACTCGTTCCGCCATCGTGTCCTCCAGATCGTGTGGGTCCGTAAAATCTGAACCCAAGGTCAGGTTTCAGAATATGAACTTGAGGTCAGATTGTCAATAAAAACTGAACTTGAGTTCACATTTTGTCCTCGTTGGCCTATCCTGAAGGCCACGCGACCGGGGAGATGTGATGGCCCGAGCCGAACTCAGCAAGCCCAAGCAAAAGCGCAGCGAGCAGACCCGCCGCAAGCTCGTCGAGGCCGGCATCCGCGAGTTCGGCACCGTGGGCTACCACGGCACGTCGTCCAAGCGCATCGCCCGCCTGGCGGGCATCTCCGTGGGGACCTTCTACAACCACTTCCACGACAAGAAGGCGCTGCTGCTGGAGATCCAGCACATCCACGCCCAGAAGGTCCACGGGTTGGTCACCGACAAGCTGGCCCAGGCTATCCCAGGCGACCCGGCACAGGACGGGCTGGAGACGGTCCGCGGCATCATCTCCCAGGTCCTCCAGGCCCACGATCTGGCACCGGAGATCCACCGTCAGATCGCAGCGCTGCGCTACCTGGATCCGGAATTCGATGCCATCGCCCAGCAGGACGAAGAGCGGGTCGTAATGCTGCTCATGGCGCTGCTCGAACCCCACCGCAAGGCGCTTCGAGTGGACGATCTGGAGGCCGCTGCGCGGGTCATCGGGACGACCATGGAGGCCGTGATCCACGGCGTGAAGATCTTCGAGCCCCCCATCGCCCCGGAGCGGCTCACGGACGCCCTCGCGGACATGACGTACCGCTATCTCTATCGCGATTCTTGAGCACGAACCGTTATCCTCAGCGGACAAAATCCGCATATAATTGACATCGTCGCGGTGGCGGGGGGGCACACCTGGGATCACCTGGAAGGGAAACCCTCGATGTTCTTCAGACAACTCCCGTACCTCTACCTGATCTGCGCCGTACTGGGCCTCGCCCTGGTGTTGTCCTGCAACAACGACGGCGATGACGACGCGGCGGATGACGACGCGGCGGACGACGACACGGCCGACGACGATACGGGGGACGACGACACCACCCCCACCGAGGAGCAGCTCCGGTTCACCACCTACAACATGGGGCTCGCCCACGGGTACGTGCCCTACGCCACCGAACGGCTGCCCGAGCTGGAGGAAGCCCTCCAGGGCCTGGACGCGGACGTGCTGTGCCTGCAGGAGGTATGGGCCGACGAAGACATCGAGTCCGTCACCCAGAGCGCGGCGGCGGTCTACCCCGAGTCCTACCTCTACGACAGTACCGTCGAGTTCGAGGACATCGAGGACCTGCCCCCGGCCTGCGACGACCTGACGGATCTGGCCACCTGCGCCATGACGCACTGCTCGGAGGTGCCGTCGGACGAGATGATGACCTGCGTGGTGATGAACTGCGGCGACGAGCTGATGGCCCTGGAGCCCGACTGCATGACCTGCCTGGGCGCCAACATCGACCTGTCCTTCGAGGACATCATCGCCACCTGCACCTCCCCGGGCGGGCCGGCGGTGCAGTACGAGGGGGCCAACGGGCTGATGCTGCTGTCCCGCACCGAGCTGAGCAACACCGAGTACACGGAGCTGGACTACTTCCTGATCGTGCGGCGGGTCCTCTACGCCAGCACCGAGACCGCCCTGGGGCCGGTCCACGTGTTCTGCACCCATCTCACCGCGGGCCTGGCCGAACTCCCCTACAACGGCGAGCACGAGAGCTACGAGGCCGAGCAGATGGCCCAGATCCAGACGCTGCTGGCCTACGTGGAGGAGAAGGCCGGCGGGGAGCCGGCGGTGATCCTCGGGGATTTCAACACCGGCCCCGAGACCGACGGTGTGACCGCCGAGTTCCCGGACAACTACGCCGCCCTCGTCGCCGGTGGTTTGCTCGACCCCTACCTGGAGCAAAACCCCGACCAGTGCACCTGGTGCGCCGGCAATCCCCTCACGGGGGCCGACACGGTGGACAACATCATCGACCACACCTTCTTCAAGGACTTCGGTGAGGACACCACCTTCGAGGCGAGCCGCATCCTCGACCAGAACATCGAGATCGAGGTGGAGGGAGAGCCGCTAGAGACCTATCTGTCGGATCATTACGGGGTGGAAGTGGCGGCGACCCGGCCGCTGCCGGTGGAATAGCCGCCTACAGAGACTTCAGCGCAACCCGAGCCGCTTCGAGCGTCTGCTCGATGTCCCCGGTGGTGTGCGCCGCGCTGATGAACAACGCCTCGAACTGGGACGGCGGCAGGAACACACCCTGCGCCCGCATGGCGCGCCACCACAGGCCGAAGCGCTCCGTGTCGCAGGCGGTGGCCCCGGCATAGTCCGCCACCGGATCCGGGGAGAAGAACAGGGTCATCATCGAGCCGACGCGGTTGGTCGTGGCCGGGATACCCAGCTCGGCCGTCAATCCCAGCAGGCCCTGCTCGAGGATGTCCGAGGTCTCCTCGAGGTTGTCGTACAGCGCGTCGTCCAGCTGGGCCAGGGTGGCCAGCCCGGCGGCCATCGCCACCGGGTTCCCCGACAGGGTGCCCGCCTGGTAGACCGGCCCGGCGGGGGAGACCATGTCCATGATGTCGGCGCGGCCGCCGTAGCAGCCCACGGGGAAGCCGCCGCCGATGATCTTGCCGAGGCAGGTGAGGTCGGGGGTGACGCCGTAGCGGTCCTGGGCCCCGCCGCGGGCGACCCGCAGGCCGCACATCACCTCGTCGAAGATCAGCACGATGCCTTCCGCGTCGCACAGCTCGCGGAGGCCCTCGAGGAAGCCGGGCTGCGGGGGCACGACCCCCATGTTGCCGGCCACCGGCTCGAGGATGATGGCAGCCACGTCGCCGTCGCCGCCGGCCACCACCCGGCGTACATCGTCCAGGTCGTTGAAGTTGGCGGTGAGGGTGGCCCGGGCGATGTCTGGGGGCACACCGGCGCTGTCGGGCACGCCGAAGGTGGTGGCGCCGGAGCCGGCCTTGACCAGCAGGCTGTCGCCATGGCCGTGGTAGTTGCCGGCGAACTTGACGATGCGGCTGCGGCCGGTGAAGCCCCGGGCGGCCCGCAGGGCACTCATGGTGGCCTCGGTGCCCGAGTTGACCATGCGTAGGCGCTCCATGGCGGGCATCAGCTGGGCCACCTTCTCGGCGGTGAGCACCTCCAGCTCGGAGCAGGCCCCGAAGGAGAACCCCTCGGCGGCGGCGGCGGCCACGCGCTCCAGCACCGCCCCGTCCGTGTGGCCCAGGATCATCGGGCCCCAGGAGCCCACATAGTCGATGTAGCGGTTGCCATCCACGTCCCACATGTGGGCGCCGGCGGAGCGGGCGAAGAAGATGGGGTCACCGCCCACGGCCTTGAAGGCGCGGACCGGCGAGTTGACGCCACCGACGAGGGCTTCGCGGGCGCGCTGGGCCAGGGCTTGGGATTGTTCGTTGCTCATGGTCTATCTCCTCGGCTCTCAGTTGCGGGCCAGCACCCGGGCGGCGTCGCGGGCGAAGTAGGTCAGGATCATCTTGGCGCCGGCGCGGCGGATGCTCAGCAGCATCTCCATCATCGCCGCTTCCTCGTCCAGCCAACCCCGGGCGGCGGCGGCCTTGATCATGGCGAACTCGCCGCTGACGTTGTAGGCGGCCAGCGGCACCTCGAAGCGGTCGGCGGCGGCCCGCAGGATGTCCAGGTAGGGCATGGCCGGCTTGACCATCACGATGTCGGCGCCCTCCTCGATGTCCAGGGCGATCTCGGTCATCGCCTCGTCCGCATTGGGCGGGTCCATCTGGTACGCCCGCCGGTCGCCGAAGGCCGGGGCGCTGTCGGCGGCGTCGCGGAAGGGGCCGTAGAACGCCGAGGCGAACTTGGCCGCGTAAGCCATGATGGCCACGTTCACCAGCCCGCTGTCATCCAGGCCGCCGCGGATGGCGGAGACCCGGCCGTCCATCATGTCCGACGGCGCGACGATATCGGCCCCGGCCCGGGCGTGGGACACGGCGGTGCGGGCCAGCAGCACGTTGGACTCGTCGTTGAGCACCTCGTGGCCGTCCAGCACCCCACAATGGCCGTGGCTGGTGTAGGCACACAGGCACACGTCGGTGATCACCACCAGATCCGGGCAGGCCTCCTTGATGGCGGCCACGGCCCGCTGGACCGGCGCCTCCATCGACCAGGCCTCCGATCCCTGAGGGTCTTTGTTCTCCGGCAGACCGAACAGGATGACGGCCGGCACGCCCAGGTCGGCGGCCTCCCGCGCTTCGTCCACCACCTGGTCCACCGATAGGTGGTAGTTGCCCGGCATGGAGCCGATCTCCTCGCGCACCGAGGTGCCCGGGCAGACGAACAGCGGCAGCACGAAGTTGTCCACCGACAGCCGGGTCTCGGTGACCATGCGGCGGAGGGTGGCGGAGCGGCGGAGCCTGCGGAGCCGGACGGTGGGATAACTCATCGATATTCTCCTCTTGAAGGGGGAACTCTAGTGGTTGCCCCGAGGTTTGAAAAGCAGCGAAAAGGGGTCAGATCGTTTGTTGTATAATTGCAGCTCTGCATTACCGGACAAACGAACGGATCCTCGGGGGGTTATTCGAAGGTCTTGCGGAGCTCGCGGCCGCCGGCAGCGAGGATGCGGTTGGCCAGGGATTCGCCCAGGGCGACGGCGTCCGTGGCAGGCCCGGCGACCCGGTCCTCGAATCGCGGATCGCCATCCACACCGGCGAACATGCCGTCCACGGTCAGCTGGTCATCTTGCAGGCGAGCGTGCACGGCCACGGGGATCTGGCAGCCGGCCTCCAGGCGTGCCAGGAAGGCGCGCTCTGCGTCCACTGCGATACGCGTCGGCCGGTGATCCAGCTGTGCCACCAGCTGCTCGGCCTCGTAGTCGTCCTCGCGGATCTGCAACCCGATGGCGGCCTGGCCTCCTGCGGGGATGAACGTCTCGGTGTCGAAGAACTCGGTGGCCCGGTCCAGCCAGCCCATGCGCGACAGGCCGGCGGCGGCCAGCATGGTGGCGTCCACGTCCGGCAGGTCGTGGACCTTGCGCAGGCGGGTGTCGAGGTTGCCGCGCATGTCCACCAGCTTCAGATCGGGGCGCAGCTTGAGCAGCTGAACGCGGCGGCGCAACGCACCGGTGGCGACGCAAGCGCCCTGGGGCAGGTCAGCCAACTTCTGGCCCGAGGCGCTGACCAGCACATCCCGGGGGTCTTCACGCTGCGGGACGGCCGACAGGGCCAGCCCGGGCCGCATCACCGCGGGCAGATCCTTGAGGCTGTGGACCGCCACGTCGATCTTCTCGGTCAGCAGCGCCCGCTCGAGCTCCCGTGTGAACAGCCCGGCGCCCCCCACCTGGTGCAGCGGCTTGTTCTGGACCCGATCCCCCTTGGTCTTGATGATGCGGATATCGATCTGCATGCCGGGGTTGCGGCGCACGAGGGCGTGCTCCACCAGGTGGGCCTGGGCCATCGCCAGGGCGCTCCCGCGGGTGCCGATGCAAAAACGGACGTTCATCTTCCGGGCTCCTCGTCCAGCCCCAGCAGCTGCCTGAAGGCACGGATCATCGTGCCCCCCTCGGGACTGCGGGCTGCCTGCTTCATCTGGACCGTGGGGTGGTGCAGTAGCTTGTTGACCATGGCGCGCGTCATCCGCTCCACCTGGTCGAAATCCTTGGGGTCCAGGGTCTTGCGCAGCTTCTCCAGCTCCTGGACGCGGGTCTGCTCAAACTGATCGCGCAGCTGGATGATGGTGGGTGTGACGGTCTGGCTGCGGTGCCAGCTGGCGAACTTGGGTACCTCGGCGGCGACCATCGCCCGGGCTCGGTGCACCTCGGCCCGCCTCCGATCGACGTTCTCGGCGACCACCTTTTGCAGGGCGTCGAGGTCGTACAGGAAGACACTATCCAGGGAATCCACAGCCGGATCTACATCTCGAGGCACGGCGATGTCGATGATGAACAGGGGCGTCTTGCGGCCGGCCAGAGCCCGCTTGAGAGGTCCGGCGGTGATGAGCGGTTCCGTGGCTCCCGTGGATGTGATCAGCACGTCCATGGCCGGCAGCACTTGCCAGATGTCGTCTAGCTCGATGGCCTTGCCCGCCAGCTCGCGGGTCAACTCCTGGGCCTTCGCCAGAGTACGGTTGGCGATGGTGAGGTCCTGTGCACCGTGGTCCAGCATGTGGCGGACCACCAGCTGGCCGGTCTCCCCTGCACCCACCAGCAGCACACTGTGCTCGGACAGGTCTGCGTAGATCTTCTGGGCCAGCTCGACGGCCGCGGCCGCCACCGAGACGTGCCCTTCGCCGACCCCGGTTCGGGTCCGGACCTGCTTGCCGATACGCAGCGCCCAGTGCATCAGCTTGTTGAGCACCGGGCCGTTGGCCCGGCAGGCCACCGAATGGCTGAAGGCCTCGCGCACCTGGGCCAGGATCTGGTTTTCGCCCACCACCATCGAGTCCAGGCCGCTGGCCACCATGAACAGGTGCTCCACCACGTCCTCGTTCTGGCGGCGGTACACGTGGGAGGCCAGCTCGTCGTGGGGCACCCCCGTCTGCTCGGCGAGCATGCCGGTGAGGGCGTCGTAGGTGGCGGCCTCGCCGTGGAAGACCGCGTAGATCTCGGTGCGATTACAGGTGGAGACCACCAACCCCTCGGCCACGTCCGCCTTCTCCCGCAGCAGATTGAGCAGGCGGATCGCGCCGTCCCGATCCAGGGCCACCCGCTCGCGGAAGGCCACGGACGTGGTCTGGTGGCTGAGGCCTACCATTCTCAGGCGCACGTCGTCTCTCCACTACCAGCTGTGCTGGGACTCGAACAGAAGCCCCAGGATGGTGAACGAGAAGGTCATGGCGGCAAAGTTGATCAGCGACATCACGTTGCGCAGCCGCCTGGACCAGCCGGGGATCCAGTAGCTGGCGGTATAGAGCAGGTACATGGCCCAGACGATCACCATGCCGATCACCTTGGGATCGGCCAGGAAGAAGCCCTCCCAGATGTGGGAGGCCCAGATGGCGCCGGTCAGGATCCCCAGAGACAACAGCGCGAACCCCATGGCGTTGGCATGGAAGGCCATCGTGTCCAGCATGCGCAGCGCCGGCAGCCGCCGGTACAGCATGCCGATGCGGCGCTCCTTGATCCGCACCCGCAGCAGCAGCAACAACGCCGAAAACACTGCCCCTAGGGAGAGCCCGGCGTAGCCCAGCAGCGCGGGCAGCGCGTGAGCCGGCAGCCGCGCCGAGCGCAAGGTCGCGGGGATCTCGCCCGTACTTGTCATCAGGAACAGCGACAGCAGCTGGAAGACTATCGCCGGGAGCAGCACGAAGACGCCCAACACCCGCAGCCTGGTGCGCCATTCGATGACCAGGTACATCGCCGTCATGGCGAACACCATGCAGGTCATGCCCTGGCCCGGATTGACCATCGGCAGCCAACCCTGAGCGGCGCCCAGCAGGCCCAGATAGGCGGCGTGGAGGCCCAGCGTGAACAGCAGGACCACGCGGCACAGCTTGCGCAGCTCCGGAGACCGGCGCGTGAAGTAACGCAGGTACACGAAGGCCGTGCCGGCATAGGTCAGCAACAGCACCAGGTACACGATGGTGGTCAGCCAGTTCATCCGCCACCCACCTGTACCACGGCCCACAGTTCATCGCCATCGGCCAGATAGGTGTCGGGATACCGCGAGCGCGGCACCGCATCGCCGTTGTGGACCACGGACAAGATCTCCGGGCTGAGGTCGCGACCGCGCAGCAGATCTTCGATGGAGATGGGCGAATCCACCGTCAAGAGTTGCTCGTCGAGGCGGATCGTGATCGGCATGGAGGCGGTCCGTGGTATCATGGTTTTCTCGAACTAGGGAATTTGCGGAGGAGGCACCTTCCCTCTTCGAACAACAATACACATTCTATCGTTAAGTTCTGGAGTCCAAATGAGCCATCATCGCCCCCAAACTACCACCGCTATCTTCGTCGATTTCGAGAACCTCCGGCTGGGAGTTCCGGATCCGCTTCCCAAGACCGAGACCGCCATCGACATCCTGCGTCAACTGGTGCGGCGCCTGGAGCGGGAAGGCAAGCGCGTCCTGATCCGCCGGTCCTACGCCGACTGGGAGGGCGAAGGGCTCGAGGGGGTGCAGGGCCAGCTGTCGCTGATGTCGTTCCTGCCCGTCTTCGTCCTGGGCCAGCCCGGCAAGAACAGCGCCGACCTGGAGATGAGCCTGGACTGCATGGACATCCTGTGCAGCAACGATGACGTGGACCGCTTCATCCTGGTGGCCGGCGACCGGGACTTCATTCCCATCGTGCGGCGCATCATCGAGACCGGCAAACAGGTCCGCATCGCCTCCTTCCGGGAGGCCACCAGCGCCGATCTGGTGGAGATCGCAGGCCGTCGCAACTACGTCGACCTGGCCCGCTTCCTCGACCAGCGGCCGCCGGAGATCACCGCCACCACCACCATGACCTCCACGAGGACCATCGAAGAGGCGCTGGCGGAACCGGATGACGACCCCTACGAGGCCAGCGCAGAAGACCTGGAACGCACGATGCGGCTCATCGTGCTCGCCGACCGCAAGTACCGCGGCCGTGGCGTATGGCTGGTGCCGTTCTTCAAGGAGTGGATGAATCCCGAGTTTGCGGGCATGAACAACGACGCCCGCAAGGGCATCCTCAGCGCGCTCAGTGACGAGGGTGTGGTGCGGATCGAGACCCGCGAAGACGGCCTGGGCCGCTCCAATTCGTACTCGGTGCTCGCCCCGGACCGGGAGCACGACCTGTACCGCAAGGCCGAAGCCAGCATCGAGGAGGATGAGGAACTCTAGCCCCCGTCAATCCCCGTCCTTCCTCGTTCCAGACCCCTTTCCCCTCCACCGATCTCAAGCCGTTCTCACCGGATCCAAACCATTGTGAGCTTGACACCGAGGAAACTTCCGGGATTAATGGAAACTAAATGAGGCGCTTGGAGTTTCCATCGTTTCTGGAGGTGTCGGGTGGCGAGCAAGAGCAACGAAACGGCGAACGGCTCGAAGCGAGCGATGATGGATCGATTGTTGACCCGTACGGGTGAGCTGTTTTTCCAGTTCGGGTTCAAGCGGGTGACGATGGACGAGATCGCCCACACGATGGGGATGAGCAAGAAGACCATCTACCAGATCGTGCCCAGCAAGGACTCCCTGGTAGAGGCGTTCGTCACCCAGATGATGGAGAGCAAGATCGGCGAGGTGACCCGCCTGTTTGGCGACGACGACGACGTCATCACCCACACGTCCAAGCTGCTGCGCTTCATGCGCCAACGCATGGCCTTCATCTCGCCGGCGATGGTGGGCGACATGCAGCGCCACTATCCCCACCTATGGGAGCGCATCAACGAGAGACGTATGGCCCTGCTGGGGCGCTACCTCGGCAAGATCGAGGAGGCCCAGCAGCAGGGGCTGATCCGCCCCGAGGTCAATCCCAAGGTGATGGTCCGCATGGTGGAGGTGTTCGTCGCGGAGGTGGCCACCCCCAAGACCATCGTCGAACTAGATGTGCCCCTATCCGAGGTGATGGGGACCTTCCTGTCCGTGATGCTCCAGGGCGCCCTCTCCGAGGAAGGCCGCCACAAGTTCGAGGAGGTGATGAAATGAACGCCCATTGGATACGGACTGGGTTGATCGCCACGGCATGGATGGCCGGAATGCTGGGCTGCGGCCCGGACGATCGGGGCCTGCTCATCGTCAGCGGGACCATCGAGGCCGACGAGGTGCGCGTGTCCACCACCGTGGGCGGCCAGGTGGCCGACGTGCTGGTCCGCGAGGGCGAACCGGTGTTGGCCGATCAGGTGCTGTTGCGCTTCGACCCCACCGAGCTGGAACTCCAGGGCGATCAGGCCCGCGCCGCGGTCCGGCTGGCCACGGCCCAGGCGGAGATGGCCCGCAACGGCGCCCGGTCCGAGGACATCGCCGCCGCCCGCGAGCTGGTCAAGCAGGCGGAGATGGCCGAATCCTCGGCGGCGGCGGACCTGGGCCGCGTGCAACAGCTGGCGGACGAGGGGGCGGCCACCGGCAAGCAGAGCGAGGACGCGGAGACCCGCTACGAGCTGGTCTCCTCCCAGAAGCGGGCGGCCCAGCAGCAGTACAACAAGGCGCTGCGCGGCGCCCGGGCGGAGGAGCTCGAAATGGCCGAGGCGGGCCAGGCCCAGGCCGAGGCTGCACTGGCCCTGCTGGAGAAGAAGATCGCCGACTGCGAGGTCGTCGCGCCCCGCGCTGGGATTCTGGTCCACCGGCTCGTGGAGCCCGGCGAGGTGAGCGGCCCCGGCGGCACCCTGTTCGTCATCCAGGATCTGCAGACCGTCCGGCTGACGGTGTTCGTCCCCGAGGGTGATATCGGCCGGGTACGGCTCGGGGATACGGTGTCGGTCTACCTGGATTCACACCCGGACGACCCCTTCCCCGGCACGGTGACCCGCATCCGCGAGCAGGCCGAGTTCACCCCCAAGAACGTCCAGACCAAGGACGAGCGGGTGAAGCTGGTGTTCGGGGTCGAGGTGGAGATGGCCAACCCCGAGGGCTACCTCAAGCCGGGCCTGCCGGCGGATGCCCGCTTCGACGATGCGGCCCCCCAGGCTAGCGAGGCATTGACGGAGGCCCTGCAATGAGCACTCCCGACGCCGTCCTCATCCGCGACCTCGTGCACCGCTACCGGGAGGATCTCCCCCCGGCGCTGGACGGGCTGGACCTCGAGGTCCAGGCGGGTGAGAGCTTCGGCGTCGTGGGGCCGGACGGTGCTGGCAAGACCACGCTGATGCGGCTGTTGTGCGGCCTGTTGACCCCCACCTCCGGCGAGATCGCCATCTTCGGGGAGGCGTTGCCGGCGCGTATCGAGGCCGTCAAGCCTCGCATCGGCTACGTATCCCAGCGGTTCAGCCTGTACGGGGATCTGACGGTCAAGGAGAACCTGGATTTCTTCGGTGACATCCATGGGATCCGGGGGGCGGACGGGGCCCGTCGCAAGCGGGAACTGCTGGATTTCACCCGGCTGACCCCCTTCGGCGACCGGCTGGCGGACCGGCTCTCCGGCGGCATGCGCCAGAAGCTGAGCCTGATCTGCACCCTCGTCCACGAACCAGAGCTGTTGCTGCTGGACGAACCCACGACCGGGGTCGACCCCATCACCCGCAGGGACTTCTGGGCCATCCTCTCCCAGCTGATCGAAAACGGCCTGACCATCGTGATGAGTACCCCCTACCTGGACGAGGCGGAGCGCTGCAGCCGGGTGGCGCTGGTGGACGGCGGCGGTGTGTTGACCAGCGGCGCCCCCGATCATCTGCGGCGGGAATCGGACCTTCAGGTGCTGGAGGTGGTGTGTGACCCGGTACGCGTCGCCGCCAGCGCCCTGGAGGGGGCGCCGGGGGTGGACGGCGTGCACTCCTTCGGGGACCGGCTGCACATCTTGCTGGGCAGCGGCATCCAGCTCGCTGTCGCGGACCAGCAGCTCACGGCTCGTCTCCGCGGCGGCGGCGTCGAGGTGCGGGCAGTGCGCCCGGTGACCGCCGGGCTGGAGGACATCTTCATCCACCTGCTGGACCAGAGGCGGGCGGCCATCGAGGCCGGCGACACCGCGGGAGGCCTGCCATGAGTGACGTGACGGTCGCTTCGTGGAACCTGACCCGCCGCTTTGGCTCGTTCGTGGCCGTGGACGACGTCTCGATGGAGGTCCGGGCGGGGGAGATCTACGGGTTCCTGGGGTCCAACGGCGCCGGCAAATCGACCACCATCCGCATGCTCTGCGGCCTGCTCAATCCCACCAGCGGGCGGGCCCAGGTGGCGGGATACGACGTGGCCAAACAGACGGACCAGGTCAAGCGGCGCATCGGCTATATGTCCCAAAAATTCTCGCTGTACCTGGACCTCAGCGTACGCGAGAACCTCCGCTTCTTCGGCGGAGTCTACGGCCTGGATCGGTCGGTGCTGGACCGGCGCGTGGCTTGGGCACTGGAGATGGCCGAGCTGCAGGGCAGCCGCAAGCTGCTGGCTGCCGAGCTGTCCGGCGGCTACCGGCAGCGGCTGGCCCTGGCCTGCGCGCTGCTCCACGAACCACCGGTGGTGTTCCTCGACGAGCCCACCGGCGGCGTCGATCCGGTGGCCCGCCGCCGGTTCTGGGACCTCATCTATCGGCTCTCCGAGGAGGGCAAGACGGTCTTCGTCACGACCCACTTCATGGACGAGGCGGAGCATTGCCACCGCATCGCGTTGATGGACGCGGGCAAGGTGATGGCCGAGGGCAGCCCGGCGGCCCTCAAGGCGCAGCTGGGGGAGCTGCTGCACCTGGAGATCGTCTGCCATCCGGCGGCCCAGGCGCTGGAGCTGCTGCGGCGCCACGAGGCGGTGACCGGGACGTCCATCTTCGGGACGGCGGTCCATGTCAGCACACCGGATCGCCAGGGTGGACAGCGCAGGCTGGAGCAGGCCCTGGTGGATGCGGGCATCGAAGTCAAACGGGTTTCCGAGGTACTGCCCAGCCTGGAGGACGTCTTCCTCCATGTGCTGGGCAAGGAGGTTGCATGAGACGTTTTGTGAACCGTAGGGGGGTATCGCTGGCGGGCGTGCTGTTGGCGTTCCAGCTGGTGGCCACGGCGGCGTCGGCGCGTACCTACACCTTGCGCGAGGCGGTGAGCGAGGCGGTGACCGCCAGCGATGCCGTCGCCGCTGCCGAGGCCAAGACCGATTCAGAGCGGGCCAAGGCGGACCAGGCGCTGATGATGTTCTTCCCGTCGGCGACGCTGTCGGGGGGCTGGGCCCACCTGGACACCACGCCCTACGTCGAGACCGAGTTCGATGTGTCGGGCATGCTTCCCCAGGACCTGCTCGATCTGATGGAGACGATGGGCTACGACATCGATTTCGAGCCCCAGTCGATCCAGCTGGAGATGGCCCGCCAGGACAACTTCCAGTTCCAGTTCCAGGCCGAGCAGATCCTCTTCGCCGGCACCGGGCTGCACCGCCAGCGGCAGATGGCCGTGGCCCAGCTGCGTTCGGCCCAGGAGGAGGCACGGGCGGTGCGCCACGATGCCGCGTTCCAGGCGGAGCAGATGTTCTGGCAGGTGGCGCTGGCCCGGGAAGCGGTGGCGGTCACCACCGAGGCCATCGACACGGCCGAGACCCACGTGGGCCTGCTGGAGAGTTTCGTCGAGGTGGGGCTGGCCTCCCAGGCCGACCTGATGTCGGCCAAGGTCCAGCTGGCCTCGCTGCGGCTCAGCGCCCTGCAAGCGCGCCAGGCCGCCGAGCTGGCGGAGAACGCGTTCCGGATGATCGTGCACGTGCCCCCCGGGGAAGCAGTGGAGCTGGATCTGGAGAACGGCGCGATGCCGCTGGCCGTGCCCAAGGACCCGGTCCAGATCACGGAAGTGGCCCGCTCCCAGCGCCCCGAGATGCGCATGCTCGACCAGCAGTACACCTCGGCGCGCCACGGCTCCCACGCCGCTCTGTCCCAGTGGCTGCCAGCGTTGGCCCTGCAGGGCAACGTCTATCTCAAGAATCCGGACCGGGCCCTGGAGCCCAACTGGTACTGGTCGGCGGACATCACCGTGGGCCTGCAATGGAAGCTGTGGGATAGGGGCATGGCCCTCTCCCAGCACAGGCAGGCCAAGGCCGGCATGCGGCAGATCGAGGCCTACCGGCGGCAGCTGCGGGACGGCATCAAGCTGGAGATCGATCAGGCCACGTCGGCCTGCCGCGAGGCCGAGGAACAGATGCAGGTGGCGGGTGAGGCGGTGGAGCTGGCCACGGAGAGCCTGCGGCTGCAGGAGGTCAGCTTCCGCGAGGGTGTGGCCCGCAACGTGGACGTGCTGGAGGCCCAGACCCAGCTGAGCAAGGCCCGGCTGGACGCCCTCTCCGCCGAGACGAACTTCCGCATCGCCGAAGCTGGCCTGCGCAAGGCCGCCGGTCTGGATCTGGAGTAACGATGAGCCCGGTCCGCCTGATAGCAATCGCTAGAAAGGAGTTCCGCCAGCTGGTGCGGGACTGGCGGATCCTGTTTATCTTGGTGTTCTTGCCTGCGGTGCTGCTGCTGGTCTTCGGCTACGCCCTGAGCTTCGACGTGAGCAACGTACCGCTGGCGGTGTTGGACCGGGACCGCACTCCCCAGAGCCGGGAGGTGGTGCAATCCATGATCGGCTCGGACTCCTTCGAACTGACGGAGATCATCGAACGGGAGGAGGAGGGCGCCCGGCTCCTGGACGGCGGGCAGGTAGACGTGGTGATGGTCATCCCACCGGGTTTTGGCCGGGACGTGGTGGCCGGGCGGCCGGCCCAGGTGCAAGCGATGATCGACGGCTCCAATTCCCAGAGCGGTGGCATCGTGCTGGGCTACCTCAACGCCCACTTTGCCAGTTACGCATCCAAGGTGGTGGCCCAGGTGGCCGAGCGGGCGGGGATGCGCATCCCCGACGCCCCCATCGAGGCGGTCCCGCGGGTCTGGTACAACCCCCAGCTCAAATCCTCCATGTTCCTGGTGCCGGGGCTGATGGTCTTCGTGCTGATGGTCTCGGGCACCATCTCCACCGCCCTGGCGGTGGTGCGGGAGAAGGAGCGCAACACCGTCGAGCAGCTGCTGGTCTCGCCGGTGAAGGCCCCCGAGCTGATCCTCGGCAAGACCCTGCCCTACCTGTTGGTGACGATGGTGGCCGCTGTGCTTCTGGTGTCGGTGGGCTGGGCCCTGTTCGGCGTGGCCGTGCGGGGCAATCTGTGGCTGCTGAGCTTTGCTTCGTTGATCTTCTGCCTGTGCGCCCTGGGCCAGGGGCTGCTGATCAGCTCGGTCACCTCCAGCCAGCAGATCGCCTTCTTCGCCGCCATCATCACCACCTTGCTGCCCACCTTCATCCTGTCGGGCTTCATCTTCCCGCTGGAGAGCACGGCCTGGGGCATCCAGGTGATCAGCCATGTGGTGCCGGCCCGCTACTTCCTGTCCATCGCCCGGGCGGTGATGTTGCGCGGGGCAGACATGGCCGATATCTGGCGGCCACTGGTCTCGCTGAGCATCTACGCCGTGATCATCTTGGCCCTGGCGTCCGTACGGGCCTCGCGGATCCGGATCTAGGAAAGGAGGACGCGATCATGCTCAAGCACCTGATTCGCAAGGAGTTCCTCCAGATCCGCCAGGACCGGCGCATGCTGCCCATCGTGCTGATCGCCCCGTTCATCCAGCTGTTGCTGTTTGGCTATGCCGCCAACCTCGACGTGGTGGACATCCCGCTGGTGGTCCACGACCAGGACCGCAGCGCGGTGAGCCGCGAGCTGGTGCGCAAGCTGGACGGCAGCGGCTTCTACGACCCCATCACCTACACTGACGACATGGACCTCATCGACGACCTGCTCACCACCGGCGAGGCCGGCGTAGCGCTGATCATCCCCCCCGGTGTGGGGGACGCGGCCCTGTCGGGTGGGTCCGCCGAGATCCAGGTGCTGGTGGACGGCACCAATAGCACCACCGCCACCCAGGGCCTCAACGGCACCACCATGGTGGCCACCGTCTATTCCCGTGCCCTGCTGGAGGAGCGCCTGGCCAAGGCGGGATTCACGGTGCCGGGCATGCCCCAGGTGGTGCCCAGGGTCTGGTACAACCCGGATCTGAAGAGCCGCAACTACATGGTGCCCGCCATCCTGGCGATGATCCTGATGCTGATGACCACCATGCTCACCTCCATGGCCATCGTGCGCGAGAAGGAGGTGGGCACGCTGGAGCAGCTGATCGTCACGCCGGTCAAGCCGCACCAGATGATCCTCGGCAAGCTGTTGCCCTTCGTGATCATCGGCTTCATCCAGATGACGGCGGTGTTCCTGGGTACGGTGCTGTGGTTCAAGGTGCCGTTCAACGGCAGCGTGGGCACGCTGTACCTGCTGGCCTTGCCGTTCCTGCTCAACACGCTGGGGTTGGGGCTGCTGGTCTCCACGGTCTCGTCCACCCAGCAGCAGGCGATGATGACCACGGTGTTCTTCGTGATGATGCCGATGATGTACTTCTCCGGCTTCGCGTTCCCCATCGAGAGCATGCCCACGTGGGTGCAGCCGGTGACCTACCTGATCCCGCTGCGTTACTTCCTGGAGATCATCCGTGGCACCTTCCTGCGCGGCGTGGGCATCGAATACCTGTGGAAGGAAGCCCTGTACCTCGTCGTGCTGGGGACGGGGATCCTGACCATGGCGGTGGCGCGGTTCAGAAAACGGCTGGACTGATCACGGCGCCGTCGTACTGGATGCTTCCCCAGCGGATTCGACGGGCGTTTCCTCCGGCTCGATGGGCGGCAACGTGCATTGACCCGCTCGGTCGTCTCCCCAGCAATGGATCTCCCCCGTCGGCGATAGGCCGCAGGAGTGATTGTTGCCCACGGTGATGTTCACGAACTGCCCCCGGGGCGCGTAGGCTCGGTCGTACTGATCCGAGCCCCAGCAGCGGGCTGTCCCCTTGCTCTTGATGGCGCAGGTGTGCTTGGCCCCACAGGCCACCCGCAGGTATTCACCCCGGGGCGGATCGCTCTGCTCCCGATCATTCCGGCCCCAGCACTCCACCTGCCCGTCTGCCTGGACGGCGCAATTGTGGAACGTACCCGCGCTCAGATGCGTGAACTGGCCCTGCGGAGCGTCGCACTGGCCAAAATCGAAGTCGCCGCTACAGCCCCAACAGGTGATGGACCCGGCGGTGTCGAGGGCGCAGGTGTGGAGGTACCCGGCGCTCAGCTGCCCGAACAGCCCTTCGGTAGCCGCAAATTGCCCGGCGTGCCCCTCGCCCCAGCAGATCACCATCCCCGCGGCGGTCAGGCCGCAGGTGTGGAAGGAGCCGGCGCTGAGCTCGGTGAAAGCCTCATCGGGAGTGGTGCATTGCCCCCGATCGACGGATTTGCCGGACACCTCCCCCTGGCATCCCCAGCACACCGCCGATCCGTCCTCGCGCAGGCCACAGCTGTGATCGCTGCCTGCGGTGACCTGGGTCAAGATCCCGGCCGGGGCGTCACAATGACCGTGATCCTGGCCGCCACCGCAGCCCCAGCAAACGGCCGTCCCGTCCTCGCGCACCGCGCATGTGTGATTGAGGACGCCGGCGTCCACCTGTTGATGGACGACCGGGGGAGTCTCGGGAGTCTTGGATCCGCCCGGGCGAGGTGCACCGGGCCTGGCGCCCATCAGGAACACCAGGGCCAAGATGGGCAGGGTCTGGAGGGTCGTACGCATGTGCTAGCTCTAACCAGAGCTTAGCAGATGGGCGGGCCAGCTACGGGCGGTCGTACTCGCGGTCGCGGTCGTTGTCGCACGCTTCACCCGCGATGAACGCGTCCTCGTTCAAGAAACCCTCCTCGATACCGTCCTTGACCAGCGCCGCGTAGATGTCGTCGCCTACGCCGGGGATGGTCACCGATGACCAGAAGGAGTTGAAGCGCAAGGTCTTGCTGTCGTCGTCGGCGTCGGGCAACCGCACGGAGATGGCGAAGCGCAGGTCCCAGCTGCTGGACCCGTTGTCGCTGTCGAACTGTTGCTCCATCCACGAGCGCTGGATCACGGCCGTGCGGCCGTCTTCCATCATCACGTTACGGTAGTTCTGGAACTCGTCGAGCCACACGCTGGCGAGGAAGTTCTCGAACCGGATCTCATTGGTGGTCTCCATCAGCTCGCAGCTGCCGTCCGCGAAACAGGCGGTGTCGGTGAGGAACACCCGATCGTGGTACTTGGTGCCGTTGGAGGCGATGCAGACCTGGTTGGGCTCGAGCATGAGCTCGTAGTGGTCCGCCAGCGAGACGTCGCTGAGGTAGCTGACGGCGACGGGGACCTGCTTGTCCAGGTCCACCGACGAGGGGTAGGCCACGTCCGCCAGGTGAGTATCGGTCAGTTTGGGCGGCGTGACCGCGCGATCGTCCACCTCGGCCGACAGGTCGAGCCCGAGCATGTAGGTCTCGAGCTGCTCCAGGCCGGCCACCAGCTCTTCGCCGGTCTCGGATTCGTAGTTGACGTACAGGTACTGGGTCAGCTCGCCCAGGTCGTCCGGGGCCTCGACAGGCACCTTGCCGCACGCGGTGAACAGCAGGCAAACGGCCGCCAGGCCAGCGATTACAGGTCTTTTCATCATTTCTCCCAGTCCTTGGTTTTTTTTTCCCGCCGGCGCGATGATACCCATTTCCCGTCATAGGGAAAGAACGTTCTGAATCTCGGCTCAGGTTCGGTTTACAGATCCACGACGACAAAACTGCCGGCTGGCTTGCCATTGCGCCCGCTGACGAAGTCCTCACTGACGCCGATGAGGGTCAGATCCGAACCGATGAGCAGCTCCCCCTCGTAGGCGGCGCCGATCTCCTTCGCCAGTTCATCTTCATCCTGGCCCCACAGCAGCAGATGGGTGGCCACCAGCAGCCTCGGCTTGGCTGCGGATGCGATGGCGGCCAGCTCCGGTCCGGAGGTATGGCTGGCCTTGTGGTACTCCTGCCACACCGGGTCCCGATCGGGGAACGCCTTACCCAGATAAACCTCGTGGATCAATAGATCACAGCCGGCGTAGTGCTCGGCCATCGCGTCGTAGGGAGCGGTGTCTCCGGAGATGCAGATATCCGCCTCCGGGGTGACAAAACGGAACCCGTACGAGATGTCCCAGGCACCGTGCCGGTTCTGGAACGCGTGCACGGTGACGTTGCCGTCCTGGTACACCTGCCCCGTTCCGATCTCGGTGGCCTCCACCTTGTAGCCATCCTCGGTGGCCGGCTCCAGGCCCTCCAGGCGAACGGCGATGTCCTCGGCATAGGCCGCCTGGATGTGTTCGGTCATCTTGGCGATGCCCGGCGGCCCGAACACGCGCAGCGGCTGGCTGCGGCCCATCACCCACGGCGAGAAGATCAGGTCCGGGTACCCCACTGTGTGATCCGAGTGTAGGTGGGTGATGAAGGCGGTATTGAGGCGGGACACCTCCAGCCCCTCCACCCCGGCCAGGTAGGCGGCGGACGCCCGACGCACGATGCCCGGGCCGCAATCGACGGTATAGGGGGTGCCGTTGACCACCACCGCCAGCGATGGCCCCTGAGCCGTCGGATCGGTGTTTGGGGTGCCCGTACCCAGCAGCACCACGTGGGTGCGCTCCACGACGGTGGGGTCCACGGCCGGCTGTTCGGCCCCTCCCCCGGCCGGCTCCGTCTCCGTCTCGTCCACGGGCGGTTTGCCGCCCTTCCCGTGGGCGCCGGTGATCAGCGCCACGGCGAGCAGGGCTGCCATTGCAGAGCGGATCATCATCCAATCCTCCTATGGGTACGTCGTGCGGGCGAGTTTACACCCTGGTGCCCACCGGATTGCCAACCCACAATGATCCACGGGAGGTGACCGTGAAGCGCAACCGCAAGACGCAATACCGCGGAGCCCGCTACCCCAACGTGGTCGCCGAGCCGGACCGGCGGCGGGTCTTACGGGGATTGGGGCTGGCCGCCGGGGCCACGATCTTGTCGGCATCGTCCTTCCGCTGCTTCCGTTGGGATGGTGGAGAGCAGGACGACGACTACAGCGACGACGACGCGGCGGGGCCCTGGACCGTCCGGCTTCCTTCCGCCGAGTCCAGGATCCTCTACTTCGACCCCCAGGGATTCATCGGCTACCACGTGGAGTACCTGGTAGCGAACGCCGATCTGACCCTCTTCATCGAGGAGACCCAGGAGGGCCTGCTCGGCCTGCTGGACGACATCCTCGGCGCCCATGAACGGACCGTGTTTGCCACGCCGGAGACGGTGCCTCCGCTGGAGAACGAGCTAATCCAGGCGGTGGTGGATGCCTACCAGATGGAGACCGGCCACCTCACCGCCGACCTCCTCGCGGCGACGTTGGTCATCGACCTGTACGACGAGGAGGAGGAGATGATGGGAGAGCCCGAGGGCTGATCAGCAGCCCTGATCCGGGTTCGTGTAGGGGTCCAGATCGTCGCAATCCAGCCCCATCCCGGGGTAGGTGGCGTAGTCGTAGCTGCCCGGCGCGTACCACTCGTTGAAGCCGTCGTGATCCAGGTCCCAGTCGTCGGCACCCAGACCGCCGTAGGCCCCCATGTCGCAGTCGTTGGCGTCGGGATCGGAGTCGGCGGGGTTCCCCAGGTCGATGAGCGGTGAGCTGGCGTCCAGGTGGAAATCCCAGCCGGTCGGATCCGAGCCGTAGGCAGCCACAAAAAGGGGGTCCACCGAGAGGTTGCCGTAGGTCCCGGTCGGGTCGACCATGCCATCGTAGTTGACGGGGTTGTTGTAGACGTCGCTGTAGGACACGGCCGGCTGGGAGCCGTTGTGGGCGTAGATCCCCTCACTAAAATTATTCGCGACGACGGTGTTGCTCACGATCGCGTTGGCGGTGTTGTAGATCTCCAGGCCGTTGGGGCCGTTGGCGTACACGACGGAGTTATCCAGGTAGAAATCGTCGTCATTGATCCCCAGGAAGTAGACCCCGCCTCCGTACATGTCGGCGTAGTTGTTCGCGAAGATGGCGTTGGTGAGGTAGAGGTCCGAGTAGGCGGCGTAGACGGCGCCGCCGTTGGTGTTGCGGGACTCGTTGGCCACAAAACGGACATTGCTGAGCGTGCCCGTCGAGCTGGTGATCAGGTAGATGGCGCCGCCGTAGTTGCCCACGTAGTTGCCCTCGAACAGGCCGTTGATGACCGTCAGATCGGTCTGGCTGGCGTAGATCCCCCCGCCGTGGGTGTTGTCGTCCCGACCCTCGTTGTACTTGAACACCACGTCCTCGAGGTTGACCGTGGAGCTGACCGCCGCCAGCCCGACCCCCTTGGAGCTGTTGGTGTACAGGACGTTCGCCGAGAACATCACCTGGCTCATGTCCACCGTGGAGGCGTAGAGGTAGACGCCGGCGCCTTGACCGGAGGTACCGGTGACCTCGTTGCTGTCGATGCGTAGATCGTGCCAGGCCGCCGTGGTGTTGTTGGCGTAGATGCCCCCCCCGGCGGAGTTGGCCAGGTTGCCCTGGACGTTCAACCTACGCAAGGTGGGCGAGGCGTTGGTGATGTAGATGCCGGCGCCTTCCCCGTAGACGAGCTCGCCTTGCATGACGGTGAACCCCTCGAGGATGGCCGACGACGTCTCGCCGCTGTCGAAGGTCACCACCCGGTCGGTGTAGTCGCCGTCGAGGATCGTGATGGCGCGCCCCGCATAGCTGATCAGGTGGATATCCCCGCCGTTGAAGTTGATGTTCTCGGTGTAGCTCCCCGGATCGACGCAGATGGTGGTGCCGGCGTTGGCCAGATCGATGGCGGCCTGGATGGTGGCGGTGTCCACGGGCACGTCCACGTCGCAGTTGACGCAGTTGTCATCCACGATCCCGTTGCAGTCCGTGTCCGCGGCGTCGTTGCAGATCTCGGCGGCGTCGGGATTGAACCACTTGGAGTTGTCGTCACAGTCCCCCATGCAGGTGCTGTAGCCGTCCGCGTCCGCGTCGTCGAGATTCAAGGTGGCGTCGTTGTCGTAACAGTCCCCGTCGCAAGGGGTGGCCCCATCCCCGTCCAGATCGAACGGG
>CAZDDH010000097.1:0-29497 GCA_964504165.1 uncultured Rickettsiales bacterium | reverse complement strand
AAAAGCTGACCCCCAAGGACGGCTCGTCCCCCGATCTGACCGAAGAAAACATCCGTCAACTGGGAGAACTCTTCCCCGAGATCCTCGCCGACGGCACCATCGACTTCGAGGCGCTGCGGGGGATCCTCGGGGACCACGTGGACGGTCGGGAGGAGCGCTATTCGTTCAGCTGGCACGGCAAGGCCCTGGCGCGCCGGATCGCGCAGGCGCCGTCCGCCGGCACGTTGCTGCCCTGCCCCGATGCGTCGGTGGGCTGGGGCACCTCCAAGAACCTGTTCATCGAAGGGGACAACCTCGAGGTCCTCAAGCTGCTGCAGAAGCCGTACCACCGCAAGGTGAAGATGATCTACATCGACCCGCCGTACAACACGGGCAACGAGTTCATCTATCCGGACCGCTTCGGGGACAGCCTGGGCACCTACATGCGCTTCACCGGGCAGGTGGACGAACGGGGGATGAAGCTGTCAGCCAACGCTGAGACGGCGGGGCGGTACCACACCAACTGGCTGAACATGATGTACCCGCGGCTCCGGCTGGCCCGCAATCTGATGCGGGACGACGGCCTGATGTTCGTGTCCATCGACGACCACGAGTCTCACAACCTGCGGCACCTGATGGACGAGGTCTTCGGGCCGGAGAACTTCATGGCGGCCATCGCCTGGGAGAAGCGCTACACACGCAGCAACAACGCCAAGGCGTTCTACTCGCTCAAGGACACGATCCTGGTCTACCGGCGCAGCGACACCCTCGAGCACCTGCGGGAGGCCCGCACGGCCAAGGCGGACGAGGGCTACAGTAATCCCGACGGCGATCCCCGCGGGCCCTGGATGACGTCGTCGTACGTCAATCCAGCCACCCGGGAGAAGCGGCCCAACCTGGTCTATCCCATCACGGCCCCCGATGGCCGGGTCGTGGAGCACCCGACCCACGCCTGGAAGAACTCCGAGGAGGAGTACCGGCGCCACGAACAAGAGAACCGCCTGTGGTGGGGCTCCGACGGTCAGGCCAAGTTCCCCCGCAAGAAGCTGTACCTGTCCGAGGCCAAGGGCATGGTGCCCGTGGATATCTGGGACCACCAGTCCACCGGGACCACCGACGAGGGGGGGCTGGAGGTCAAGGCGCTGTTCGACGGCGAGGCTGTATTCGACAACCCCAAGCCGACCCGCCTGATCCGCCGCATGCTGGGGCTGTCCACCGAGGGTCACGGGGAAGAGATCGTCCTGGATTTCTTTGCCGGCTCGGCATCCACGGGGGACGCGGTGATGCAACAAAACCACGCGGACGGGGGCGACCGGCGCTACATCCTCGTCCAGCTCCCCGAGCCCGTCGACGACGATCGCTTCGGCACCATCGCCGGGGTCAGCATGGCCCGGCTACGGAGGGCCGCCGCCGCCCTGGACGGCCCGGACCCGGGGTTCAATGTCTTCCGCCTGTCCAGCAGCAACATCAAACCCTGGGACGCCGAATTCGATGCCCTCGACGACGCCCTGCTCCACGCCATCGACAACATCCGTGACGGCCGGAGCCGGGACGACGTCCTGTACGAGCTGCTGCTCAAGTACGGCCTCGACCTGGCCACCCCCATCGACGAGCGGACCCTGGCGGGCAAGGCGGTGTTCGTCATCGACGGGGGGGCACTGGTCGTCTGCCTGGATGCCGGGATCACCCTGGAGGTGGTGGAAGGTATCGCTGCGCTGAAGCGGGAGCTGCAGCCCCGGGTGATGAGGGTGGTGTTCAAGGACGCGGGCTTCCTCGACGACGTGGTCAAGGCCAACACCGTCCAGCTCCTGCGGCAACACGGGGTGGACGACGTGAAGAGCCTGTAGCGGGCCGAGCCACCGCGCGGCGCACGAGGATCAGGATTCGGAGTTGTCCCCCGAACCGTCGATGGCCCCCTCGAACCTCTCGAAGTTGTTGGCCACCATGAATTCCACGTCGTTCCCCAGCGCCTTGAAGTGCGCCTTGCCGCAGTCGATCTTCGCCTGTTCTGCCGGGCGTAGGTCGTCGCTGTGGACGCTGCCCTTGGTCTCCACGACGAAGAACAGGTGCTCCTCCCCGTCCCGGTCGACGAATACGGCCCAGTCCGGATTGTAGGTCCCCAGCGGGGTCTCGATCTTGAACCAGCCCGGCAGCTTGGCGTAGACCTTGACCTCTTCGCTGCGGTCCAGCTTCTGGGCGAACTCCCGCTCCACGTCCGAGTCGTAGATCACGTGGTCGTAGACCGATTTATGGGCCTCGACCATGTTCTTGCTCAGGTAGCCGAACAGCTCCTGGTCCTTGAACAGTTCCTGGCCGTAGTACTCGTCGTCACCGATGCGGTGGTACTTGATGCCGTCGACGATGAACAACCGCATCTGGCGCCGGATGATCTCGGTGACCTGCTCGATGAACTTGTTGGGGTTGCGCCGGAAATCGTCGAGCCGCCCGCTGCGCCGCAGGATCTCCACGATGGAGCGGCGGGTCAGGTTGGTCTCGTTTTGCAAGAACGAGACGATGTCCGGCGGCTTCATGTGCGCGGCGTCATAGGTGTAGGCCATCCGGGCCTCGTCCGCCATCTCCACGCCGCCGCGCCCGATCTCCGCTTTGCTCTTGCGGTAAACGAAGCGGGCCTTGGTGACCACCGGGCTCTTCTCGATCTCGTCGGCGCAGGTCTGGACCAGCGCCTCGGTATCAAAAGAAACACGGAAGGTGGTGCGGTACTTGATGCGGTCCCACAGCGCCCTGAATTCCTCGCCGAGGAAGCGCTCCTTGTTCAGGCACACCGTGGTGCGTTTTGCCGCATCCCTGATTTGAAGACTACCCGCCACCTTCTTGAGTAACGCGACGATGGCCGCCGCGTGTGGTTCCATGCCGTCGGGCAGTTCCAGCGCGTCATTCTTGAGTGCCCGCCGCAGCTCGTCAGTCACCTTGCCGCGCTTGTCGATGTAGCCCATGGCCAGGAGGTGGTTCCAGATGGCCAGGGACGCCTCCAGGCCCAGCGGATGGTGCTCGACCTCCTCCCCTTCCACGGGACTTCCCGCCACAGGGATATTGGCGAAGTAGTGCTTCTCCACCAGGCCAAAGCGGATGCCCGTGTCCTCCTCGATCTCCTTTTGCAGCTTCCGGGCGAACTCCTCGTAGGATTCGTTGGCCATGATGGTGAGCGTGTTGACGTCGAATCCGAAGATCCGCTCCCCGTCCTGGTTGACGCAGATGCGCAGGCCGCGCCCGATCTCCTGGCGCTTCTTCATCACCGAGGTGGTCTCGTTGAGGGTGCAGATCTGGAACACGTTGGGGTTGTCCCAGCCCTCCCGCAGCGCCGAGTGGGAGAAGATGAACTCGAGCCTGGACTCGAAGCTCAGCAGCCTCTCCTTGTCCCGCATGATCAGCTGGTAGGCGCTCTCGTCGGCGGCGGTGGTCCCCGCGCCCCGGGACTCCTTCATGCGGGCCTTGCCGCTGGCGTCCTTCTTCTTGTCCGCCGCAAAGTAGCCGTTGTGCACGGCCTGGGGCGCCGTCTCCAGGTCCACCCCCTCGAACAGCGCTTGATACTGAGGACGCTTGGCCGCCTTGCGGATGGCCTGGCCGTACTCCTCCTCGAACATCACCGCGTACTTGCCCTTCACCGGGTTACCGTCGCCGTCGTAGGAACGGTAGTTGGCCACCCGATCGACGAAGAACAGGCTCAGCACCTTGATCCCCTTGGGGCGCAGCAGGCGCTGCTTTTCCAGGTGCTCGTCGATGGTCTTGCGGATCTGCAGGCGCTTGTACCGGTCCATATCGACCTCGCCGACGGCCTGGCCCAGCCGCACGATCTGGTCGTTGCCGGTGAAGCTGATGTACTCCTGGCCTTCGGCGCAGTAAATGTCCTCGATGAGGTAGCCCTCGTACACGTCCCGGCCGCCGGAAATCTCCACCAGATCGGCGCCTGATTTGACCCGCTTCTTCTCCCGGACGATGCGCCCTCGGCGCATGGCGTCGTACTCGATGCGGGCGGTGATGCCCTTGGTGTTGTCCACATCGAGCAGCCGGACATAGGCGTTGTTGTGGCTGTCGCTGACGGTGATGCCCGCCACCTCGATCTGCTTGACCAGCTTGCGCTCGTACGCGTCCACCGAGTCCAGGCGGAAGATGGGGTGGTGCTTGTCCCGGTGGGTCGCCGAATACCGGAAGGTGCACAGCGGGTTGAGTGAGGCCAGCGCCTCGGCGCTCTTGCGGGTGGTGTCGACGCTCTGCGGCTCGTCGATGATGACGATGGGATGGGTCGCCTGGATGAACTCGATGGGTTTGGACCCGGTCATCCGGTCGTGGGGCCGGTGGATGATGTTGGCCTTGGACTCCTTGCTGGGGTCGGTGAAACTCCGGCGGAAGGCGTCGATGTTGATGACCATGATCTGGATGCAGTCGTTCGTGGCGAAGTTCCGCACCTCGTTCAGATTCGTCGAATCGTAGATAAAAAAATCGTAGTTGATGTTGTCGTACAGGCCCCTGAAGTGTTCCTTGGTCATCTCCAGCGCCTTGTGGGTGCCCTCCTTGATGGCGATGGACGGCACCACCACGATGAACTTGGTGAAGCCGTAGCGGCGGTTCATCTCGAAGAGGCTGCGGAGGTAGACGTACGTCTTGCCCGTCCCCGTCTCCATCTCGACGGTGAAGTTGAGGTCCCCCAGCGCGGACGACGGTTTGAGGCCGTTCTTGAGCTGGATCTTGCCCAGGTTGGACAGGATATCGTCGTCGTGCAGCTTGATGTGATTGCCGATGCCGAGGTGGGCCTGGCCCGTGTGGTGCTCCATCCCGGGGAGCGCCGGTTCGGCGAAGGCCTCCACGGCCCCGACGGTGAAGTTGGTCTGGCAGGTCTGCTGGCCCTCGAACAGTCCGACGACGGACGCCACCGCGTCCGCCTGGAAATCGAGGTCTGGATTGAACTTGAGCTTCATCTTGGCACCTCAGATGGACTGGACGTCTTCGACGCCCGCTTGCCGCAGGAGCTGGACGGTGTTGGCCTTGACCACGTCGTCATGGAATCCCGTATCCCGGAAGACGACCCTCATAGTCTCCGCCTGTAGTTCGGCCCTCAGCGCGGCGATGCCCTGCACCACGGCGAGGGTGATCCCGCCCTCGAGACAGACGACCATCTCCCCCCCCTCGACGATGAACACGGCCTTGCCTTCGATGGCACGCTCCTCGATGGGGACGGCCAGATCGCGGCCGAACTTGAGCAGCAACTCGTGGAGCACATCGTCGTCGCTCCGGCCGGGCTTGATGTTGTCGATGGCGTCGGCCAGATCCAGCTCCAGCGTGTCGAACTCGGCGTCCCAGGGTTTGATGTTGCTGCCGTCGAGCTTGAAGACCTTGAAGCCCAGGTCGGCACCCCCCTCATCATCTGTATTCTTGAATTCATCCTCGAGGGCTTCCCGCGCCGCACGCAGCCGGGCCTTGGTGATCTCCGCGACGGTCTCGTAGTCACTGGCCGGCGCCGGTTCTTGTAGCTGGACGAGGATGTACCTGCGCTTGCCGCCGTCTTCGCAGTTGAGGCGCATCACCGCCTCCCCCGTCGTGCCGGATCCGGCGAAGAAATCCAGCACGATGGCCTCCCCCTCGTCGTCCGGGCTGGTGGTGAGCCTCAGCGCCCGTTCCAGCAGGCCCAGCGGCTTGGGCGTATCGAAGGCGCTCTTGCCCGGCAGCCGGCGGCGCATCTCGTTCTTGGAGGTACGGTTGCTGCCCACATCCTCCTTGCGCCATAGCGTCCGCGGGACCAGGTCCCCCACCTCGGACAGATAGCGCTTGATGCTCGGGCGGGCGTTCCCCGCCGGCCCCCACCACACCCGGCCGTCTTCATCGAGCTGCCAGAGCTTCTCCTCCGAGATCCTCCAGAAGCGCCCCGGCGGCGGCTGGAACGTCCGCCCGGTGGGCCCGGTGATGGTGTACTGGCCCTTGGAATACGGCTTGTTGGCGTACGGATCGCCGGGAAGCCAGGGCCCGCGCGGATCGTCGTCGGGGTTGGTGTAGATGGCGTTGGCCGCCTCGGTCCTGGGCAGGCGGTTGGGGGTCCACTCGGGGGCCTTGCTGTAGACCAGGACGTAGTCGTGATCTTCCGAGAACAGCCGGGCCGAGTTCCGCGGCGAGTCGGCCTTCTCCCAGATGACCGTGGCGATGAAGCACTCCGGCCCGAAGATCTCGTCCATCAGGTAGCGCAGGTTGTGGACCTCGTGGTCGTCGATGGACACGAAGATGGCGCCGTCGTCCCGCAACAGGTTTCGGGCCAGCTTGAGCCGCGGATACATCAAGTTGAGCCAGTTGGTGTGGTAGCGGCCCGACGTCTCGGCGTTGGCCGACAGCTTGCCCCCGTCGGCGTCCACCTGTCCCGTGTAGCGCAGGTAGGTGCCCAGGGTGTCCCCGAATCGGTCCGGGTAGATGAACTCCCGCCCCGTGTTGTACGGCGGGTCGATGTAGATCATCTTCACCCGGCGGTGGTAGCTCTTTTGCAGCAGCTTGAGCACCTCGAGGTTGTCCCCCTCGATGAACAGGTTCCCCGTGGTCTCCCAATCGACGGACTCCCCGGGGCAGGGCCGCAGGGTCCCGGACGACGGCTTCTGGGCCAGCTGACGGGCCCGGCCCTTGCCGTGCCAGCTGAACGAGTACCGCTCCTCCCGGCCGTCCACGTACTCGCCCAGCGTGTGCAAAAGGGCGTCCATGTCGATGCGTCCGTCGGCGAAGACCTCGGGGAAGAGGCGCCTCAGGGCGCCGATGTTTTCCGCCACCATGTCGGGGGTCTGGCCGTCTTTGCGGGTCAGCTTTTGCACTCGTTGGTCCCTCTCGTCACACGCCGTGGGGCACATCATCGGCTGCCGTGCGCTCAACGGCTCCACGAAGGATACCAGGATCCCGGTGGGGTCTCGTGCCGGGTAACGATACGGACTGAACGGGCAGTTCAGGAGGGGATCAGAATCGGAGCGTGAAGCCAACGTGGTCCGGGGAAAGATTGGCGTGGAATCGCACACGGTTGGCCTGCGCCGTTGTGTCTTCCCGGTGGGCGGTCGCCAACTCATCGAGCGACATGAAACCCAGGATCAGCTGCAACACGCCGTTGAGGCCAGCGCCAATGGCGACCACGGTGCAGCTTATTCTGGTGCGTGTAATCCATCCCCCACTGGTGGGGAAATCATCCACGCCAGCCAGCTGATCCAGAGCATGCAGTTCCACGATGGAGAGTATGGAGAACAACGCGACGCCAATATCCAACCCGCCGGCAATCAAATACGGAGCGGCCACGGCGCGGTCCAGATCCTGCTGTGTTCGAGCCTTGGAGAGGCCATCCAGAGTGATGATGTGGGGGACCAGACGCGACCAACTCAACGCGCTGGTTACGAACAGGTGATTCCTTGCCGCACGAGCGCCCGGCATGAGTTCGCTAGCAAACATATCGTCGGCGATATATGCGTCGCCCATGGCACCTGACACCAGCACATAACCACCGATACCGCCAGCCCAGACCAGCCCTGACACGGACGCTGCCTGAGCGGCGGCAAAGTACTCGTCTTTTTCCCGATCCAGGCTGTTCCCCAGCGATCCTCCGCCGCCACCACCGGACGTACCGGTGGCCGGCTTCTTGCCGGTGGCCAGGACAGCAGATTTCAAGGAGATGTACGAGCAGTCTTCCGGTAGGGCCGCGACGGTCTGCACCAGATGGCTGGCCTCGTACCCCATGTTCAACAGCATCTGCCAGTCGGTCTGAGCGCGCTGGCGGCTCTTGTCGTCAGGCTCGATGCTGCACCGTTCGAAGTACAGATCGATGGAGCTGTCTGGCTCTGCGGCCAATCCAGCGGATGGCTCTTCGGCCAATTCATCAGCCGGTCCATTGGCCGTCTCCTCGGCCTCCTGCGCCGTTGCGGTCAGCGCGAAGGTCGAAAAGAAGACACACAGAAGTAGTGACGAACGAACAGACGGCACCATGAGCGGTCCTCCAGAATGAGCCCGATGGGTCCCCTTGGTCGCGGGACAAGATCCTGGTGAACAACAGTCATTGCAAGCCTGGGATCGGAGAAGCCCCGTAGCCGGGCCAATCGGCTGCGTTGTTGACGCAACAGAAGTTATGCTGGAACCGTTGAGAACGGACTTACGCAACCCTTACGGCAATCGATCGCTAGCGGCTCTGACCGAAGGACCGTCGAGTAATTCCTCCCACGTGTTCGTCCACCTGAAATCCATAAAAACCATATTAATGCCACATAAAAACAGAAGCGTGGCCACTGGCCGACATCATGGTAGAATTCGCTCTCCAATCGGGGAGGACGTCGCATGCAATATGTACGAATTCTGTGCATTTCGGCTCTATTTGGTATCTCGGCTGCTATGACAAGCTGCACGGGCCAAGCCTGCGACCCGGGCGAAACACAAGATTGTTCGTGCGGTGCAGGGTTGGAAGGCGTGCAGATTTGCGTCGATGACGGATCGGGCTGGGGCGGCTGCGATTGTGGCTCCGGCGACGACGACGACGACACTAGCCCCGTGGACAACGACGGCGACGGCTACGACGAAGCCGAGGACTGCGATGACAACAACGCCGATGTGAACCCTGGCGCCGAAGAGGCGTGTGACGGCATCGACACGGACTGTGACGGCACACCGGGGGATGACGAGGCCGACGCCGACGGCGACGGCGTGATGGTGTGCGAAGACGACTGCGACGATGATGACCAGACCGTCTATCCGGGTGCAGACGAAGGCTGTGACGGCATCGATACGGACTGCGACGGAGCCCTGAGCGACGAAGAGATCGACCACGACGGGGACGGGTACACCGAATGTGACGGGGATTGCGACGATGCGGACGCCGCGGTGAGCCCCGACGCCGCCGAAGAAACCTGCGACGGCATCGACAACGACTGCAGCGCGGCAACCTTGGACGAACCCGACGGCGACGGGGACGGGGACACCCTGTGCGAGGACTGCGATGACGCGGACGCTCAACAGAACCTGTCCGACAGCGATGCGGACGGCTACACCACCTGTGATGGCGACTGCGACGACGGGGACGACTCCCGCTATCCGGGGGCGACCGAGGCCTGCAACGGCATCGATGACGACTGCGACGCTATGCTCCCTGCGGACGAATCGGACGGGGATGGCGACGGCTACCTGGAATGCGAGGACTGCAACGACGCGGACGCCGCCACCTACCCGGGCGCCGCCGAGCTGTGTGACGGCCTGGACAACGACTGCGATGGCGCCGTCCCCGTGGACGAGACCGACGCCGACGGCGACAGCCAGACCGAGTGTGAGGGGGATTGCGACGACGCCAATCCCGCGCTCTACGATGGGGCGCCCGACGTCTGCGATGCTTATCTGGACAATGACTGCGATGGGATCACAGACCCCCTGGAATCGGACGATGACGGCGATGGCGCTTCGGATTGCGACGGCGACTGTGATGACAACGACACCTGGTTCAACCCCCTCGATGCCGATGGCGACGGCTACAGCACCTGCGACGGCGATTGCGACGATGCGGACGCGGGCCTCGATCCCGCCGACGTGGACGGTGACGGGGTCTCCCTGTGCGACGGGGACTGTGACGACAACGAACCGGCCCTGTATCCCGGTGCCGCTGAGATCTGCGACGGCGGCGACAACGACTGCGATGGCCAGGGGGATCCGGTGGCCTGTTACGCCACGGTCGTCTACCTCACCGCCAACGAACACGACGGCGACTTTGGTGGCCGCGCCGGGCTCGACACCTTCTGCACCAGCGAGCTTCCCGCAGCCCTCCCCTGCACCAATATCCATGCCTTCATATCGGTGGAGGACCCGGACGAGATCCAGGACATGACCGCCAACTACGGCTACGACCCCGCCGAACCCCTGTATTGGTACCACACGGCCAACGACACCTTCACCGAGTTCGCATCGGACTGGGCCGACGCACTGGACGGGGACATCGCCGTCGATCGGCTCACGGGCACCGGGATCGACATGTACGCCTGGAGTGGTTCGGACGCGTACGGCGCCCTGTGCAACAGCATCCGTTACACCTGCATCTACTGGACCAGCATCACGGGCATGGACGCCTGGAACGGCCATTACACCATCGGTGGCAACCAGCACTCCGGCCGGGTCTCCATGCCGGACGTGACCACCAATTGGCTCTCCGGTTCGTCGGAGTGGTCCAAGCGCAGCGGCTATGGCCCCGCGTATATCTGCTACAACGGTGGCTACTCCTGCCCCAGCAATCCCCCGGCGGGCAATGACGTCGAAGGGGACGATCTGCTGTGCGCCGGCACTGCACCGGTCATGTGCGCGTGTGAGCTTCAGTAATCTCGCCTGGACGCTCACTCCACGACCATCGTCACCTCCAGCCACCCCATCCCCCCCCGCCGATCGCGCACCACACAGACGATGACGCTGCTGCCCGTGCCGTCGGGGGCTGTCCACAGCACCTCGCCATCCTCCGCAAAGCTCTGGTAGCGGTCGAACAGGCCATCCTCGGTATACCAGGAGAGCATCGGGTCCTCCTCCCGCTCCTCCTCGTCCCCGTCATCGGTGATGTAGTGGTAGGCCTCGATGGCGTCGGCGGCGAGCACGGGTTCGAGGGTGATCTCTTCCCCGGTCGAGACCGTGAACGTGCCTCCGTCGGCCAGCAGCTCACCGTCGATCTGCAGGGCCGTGAGATCCGGGTTGTGGTTGGGCGTGGTCGCCAGGCTCACGGGGAGGCGCTTGGCGGCGATCTCCACGTCGTCCAGCTCCGGCACGACGGCCCACAGCTGGACCACCGCCGACGTCCCCTCTTCCAGCTGATCGGGCTCCAGCATATCGAGCATGTTGGGGGGGATGACCATGGCCGGTTCGGCCGCGGGCTCCAGGCCGATGAGCCCCGAAGGCTGGCCCTCGGCGAGCAGGTCGTCCAGCTGCTGCTCGGATAGGGCATCCGGGTCCACCCCCACCAGCTCCTGCTCGAGTTCCTCGGGGATGTCGCAGGACACCTCGTTGGGGGAGCGCGGTACGCAGCCGACCCAGGCCAGGGAGCGCAGCTCCGCCCCCGATGGCACGAAGACATAGCGTTCGAACGTCACCGTATCCCCCGGCACCGGCTCGGCCGGTTCGGCGCGCACTCCCAGGATGCGTGGCCGGTCCAGCAGCCAGCTCTGGCCGACGCTGGTGCGGTCCCCCAGCGTGCAACCACCGGCGGACAGCAGCGCACCCAGTCCCAGGCAAGCCACCACGTTTTTTTTGTGTACCTTTGTCATCAGAAATTCAACTCCAGGTCCACACCCGCCGAGGGGATGAACATCGTGCTCTGCACGTAGCTGGTCTCGGTGTAGTCGTAGTTGTACTGGACCGAATCGGGGTTCTCGCCCTGGACCAGCCCCAGCAGCTCGGCGTAGATGCTCAGCCGTGCCTTGCGGATGGAAAACCGCTGTTCTACCCGCAGGTCCAGGTTGATGTAGGGGTCCATCCGCGCCGAGTTCTTCTCGGTGCTCGGATCACCGGAATACCGGTCCAGGTCCAGGTCGTAGATGCCGCTAGTGAAGGGGGTGTACGGATTGCCCGAGACATACTGAAAGCGGGACGAGACCTCCATGTCCCAGGGCAGCCGGTAGGCCGCCAGCACCGTGAGGATGTGGGTCTGGTCGTAGTCGAACAGGTACCAGTGAGCATCCTCTCCGTCCGGATCGTCGTTGCGCTCCGAGCGGCTCAGCGTGTAGCTGACCCAGCCGAAGAAGGGGCCCAGCGGTTTATGCCGCAACATCACCTCCATGCCGTCGGCCCGGCCGATGCCGGTGTTGGCAAAACGGGCCTCGGCGTCCGGGTCGGGGTTGGGCACCACCAGATCGTCCATCTCCCGGTGGAAGTAGGTCACGTCCGCGGAGATGGCCGGGCTGAACTGCTGCTCCCAGCCCACCTCGGTGGACCAGGAACGCTCCAGATCCAGATCCCCGTCGTCGTTGGACATCATCGCCACGTAGCGGGAATTGGGCGGCTGGTGATACAGCCCGGTCCCCGCCTTGAGCGTGCCCCCACTGAACGGGGACCAGCGGAAGGTGAAGCGTGGGTCCACCGCCTCGGCGCGGTAGTCCTCGCCGATGGCCAGGGTGCTGAGCCGTACGCCGGGCAGCAGCACCATCCGTTCCGGATCGGGCAGCGGCCGGATCGCCAGGTTCAGGTAGGGATCGGGGCTGACCTGCCAGCCGTCCCACTCCTCGTCGATGGGCTCCGCCTCCTGCAGCGGGTCCGTCTCCCCCCGGCCCATCCCGCCGCCTTCCATCTCGATCAGGGTGCTCTGCCGCTCCGCCACCGCGTCGATCCCGAGCTTCAGCTCGAAGGCCTGCACCGGCTGCCAGATCATCGCCGCGCGGCCGCCCAGCACCAAGGATCCGTAGTCCATCGTCGATGAGGCGTCGAACCCCATATAGCTGGACTGGTACCCCACCGTGGGCTGCAAACGGGACGTCAGCGTCTCTCCGAACCGGTGGTCCCAGCGCAACACCGCCTGGTGGGTGCCGTACTGGAGCGACAGGCTGGGATCGTCGTCCTCCTCCTGGTCCTCGAGGGACTCGGAGGCCTGGATCGTCTCGATGGATATGCCATCGTCGAAGCCGAAGACCAGCAGCGACAGGACGTCCCGATCCAGCTCCAGGATCTCTGCTTTGAACTGGTAATCCCACCACCGGGGCATGGTGAATGACATCTCCACCGGCTGGCCGCCCCCGCCACGGCCCCCACCCGGCCCGCCGCCGCTACGAGCCCCCACCAGCCCGGTCATCCACAGGTGCAGATAGGAGATCCGGAACGCCCCGGAGAGGCCCACCTTGCCGATGCGTCCATTCATGCTCAAGGAGGTGTCCAGCAGGTCCGCGTTCCAGCGCAGCTTGAGCCGTTCGCTGTACTCGCTGGCGGTGTTGATCTGGATCACCCCGCCGGTCCCACGGCCGTACTGCACGCCGTAGCCCCCGGGCAGATAGTCCACGCTGCCCACCATCGAGCCGTTGAAGATCGAGGCGTAGTTGCCCAGATGGTAGATCAGCGGCACCTCGACGCCGTCCACGAAGAACCGCGAGTCCTCCGGGTTGGCGCCCCGGATGACCACGCCGCCCAGCGCCGCAGCCCGCCCCCCCGAAGAGCGGGCGACGCCGGGCAGATTCTGGATCACCCGCACCGGATCCCCGTAGGTCCCCGGGATGGACCGCACCTCCCGCATGGTGATGGTGCGCCGGGTCACCTCCGGCTCCTTCTCCCGCTCGTACAGGGCCAGGATGTCCGTGTCCTGCCCCACCCTGCGGGCCAGCCACAGCACGACGGTGGCCACCTCGCCCACGGTGATCTCCACATCGTGGGTCCGGTCCTTGATCCCGGGGTGGCGCACCGACAGCTGGGCCACTCCCACCGGCACGCCCCGGAACTGGAACCGCCCCTCGGCGTCGCTGCTGGCCTCCCACAACGGCTCCCCCTGGACCCGCACGGTGACCACGCCCTCGGCCAGCGTGTCCCCTGTGCCGCGGATCCGCAGGGTGCCCTCCAGGTTCACCGGCAACTCCGGGGCTTCTTCCGGCTCTTCAGTCCCGGCCTCGCCGCCGTCGAGGGAAAAACCGAACTCGAACTCGATGGCCACCGGCACCGGCCCGGACTCGTCCACCGCAGGTGAAAACCGGAACTGGCCGGCCGCCGCCATCGCCGCCTGGTCGAATCCATGGCCGGCAGCGCGCAGCACCTCCACCCCCGTGACCGCACCGCTGGCGTCGATGTCGATGCGCAGCAACACCACCCCCTCGACCCCGGCGGCCAGCGCCTGTTCGGGATAGGGCGCGTCCACGAACTCCACGATCTCCGGGTGTTCGAGCAAGGGGAACGGTTCGCCCGGCTCCTCGGCCCAGCCCGGAGGCGCCATCCAGCCCATCCACACCACGAGTCCAGCCACAACGATTCGCGACACGTCTAGCACCTCAATCCATCGCTCGGTACGTACAGGAATGGGGAAGATCGACGACCGTCACCGGTACGCCACCTTGCTTGCCGGGCCGGCAGTGCGCTCGGCGCCAGGCATCCACGCAGGCCTGGTCCGCCTCGGCCGAGAGGCTCCCGACGACCCGCACGTCCAGCACCTGCCCCCCGGGGCCCACGTCCAGCCGCAGCGATACCGTGCCTTCCAGCCCCGCGGTGCGGACGGCGTCGGGGACGGTCAGGGGCGGCTTGCGGCAGCGTGGGGCGGAGGTCACCTGGCTGAACGACACGGCTTGCTCGGCCTGCGCCGCGTCGTCCAGGTTCATCCCCGGTTCGTCCGCGCCCGTCGCCAGCGTCGTCCCAGCGCACACCGAAAAGCCGGTGCCGCTACCCGTGGAGAATGACGTCGCAGACAGGCCCTGGACTACCCGCCGGGGCGGCGGCGTCTCTTCGACGGCCATCGCCACGGGCTCCGTCGGGACCGTTTCATGGAATGGGACCGGCTCAGGCGCAGGCTCGGGTTCCAGCGGGTCCGGCTGCGGGGCCAGCTCCGGTTCCACGATCGACTCCGGCTCCCTCTCGACCATCGCCATCTCGATCCACCGCTCGCGGGCCTGGTCCGGCTCCACTTCGGCGGCGTGGATCGCCAGCACGAACAGCACCCCATGGGCCAGCACCGACACGCCGATCCCCGTCAGCCGGCTCCACAGCCCCCCTGAGAGCTCGATGGTCTGTCCGGTCGTCATGGCTCGGTGGCGTCCTCGTCGAGCAGGGTGGGATCGATGTCCAGCGCAAACCGGGCGATGCCCTCGCTCTTGACCACATCCACCAGCCGGATGACCTCGCCGTAGGGCACGGACTCGTCGGCGGAGACCAGGCACACCACCTCCTCCCCCGCGGCGGACGCACGGTGATGGTTCGAGCGCAGGGCCTGCTGCAGCCGCTGGCGAGAGATGGGTTCGCCGTCCAGGTACCAGCGCAGATCGCCGTCGATGAGCAGGCCCAGCGATGTCTGGCCCGTGGATTCCCCGCTTGCCGCATCCGGCAAGTCCACCTTGATGGCCTTGCGCACGATGGCCACCGACGTGACCATGAAGATGATCAGGATGACCAGGATGATATCGACAAATGGGGTGATATTGATATCAACGATGGCCTGGTCGCCACCGCTCCCCAGCTGGGCCGCCATGGTCAGGCCCCCGCCGACGCGGACCGGATCCGGCTGAGCATCAGATGGGACAGGCTCTGCACCCGGTCCACCTGGTCGCGGTTGCGCCGCTGGAAGGCGTTGTAGAGCACCACCGCCGGGATGGCCACCAGCAGCCCCGCCGCCGTGGCCACCAGCGCCTCGGAGATGCCCGCCATCACCGCGTTGACGCTCTCCTCCGCGTCCAGCGACAGGTCGTGGAAGGCACGGATGATCCCCAGCACGGTGCCGAACAGCCCGATGAACGGGGCGTTGGCCCCGGCGGTCCCCAGCACGATCAGCCCCCGCTCCAGCTTGCACTTCTCCAGTAGCAGAGTGCCGGCGATGGCCTCCTCACCCGCGCTGACGTCGCCGTCCTGGGTGGCTTGCACCCCGGCGTGGAACACCCGGGCTTCCAGGCCACGTTGCGCCTGGATACGGGACGCGAACGACTCCAGTTCACCCCCTTGCAGGAACGCCTGCAGCGCCCGCTCCACCGTCCGTGACCGGGACCGATGGAGCCAGCCGTAGATGAGGCGTTCCACCGTCACCGCCAGGCACAACACCGACAACCCCACCAGCAGCCACAGCACCCAGCCGCCACCCATCAGGGCGAATGAAAGGATCTTGTCTTCGAGCAAATCTTGGTCTCCAGCGCCCGGCCCCTCCGCTGAGGCTCACGAGCTACTGGTGGATATGCGCAAGGGAACCAGGCGTGGAGTTCTTTTATTCAGCTGGACCGCACCGGGAAATCGAAACCGAGGGGCAGGCCAAACCACGGCAGCATGGTCGGCCCAGGTTTGGTTTGGTCGGTGTTGAAGCTGGCACGCACCGCCGAGCCGAGCCGCAGCGAGGGCCCGCGAGGATTGTGGATGACCAGCGCAAGCTCTGGCCCGGTCATGATCTGCAGCCATTGTTGGTGCAAGTTGCTATCTGCGCCCTGCTCCAGCGCCCCTGGCAAGACCTGCGTGCCGAGGGTCCACGCCATGTCGAAGCGCATGCGCGCCCCATCCAAGGCGAGCCCAGCTCCCACCTGCACTCCCCCCAGGAACCACGGCGTGCGCTCCGGCCGCGCGATGAGCAGCCCCAGGTCCACGCCGGCTGTGAGCAACGGGCGCGCGAAGCGCCGGGACGGCCCCAGGTAGGTCGCCGACAGGCGCAGATGGGGTGCGGCCCCCACGGTGGTGGATTTGGCCCCGCCCATCAGCTGGATACGGGTGTCACCGGGCGGCCGGCGACGCCGGGGCTCGGCCTCGGCGCTGGCCTCGGCCACCTTCTTGACCTCCGTGACGACGCGGGGCGTGTAGCCCGCATCCGTCCCCTCGCCATCATCCCAGGCCGGGGGCGTCAACTCCGTCTTGGCCAGCGCCGGAGGTGAGTCATCGTCCATCTCGTCGTTGGGCACCGCCGTCGAACCGTGGCCCTGCGCGGGCGGCGCAGACCCATCGCTGCAGGCAACCACCGGATCGGCCCCGGGGATGAGCAGCCGGGACGGCGACGGCAGGGCCAGCTCCGCCGGTTGGGGCGGCACCTCCCGCTGCTCCGCCAGCTGGATGACGTCCGGCGGCGGCGAAGCAAAGGCCCGTTGATAGGCCCGGTCCCCGAACGCGCCGGCCGTGAGCCCCAGCACCAGGCACGCGGCCGCCTTCCACCAGGCCAGGTTGCGCCCCAGCCCTGCCGTCGCCATCGCTCCAACGCCGGCCGCCCCCGTCATCCGCGCCATCATCTCGGCGGACGACTCGCGCGGGAGCGAGGGGGGAGCCAGATTACGCAGCGCCCGGTCGAGCGCTTCATCGTCCTGGGGTATTTGGGTCATCGCAACCCTCCTTGCCTGGTCCTGGGCAGCCTCGCCACCGGGTCTGCGGCCAGCAGCGCCCGGAGCCGTTTGCGGGCCCAGCAAAGCTGTGAACGGATCTGTATGGGTTCGGCGCCGACGGCGTCAGCGGTCTCCTGAGTGCTGAGGCCGTGGATCGTGCGCAGCAGCAGTACCTGCCGATGGGCTTCCGAGAGCTGGCCGATGGCCCATTCGAGGGATGCGGCCAGTTCCGTGGCCGTCAGGCTCTCCTCGGCGCTGTAGGGCGCGCTCTGGCCCCCGGCAAAGGCCACCACGGTCGGCGCGTGCTTGTGCTCCGTCGAGCGCCTGCGGAACCGCATCAAGCACAGCCGGTGCGCGATGGTGTAGAGGTACCCCCTGGCCGTCCCCTGGTCCCGTATCTCGGACCGCTTGCGGAACACCTGGGCGAAGGTCTCCACGTACACCTCCTCGGCGTCCTGTTCGTTGCGCAGCAGTCGATGTGCGTAGGCCTTGATGCCCACACCGTGGCGCCTGATCAGCTCCTCCAGCCCG
Organism: uncultured Rickettsiales bacterium; assembly: GCA_964504165.1. Lineage (GTDB taxonomy): Bacteria > Myxococcota_A > UBA796 > UBA9615 > CAYRNR01 > CAZDDH01. The sequence continues at coordinate 12,053 of CAZDDH010000097.1, read as the reverse complement.
CTGTCTTCACCTTGGGCAAACGCGGAGAGGAGTTCCTCGTCGGAGGTTCCTTTTTTTTCTTCCATCACCCGAGCCGGCACTTGGGGTTGCTCTTCTATGGAGTGATTAGGCGCGAGGAGCTGCTTCGTGGAGTTGGAGGGTGAATTTGATTCCGCGCGGGTCTGGCGATCGAGTCCCCCAAACCATGCGCGTGCGGTTTAGACGTGCGTGAACGAAGGGAACCCGTCCATGAGGATCACGATCCACACGAGCACCATTGTCCTGGTAGGGCTGTTCATCTACTCCGGCTGCCAGTCTAGGCCCGACACCGTCGCCTGCGTCACCGCCGACACCGGCGTGGAGGATTTTGCCTGGCACAACGACACCTGCGAGGCCCCCCTCCAGGACACCGACTCCGACCTGCGCGGCACCTGGACCGGGACCCTGCTCTACGAGCAGACCTGGAATGGCCAGACCGAATCCATGGACCTGGAGGTGTGGAATCTGGACATCGGGGACTGGTCGGCGCCCCGGCGCGATCTGCCGGCCCTGGGGTTCGTCGGTGAGTGGAACGTCTACGCCAGCGGTAGCCACTTCCCGTCGTCGCTGTACCCGGTGCTGGAGAATGGCGGCCGGGGCAAGGCTTACGCCTATAACGAGAACGAAACCGACGGCCCGGCCAACGGGCTCTGCCTACAGCGCGGCGCCACCTGCGCCACCGCCACGACCTTCGAATGGCAGTACACGGCGGTCTACGTTTTCACCGACCTGATCCACTACAGCTTGTACGGCTACACGGACAAGGACGCCCCCACCGTCCAGGTCGACGGCCACGACATCTTCACGCTCTCCGGGGGCACCCTGCAGGTCGAATCCTCGGGCATCGGAGCCTCCCTCGACGGCGATCCGCTGGAGATGTACGTGACGGGGGAGCTGGTGCCGTTCGTGCAATAGGGCCTTCCCCCAATCTCACAACAACAGGAACGCACGCCGGTAGCGCATCCCCCTCGCTACGTAGCTCGGGTCGTGCGTCCGCGGCGGCCCGTTTTTTGGGTACAGGGAACCGGCGTTGTGCATGTGCAGCGCGTCGCGGTAGCGGCCGTCCCGCAGCAACTTGCCGTAGGTCTGGTCCGACCACAGGATGCCCCATTCCAGGGCGCCGGCGTCCCGCAGCTGGTGCACGTTCACGCCGATCTCCACGCAATGGTAGCCCATGATCTGCATCGGTCCCCACGAGGTGGCCAGGTTGCGCAGCGCCTGGTCCGGGGTGCCGTCGAGGGTCGCCTGATCCACCAGCTCGTAGGGTCCCCGCGCCCCGCTCTGCACGTCCAGGAGCTGCTGGTAGACCCCGGGTTCGAACCGCGGTGGCGGGGCGGCGACGCCGGACGATTCCAGGAAGATCAGCGCCTTGAAGAACTCCGGCGGCAGGCCGCGTTCGTCGCACAGACGGTCGATCTCGGCGCCATAGCGTTGCTCGATGATCATCACCGTGCGCCAATCCTGGGGGGACAGCCCCAGCGCCCAGGCATAGGCCACGGCCGCGGCAAGCCCCAGGGCCGCCACCGCCGCGGTGATCAATCGCCATCGTCGTACGCTACGAGACATCGTGGTGTTGGAACACCCACAGCGGGGTGCTGTCTTCCCAGGTGCCGGGACATTTTTGCGCGGCCTCGCTCGTCCCCCCTCCCCTCGTCGTCACGGGCAAACCACGGATGTGTAGGTATAGATCAGCCAGCCCTCGGCCGTTCCGTCCGCATCTAGATCCTGGCTCTCTGCCGTCAGGTTGCCGAGGGCGTCGTAGCTGTAGACGAAGACCGAGTCCGGCGCCCCCTCCTCGTAGTCGAACCTCTCCTTGGTCATCAGGTTGCCGTCGGCGTCGTAGGTGAACGCCTCGCGGGTATTGAGCTTGCCGTCGCCGTCGGTGTCACGGTCCCTCGTCAGCAGGTTACCGCCCGCATCATGGGCCAGGAAGATGAGCTCGTCCGCATCCCCGTCCGCTCCCACGTCCACCTCCCATGCCGCCAGCATGCCCTGGGCGTCGTAGCTGTACGTGGTGCGCCGGTCCACGACGCCGTCGGCCCGATTGTCGTCCTCCCATACGAGCAGCCGCCCGGCCACGTCATGGGTGCGCGTGATCCGGTAGTCCACCGTGCCGTCGTGGGTGTAGTCGTACTCCTCCGTCAGCACGTTTCCGGCCGCGTCGTAGGTATAGGTGTTGCGTTTGTTCACGGTGCCGTCGGCGTTGTTGTCGTATTCCTCTGTCAGCCGGTTGCCGGCCGCGTCGTAGGTATACGCCCTGCGCCATTCCACGGTGCCGTCGGCGCCGTCGTCCCACTCGCGGGCCAGCATGTGGCCGCCCGCGTCATAGCTGTAGATCCGCCGTTCGTCCGCCGTGCCGTCGCCGTCCAGATCACGGTCCTCCGTCAGCGCCCGGCCGGCGGCGTCGTAGGTATAGCCCGTGCTCCAGTCCACCGAGCCGTCGCCGTCCGCATCGGCGGTGATGTTCACCAGGTTCCCGTCCACATCGCAGAGCCTGGTGACGCGCTCGTCCATATTCCCATCGCCGCCGTCGTCATATATTTCCGATACTTGTGTACAGCTATTCAGAGCGTCTTCGCCATTGGCTTGGCCCAAATCAATGCCCGCACATTCCACGGACACGACCGACAGGGCGGTATACAGCAATAGAAAGTATGCACACATGTTGACCCCATTCGTGCCAGCGGGAACGCCCCACCCGCCAGCCGGAACTGTAGACTATGGCCTGTTTTGTATTGGGATTGCCTACTGGTTCTTTGAACCGTTCGTGGCCGGATGGGGTGACAGGTTCACGGTCTTGTACAAAAACGTTGCTGGTCCAGATCCGGGCCGAGCCATACAATCGTCGGGCCGAGGGGAGGCAATCGATGACTCGACGCGCTACCGCGATGACCGTCACCACCATCCTGGCCATCGCGTTCACGTGTGGCCTGGCCCAGCAACCTGTGGCCCGCGCGGCCGACCGCGTGCTGCTCGCAGCCCAGGAAGGGACCACGTGGCACATGTGGTCGGGGGGGCAATACCTCGGTGAGCTACCGCCACCCCAGGCGGGCCGCCATATCGGGCCGGTCTTCGTCATCGGGGACCGGGCCTATCGCGCCGTCTGGGATGCCGCCCTGGAAGACGATCCCCACGGAAGCGCGCCGCACCCGCCCCAGCTGTGGCTCAGCGCCGCTGGAGACCCCAGTGGCCAACCCGTCCGCGACGATCCACCCATGCGCAAGGAGCTGTTGATCCTGACCACCGAGTCCCTCGCCAAACGCAGCGAACTGCTGCCGGAGTACGTGCGGATGCGCCACGAGGAGGGCTGGGATGTCAGCGTGGCCACGGAGGGCGCATGGGACGTACCCACGGGGGCGGCGGCCGACGACCGTCCAGATCGGATCCGCGCTTACCTGGCCAGCCGCTACATCGACGACCCCGGCGCGTCCCTGTTGCTCATCGGGGACCCCACCCCCGACACCGGCGACGTGCCGATGAAGATGCTCCACCTGTTCCACGACATGGAGGAGATCCCCGAGTGGTGGGAGGATGGAGCCCCCTACGGCTTCGGCACGGATGTGTACTACTCGGACTTGACGGGCGAATGGGACTGCGACGGGGACGGCGCCTATGGCGAATACCTGCACGACGAGGGCGACGGCTGCGTGGATTTTGGCCCCGAGCTGTTCGTCGGGCGCCTACCGGTCTACTCCCAGAACACCGACGATCTGGACGATATCCTGGCTGCCATCCTCGAGCGGGACTGGGAGCTGGACAAGGCCTATCGCTCGACGCCGCTACTGGTGGGCGCGACGGGCGCCTACCCGGGCATGGACTGGGACATAGGCCCGGCGACGAGCACCGTCGACAACGGCGCGATCATGGCCACGGTGCTGCGCGACATGCCCGAGTTGATGCAACAGAACCCGGCACGCCTATACGAAGAGGAAGGTATCGCACCCAGCTTGCGGCCCCACGAGGGGCCCATAACGGACATCGCCGACTACTGGGCTCAGGGGGCCGGGATCACGTTCGTGGCCGCCCACGGCAACCACACCGACGTCGCGCAGCTGATCTGGGAGGAGGACGCCGACGGGGACTGCCTGGCCCAGAACTCCGAGCTGGGTTGGCCAGATTTCATCTACAGCACGATGAGCGGGAACATCGAACCGGATCTGGGCGACGCCACCGGCTCCCTCACCTTCCTCCTCAGCTGTCTGGTCGGCAAGCCCGGCGCCTCCAACAACCTGGCCGCCTCCCTGCTGGGCCAGGGGGCCTCGGCCACCGTCACCCCCACCGCCCTGGCCAGCGAAATCGGCGTCGGCGAGGGCGAAACCTGGGAGCCGCGCCCCGACGCGCCCGAGGCCGGCGCCACCGGCTACCACCTGATCCTGGAGCTGGTCGAGGGCAAGACCCTGGGCCAGGCGCTGGCTTCTACCAAATACATCTACCCGGGCCCGGAGGATCCCGGCCAATACGCCTGCGCCTACCATCGCACCCGCCTCGAGTACAACCTCTACGGCGACCCGACCCGCAAGCTCGAGTACTGCGAATCCGCGGAAGAGTGCGACGACGGTTCGGCCTGCAACGGCCCGGAGGCCTGCCTCGACGGTTTCTGCGTCAGCGAAGGCCCCTTCACCGACTGCAGCCACCGGGACACCGTCTGCGGGTTCGGCATCTGCGATCCGGCCACCGGTGGTTGCACAACCACCGAGTGGTTCGGCGAGCAGGCCGAGGACTGCGACGACGGCCTGTGGTGCACCCTCGACGAGGCCTGCTCCGGCGGGGACTGTGTAGGCATCGAGCGGGACTGCGGAGAAGAGGACGGCGCCGCGCTGGTGTGTGACGAGGGCACAGACAGCTGCGTGCTGCCCGAGGCCGAGGAGGGTGACGACGGTGGCTGCCAGTGCCGCACGAGCGGCCGCCACGGGGGTCCGGGGTGGGCCTTTGTATTGTTGCTGGCGATGGCCTCCTTGCGCAGACGTTTTATTGCTGTGCACTGATAATTCCCGTCCCTGATATAATTGTCACTGATGAAAGGACGGTTGAACATGGACCCACTACGCCAAGAGGGAACGATCACCGCCGGTGAAAACGACCATGGGGCGCTGCACATCGAAGCGACGATTCCAGGCGCAGGAGCCTCGCTGAAGAGGGATGACTCCCTGCTTGTGAAGGCCGTCAATGGCACGTTCAACGACGACCAGAGCCTGTCGTGGGTGGAGGTGACGCTTTCCACCAAGGAAGGCGTCCAGGTCGCGCTCAAGACCGAGACCGATGCGGACCTGCTCGGCGCCCTCGAAGAAGAGGACATGTTCACGGTGGTGAAGATCCAGGGCGACCAGCTGCAGCTGCGTCAGATCGAAGTCTGGGAGATGGTCACGCAGTAGTCACGGCCGGTTCGGCGCTCATTCCTCGGTTCGACCCACAAGCTCGTATCTCCGTACCCACCACGGTCGAACAGCTACGGACAATCTTGTTCTGATGAGGTGTTCATACAAATAGGAGAACAAACCAGCGGGTCGGCGGCCCCGGACATCCTGGGCGGCCTGACGGAGGTGGCCACGTTGACTGTGGATGGGCTATGGCGGCTCGTCGAGGATTCACGAGTATTCGGCGTGGCTATCATCCTGTTCACGGTGGCGGGCCTCGGGCTGCTCGCAACCCTCGTGGAGCTCCGCTATCGGCGCCTCCAATTCCAGGGTGGATGGTGGCTACTCGCTCCAGCCGTCTGCCTGTCCACGGGCCTCCTGGGCGCTCTCTTTCGACTCCAAGAAATCGTTCGGTATATCGAAAACCACACCCTGCGGCCCGGAACGGTCCATGCCTGCCTGGCAAGTGCCCTGGATCCGGTCAAGCTCGGGCTCCTGGCAGCGGCCTTCCTGGCGATGATCCAGGCGCTCGTACTCGTGGGCACATTGCTCGCCCGCGGTAAGCAGAGGGGCCGCACCATCGAGCTGAACCGTCTGGCCACCACCGGTTTCATGTTCATGACCATTGTGGGCGGGCTGGTCGCATACGAACTCTCGACGGGAGGGCGTTGGACGGGCTATCGGGTTTCCATGGCCGGATGGTTCGAGTTCATCGCCGTCACTACAGCGGTTGGCACGCTCTGCCTCCTGGGCGGCGCCATCCGCCGGACGTCCATCCGGGAGCGATGCACGGTCTACGGGCTCGTACTGTTGGCAGTGGCCCTGGTGGTGGTTACCATGGTGATTCACACCGACTGGATCGGTTTCAGAACCATCGGATACGCCAGCGCAGAGCAGAAATTGGCGATCTTGGCGGCCCTTCACGTGCGGAACATCCTGCTCCGGTATGGCATCTACATCGGCCTCACCGCCATCGCGATTGTCTTCCTCGTAGGCATCCCAGGCCTGTTCAGCGCGGCTCCCGAGCCAGTCCGCACCGGGGCCCCCAGACGCGGCCTGTTGACGGCACTGGTCCTCATCACCCTTGCCCTGTCGATAGGGACTCACGCCTCATTCCATCGAATCACCCGCTCTCTGGGGACGCTGGAAGAAGCTCGCCGGTTGAGTAATCGTGATACGCAGCTGGCGATGCCCGTGGGACTGGACGGGCAACCGGTCTCTGCGGCATGGTCCCATCACTTCTATCCCCTCCCCGGGAACAGCTGCCTCGTCCACAAAGAAGATGACCGGTGGAGCGGACAGGTGGTCCTACCGCAATACTCTGGCATCCCTACATACGGTCCTTCGCCGGATCCTCCCCCCGTCTGCCCGGAGCAATCCGATGAACTCCGCATCCCGCTGGACCATAGAACAGAGGTGATCCTCTCGGTGCCTCCCGGCATGGCGGCTTCGGAGGTCTGTTCAGCCCCTTGGTTCGAGAGCGAATACTGGGCCGATCGTGGATATCTCTACGTACTTCTTGCCCAGGGGTTGTCCCCACCGGACAGAGTCCTCCACAGTCTCACGACGCCCGCCATGGAATTCCGCTGGCAAAGCGACCTCTGGATCGATGCCGATGCCAACCCCGTCGAGTGGGGCATATCCCGGCCCCGAGTCTGGCTCATCGACACGCACGAGGGGGTCCTCGTCGTCGATCCAGCCTCGTCCCATCAGTGGCTCTTCAGGGACGCTCACAATCCGATGGTACGCCTCTCCAGGCAGCTGACGTGGTCCACGGAGGTGTATCTCGTCGCAGGTGACTACTGGACCGTCCAGGACCTGGTCTCGCTGTGTGGGAGTGCCAGGGAAACCTCAGAGGAGCCATGCGTGCTCACCGACATCGAGCCAGAGTCGTTTTTTGCGTACCGGCGGGCCATGGAGTTGCGAGCTTCGGCGTGATGAAACAGAACCGGGTAGACATCCCCTTGTTCCGTTCTGTATCGATACTTCCCGAACGCCTTTCCTGACGCTCAGGATCAATGACCGGGCACGGCTATTCGCGACCAGTCCTAGTTCTCAAATCTCGAACCGTCCTTCCTCACGTACGTTGACCACGTCAGGGACATCCGGGACAACCCGTCCTCTATCGAGATCAAACTCAGGAGTCTACGCCGCCGTCGTCCGGCCGTTTTATGGATGAGCCCGCTACGCCATCCTCGCCACCCGGCTCATCCTGGACGATCTGCATCGATTCCATTCCCCGGGCAACCTCGCCGGCTTCCTCGCGGGCTTCGATCATCTCGGCCCTCCGCTCCTCGGCCGCGGCCTGGGTCGCCCGGGTGACCATACGCGACGCCCGGGCTGCCACCATGCGGTCCTGGCTCGAAGGGTTAGCCGGCGCCATGGCCGCCTGGGCGACGCGCCTGGCCTTGGCGATGGTGGCCTCGGTGGTGGCCTCGGAGGAGATGCTGATGGAGACTTCGCCGCCCACGGCATAGGAACGGCCATCGGGACCACGCTGGTAGGTGTAGCTAGCCCCGCCCTGTACCAACCCTCCACCGGCGGCCATGTGGGCCATCTCGTGGGCCCGCACCTCGCGGTCGCGTTGCTTCAGTTCCTGGACCTCGCGCTTCTCCTCTTCGCTGAGTTCCTGGCTATCGCCGGGGTCATGATCCTCATCGACCAGAGCACCCGCGAACATCTCCTCGTCCGTACCGGCGAGCGCGCCACTGTCGTTGGGAATGCCCGTGACCCCCTCCTCGACGGCCCGCTGCAGATGATTGCGGATTCCTATCTGGGTCAACGCCTCGACGTCTGCGTCTTCGCGCCGAATGCGGGCCCCTTCCTCCTGGGATTGCTGGCCCAGCACCAGCGTGGGTGCGCTCTGCAGGCCGCCGTGCGCCGGGCTGCATTCGTCGGACGCAGAGGCGCCGCGGCAGGCTGGGTTGTGAGGGGAGGATCCGGTGGCGTTGACCTTCATGGTTCCGTGTGTACTGACCTTCTTGGTTCTATCTACGCTCTATTTTAGCGGGTCAAGCCGGAGATCCGGAGGTTTTTTTGGCATCTGTTTTTTGACCGGTGCGCCACTACATCGGCAAGGGCCTAGAGCACCCACGAGTGATTCCAGCGTTGCGGGGCGTTTGGGAAAACGGTCGTGAGACAAAAAATCATACTTTGGTTGAACTTTCTGCTTTTCCTGTGCGTCTTGTTTGCCATCTTGCCTTCGCATTCGGCGCAAGGAGCGACGGGAGGGCCAGACGGTTACGGGTACCTGTGGGATGACGGAATCCCGTACAACTACGCGCCCGTTTATCCGGGTGGAAACTGCGGTTACGGCGACGACGTGGAATGGAATCAATCCATCGGATTCACGTTCGAATTTTATGGGGATACCTACACGAGTGTTTCGGTAGACACCAACGGATTCATCGCCCTCGTGGGCGTCGGCCCCACCGCCTACAACCAGGCACTTCCTTACCAGACCCACGTGTTCATTGCACCGTTTTGGGATGACCTGGATTCGAGCGTTGCAGGGTATGTGTGTAGCGAGACCACCGGAACGTCTCCCAACCGCGTGTTCGTCGTGGAGTGGTGGCAAACCCAGCACTACTATGGGGGCGGACAGACGGGAGACGCCACGTTCCAGCTCAAGCTGTTCGAGGCGGACGACTCCATTGAATTCCACTATCAGGACGTGGATTTCGACGTGCCCTACTGCGACTGGGGCGCATCGGCCACGGTGGGCATACAGGACGGCCAGCAGGGTTATGTGACCGAGTACTCGTACGACGATCCGGTATTGTCCAACTCCTCTGCCATCCGCATCGCGCTGGATATCTGTTACGACGCAGACGGCGACGGACACCAGAGCCTGGCGTGTGGGGGCCTGGACTGCGACGACGGGGACAATGGTGTGTATCCCGGCGCCCTCGAGATCTGCAACGGCATCGACGACGACTGTGACGGGAACATCGACGAAGGACTGCCGCTGAACAACTACTACGTCGACCAGGACGGCGACGGGTATGGGGATTTGGCCTATCCGCCGCAGACCGCATGCGCCGCGCCCGCGGGATATGTGGGCAACGGCAGCGACTGTGACGACGGGGACTACAGCGTGCACCCCGGGGCAGCCGAGGTCTGCAACGCCGGTGACGACGACTGCGACGGTTATGTAGACGAGGGCGTGGCCACGTACGACTACTACCTGGACGCGGACGGCGATGGGTACGGCGACGCGAACCAGCCCACCGTCAACGACTGCATGCCCCCCCCGGGTTACACACTGACGGGCGACGACTGTGACGACAGCGATCCCAACATCTATCCCGGCGCAGCAGAGACGCCCTGCAACGGCCGCGACGACGACTGTGACGGCTACCAGCACGGCCAGGACATCGACGACGACGGCGACGGCGCCACCGAGTGCGAGGGCGACTGCGACGACGAGGATCCGGATCTCTACGTGCACGATGTGGACGGGGATGGGATGTCCACCTGTGATGCAGACTGCGATGATGGCGACCCGACCGTGTATGACGGCGCGCCCGAACTCTGTGACGGGGTGGACAACGACTGCGACGGTGTGGCCCCGGACGACGAGCAAGACGCCGACGGCGACGGATTCCGGAGCTGTGACGGGGACTGCGACGATGGCAACGCCGACGCCTATCCTGACAGCCCCGAACTCTGCGACGCCGTGGACAACGACTCCGACGGCGTGGCCGACGAATCGGTGGACGAGGATCTGGATGGCGATGGCTATTCGCCCTGCGACGGGGACTGTGACGACACAGAATCGAGCGTCTATCCCGGCAACGCCGAACTCTGCGACGACGGGATCGACAACAACTGCGATGGGATCGTGGACGAGGACGATCCGGATTGTGTGGGTGGTGACGACGACGACAGCGGGGATGATGACGACGCCGGGGACGACGACGCCAGCGGGGACAACGGCAGCGATTCGACGATCCGTGCCACGGGCGATTGCGAGTGCAGCGCGACCGGGGCAAGCAGGTCTGGGTTACCCGGTGCTTTGATTCTGCTCCTCGCTTTGTTCGGTCGGCGCAGAATCCGATAACGGCGTCGTGGTCGCGCCCTCCCCCTTTGGATGTATGTGGCCAACGCATCTGGTTCAATGGCATCCGCGGTCCTTGCTGAAAAACGGAACTTCAGGGATGGGCTGGGGGATCGATGGGTCGGTCGGGAAGACATCGGCCTCCCGCTGCTGGAACGAGGCGCTCGCCCCAACTACATCCATGGGTTGGACGAAGTGTCGCGGGACCTGGCGCAAGAGCACCCGGAGCCGGAAGACGCTCTCCCAGAGGAAGCAGGCCATACCCTGTTGTCTCGTGCCATCGAGCAAGAACTCCCGTTGCTTGCGGCCGCCCTCATCGAGGCCGGTGCCTCTCTGGAGGCCGGGCATCCGGACAAGGATCCCCTGCGGATGGCTATCCGGGCCGGACACGACGGGCTCGTGACGCGCCTGCTGGAGGCGGGAACAAAGCCCCGGAAGACCCCCATGGAGTGCGACGGAGTTCTGTTGCCAGAAGAGAGACGGAACGGCTACCTACAATGCAAGCGCCTCGCCTACGCCGGTGTGATCATCGTGGCGCTGATGTTCCTCTTGGTGCTGGCCAAGTTGATCGGGCACCCGGTGGTCTGGCTGTTGCTGGTCCCGGGCGTGCTGGTGGCCGCCGTGCTGATCCATCGTTTGCCTATTCAGCAAGCCGGGGAGTGACTCCGCGCGATCGCTCCAGTCTCGGTGTTCCCCAGGAGGTTCCAAACACCTCCACACATATCGATCGTTGAAAAGGAGGTCCCACTACGAATGAATCCCGTGATCAGCGCAAATCCACACCACACACCCAGTCCAGTTCAGCCTCCGCTTTCCTGAACTCCCAGCGCCGTTTCCAGTTCTTGTAGTCCTCGTCGGTCTCGAACTCCAGCATCGTCCGTACGGATGGGGAGACGATGCGGAAACGTTCTTTCGATCCATCCTCGCACGGTAGCGTCTTGGTCGATGTGCTGACGGCCGTTCCGTAGTTGTCCGCCCAGTCGGGGCAGTTGTTGATGAAAGTGCTCCACCAATCGTCTTGTTGGGTACGGACCATCATAAAACAGGGCGGTTCGGCGCAGTTGAACTCGACCTCGGCGTCCACGTTGCAGTTGGCGATGGCGGCTTCGACGTTCTTCTTGAATCCCTCGGGTTGGAACTTCTCGGGGAGGTCATCGGGCCATGGGACGGGGACGCCCCACAGGTCGGTTTCGTAGGCTTCTCGTGCCTGCTGGAGCATGGATAGCTGTGATTCGAGGCTGGCCAACTCCCCTCGCAGCACTGCTTCCTGGGGGCTGGTCTCGGTGTTGGAGTTCGGGTTGCCGGCCGGGACGCCGGGCGGAGTGTCTGGCGGGTCGGCCGGTGACCGGGATGACAGAGGTTCCGACGCGCATGGCGAACTGAGGTAGGCCGTCAGCCATCCGGCAGCTGCGCCGATGGAGAGCGCCAGCAGGGCCATCCCCAGGAGGGCTTGCCGGCTCATCCGCTGGGCTCCCATGGACAGCCCATGAGGTGATCACTCGGCCGCAGCACAGGTCCACTCCTGTTGGATGGTTTGCTTCCGGTACTTGATCCGCTTCCTTAGTTCGTTCCCGACCCAAAATGCTGAACAGCGGCCTGTAGCCCCAGAACGGGATATCGGG
>CAZDDH010000096.1:0-29531 GCA_964504165.1 uncultured Rickettsiales bacterium | reverse complement strand
GAGTGGTGACCACAACATGTAGGGGGTGGAGGCGCTAACCGTCTACCCCCCTTGGACTATTGCCCTGCAAACTGATCCTCGCCCGGGCAGCTTCGGCCGACGGCCGCGGATCAGGGCGGCACGGTCTCCCCGTACGAGTCCATCCCCCAGCACACCACCTCCCGAGTGCTGGTGACGCCACAGGTGTGGTACTTGCCCGCGTCCAGGGTGAGGAAATCCTCCTGGGGCGGGTCGGAAACCCCCTCGTAGTCGTAGCCCCAGCAGGTGGCGGCCTCGTCGGCGCCCACGGCGCAGGTGTGGACGTGGCCGGCGGAGATGTGGGTGAAGGTGCCCTCTGGGGCTTCGCACTGTTGCCACTGGGAGTAGTGCCCGCAGCCCCAGCACTCGACGGTGCCGTCTGGGCGCAGGCCACAGGTGTGCTCGTAGCCGGCGCTCACCTGGATGAACTCGCCGGCCGGTGGGCTGGCCTGCCCCTCTTCGTCGTCCCCCCAGCACAGGATGCGGCCATCATCCCGCAGGGCGCAGGTGTGGTAGATCCCGGTGGTGATCTGGGTGAAGACCCCCTCGGGTTCTTCACACTCACCCGAGTCCTCTTCCAGCTGCTCGCAGCCCCAGCACCGTACGACGCCACCGGTACTGACGGCGCAGGCGTGGTGGGTGGAGATGCTGACGTCGATGAAGATGCCGGTGTCCGGGACGCCCTGGGAGACGACGCCCGCGCCCCAGCACTCCAGCTCGCCGCTGGTCCGCCGGCCGCAGGTCAGCAACCAGCCCGCCTCGATCTGTACGAACTCCGTGAGCGGCGGCGTGGACTGGCCCGTGGAGTCGGCCCCCCAGCAGACGGCTTGACCGTCCGTGTTCAGGGCGCAGGAGTACGACGTGCCGGCGGCGATGTCGGTGAAGGTGTCCGTCTGGGGAGGCTCACCCTCGGTGTCGTCGTCGTCCGGAGCTTGGCTGTCGTCGTCGTCTGGAGCTTCGGTGTCGTCGTCACCATGATCTGCGGTGTCATCATCATCAGAGGCGCGCTCGATGTACGCATCGGGTGTGGAGAAGGGACAGCCGCAAAAAAACGGCAGGGCCAACGCCAGCACCAATGAGCCTCGCCACGCCATGATTCGCACCCTCCTCGGGCGTGGATTTGTGCAATTTTTACGCCATCGCTCCGTGCGTTTACCGCCGGTAGAGCTTGCGCCAGGGCTCACGAGCCGAGTGCACCGCGTCGTCGACGGTGGCGCGGAAGGCTGCGGCCGCCAGCTCCGCACAATGGTAGTTGCCCTCTGGCAGGCCCCCCAGGGCCTCGGAGATGGCGTCGGGGGAGATGGCCCTGCGGGCCTCGGCCACAGGTAGGCCGGCGGCCAGCTCGGTGGCCACCGAACCGCAGGCCACGGTGTAGGCGCATCCCTGGAACAGGAAGCTGACCTCGGCGATGGCCCCGGCTTGAAGTCGGACGAAGAACTCCACCTGATCGTGACCGCAATCGGACCGGAGATGGGCGCGCCCATCCGGCTGGTCCATCTCGCGGAGATTGCGGGGCCGCTGGGCGTGCTCGAGGATCCCATCGTGTGCCATCGTTACGCTCCCGGGGGCAAAGGTAGCCATGTTTGCGGCAGGATCAAGCGCTCGGGCGGCCGCAAGCGGGTCCACCGTGGCGAAGAGGCGCCAGGGCGATTACATTAGCAGCGGTGGAACGCCAGGGAGGCGCCGTGCGGTTGCTCGTACCGATGATTTTGCTCCTCATCGTCGCGGCCATGCCCGCGTGGGCGCTGGACGACGGCTTCAGCGTGGAGGAGGTCATTCCAGATCTGGACGTGCCGGTCTTCTTCGATTTTGCCCCGGACGGCCGCATCTTCTTCAACGAGTACACCACCGGCCGGGTGCGGGTGGTGGACGCCCAGATGAACCTGCTGGAGGAGCCGCTGGCCCAGTTCGACGACGTGGAGGTCTTCTTCGAGCGGGGATTCCTGGGCCTGGAGTTGGACCCGGACTTCGCGGACAACCATTACCTTTACCTCTACTACTCGTCCACGGACGGGACCCACAAGCTGGTACGCATCCGCGAGGAAGGCAACCTGGCCGCCGAGATCACCTACCTTCGGGACGACCTGCCGCTGATGGGGGAGGGCAACCACAACGGCGGGCCCATCGTGTTCGGGCCGGACCGCACGTTGTACCTGGGCATTGGCGAGGAGTCCGTCATGGAGAACTCGCAGGATCTGGATGTGGAGGCGGGCAAGATCCTGCGCTTCGACCGGGATGGCTCCATCCCCAGCGACAATCCCTTTGGAGACGACAGCGCGGTGTGGGCCTACGGGATCCGCAACACCTTCGGCCTGGCATTCAACCCGCAGACGGGCGACCTCTACGGCAGCGAGAATGGTGCCAACACGGACGACGAGGTCAACCTGCTGGTGGCCGGCGGCAACTATGGCTGGCCACTGTACACGGGGGCTCCGGGGGTCGCCGGGTACGAGGACGCACTGATCACCTGGACCCCCAACATCTGCCCCACCGGGATCGCCGTGTATTGCGGCGCCAACTATCCCGAGGAGTACGTGGGCGACCTCTTCATGGGGAACTGCAACGGGGGGCGCATCCGCCGTATGGAGCTCAACGACGACGGGACCGCCATCGTCGAGGAGGACCCCACCTGGTACCGCCAGCCCACCGAGAATCTCGATGACGCCCAGCTGTACTACGGGATCCTGGACGTGGTGAATGGGCCGGACGGCAACATCTGGTTCTCGACGGCGCTGGGGATCCACCGCTTCGTGTACGACGGCGCCCCCGCCGGAGATGACGGTCTGGACTGCGATCTGTTCGACGGGGACAACCTCGACGACGATGACTCCGGAGTCGAATACAAAAAATGCACCTGTACCAGCGCCGGCGGCGGTCCATCGCCGGTTTGCGGCTTGTTGCTGGCATTAGCCATGCGCGTCATATTGTTGCGCCGTCGCTGATTTCTTTTTTTCCCGGGCCGTAAATACCCGGTTGACACACCAGAATCCGCGGTTCATTTTCAAGGCACGATCAACGGCTCGAGGAGATACGAATGTTTGTAGCCCAGTCCAAACAGTCTTTCGGCGGTGTAACGCTGCCGAACGGAGGTGGCGGATGAGCGCCTGAGCCGACACGATCGGATCACCAGGAGCCCCGCCATTGCGATGACGCTGGCGGGGCTCCTGGCGTTCTGGGCTCCCCATGCACAGAGATAGATAGGACGCCAGAAAGGGAAGACCCGCCCCAACGGCGGGTTCGGTAGAGGACATGAGACGGTACGACGGATGGCGGGAGATCATCGCACTGGCGACTCCCGTGGTCATATCCAAGCTGAGCTTCACAGCCATGGGCATGGTGGACACCGCCATGGTCGGGCGCATCGGTGCGACCGAGCAGGGGGCCGTGGGGCTGGCAACCACGTACATGTTCACCCTGTACGTGTTCGGCCTGGGGCTGCTGGGAGTGATCAACACTTTCGTCTCCCAGCACCACGGCGCCGGGCAGCCGCGCAAGTGCGGGCTCGTGCTCGGGCAGGGGCTGCGCATCGCGGTGATCGTCGGTGCGATTACCATGGCGGCGCTGCTGTTATCCGCACCCCTGTTCCGCTGGGCCGGGCTCAGCGAAGGGGTCTGTGAGAACGGCTACACCTACATGTTCTTCCGGATGTTGGGCCTGCCCGGCGTGTTTGGCTTCTGGGCCTACAACGCCTTCATGGAGGGGCTCGGCAAGACCCGCACGGCGATGAAGATCACCGTGCTGGGCAACCTGGTGAACATCGTCGCGGATTACGTCTTGATCTTCGGCATGGGGCCGATCCCGGCCATGGGCGTGGCGGGCGCAGGCCTGGCAACCGCGGCCAGCAACATGTTCATGCTGGGTTGCTTCGTGTGGGTCGTGCACCGCAAGGACGGAGCCTTCCGGGGATTCGGGATCCGCGAGATCAGCCGTTCACCCCAGTGGAAGACGCTGGGCAAGATGATCCGTATCGGGTTGCCGATGGGGCTGCAGTTCTTCCTGGAGATCGGCGCGTTCCTGATCTTCTCGGTGATGATCGGCTGGGTTGGGGACGTGTCGCTGGCGGCCAACCAGGTGGCGTTGCGGTTGATGAGCTTCAGTTTCATGACGATCTGGGGCATCTCCACCGCTGCGACGACCCTCGTGGGCCGAAACCAGGGTGAGGGGCATCCGCAGCGGGCCCAGCTGGCCGGCAACCGGTGCCTGTTGCTGGCGATGGGCTTCACCGGGCTCTGCGCCCTGGCTTTCGCAGGGGTGCCAGGATTGCTGGTGCGGGTGTTCACACCGTTCGAACACGTGGCGGTGATGGCCATCCCGCTGATGTACGTGGCGGCGGTGTTCCAGGTGTTCGATGGCCTCAACGGGGTCTCCTACGGGGCCCTGCGGGGTGCCGGAGACACACGCTGGCCCATGTGGGCTGTGATCCTGATCAACTGGTTCATCGGGATCCCGATGGTGTACGCGTTGACCATCCCGGCCGGGCTAGGGGTCACGGGCGCCTGGTTGGGTATGACGGTGATGATGTCGATCCAGGGCACGGCCTTGCTGATCCGTTTCCGGCTCGGTTCCTGGAAAACGCTGCGTCTCGTCGACTCCCTAGAGGGTACCTCAACCGGGGTAGATCCAACCCCTGCCCGTGGTGAGGGCCATTCAGGCAAGCGAAGCGCTTGATGCCTGACGGGGAGTCGAATACTGTTGCCCGATCGCCGGTCGTCTCTTGGGCGGCGGCCGGCGATCCGGGGAGCAAACGTGCGAACGCTGGTCCGACTGATCATCCGTCTACGCTGGCCGTTGCTGGTCCTCCTTACGGCTATGACCATCGCAGCGACGGTCACCGTCGTGCGCGGGCTGACCTTTGATTTCAGCCCCCGCGCGCTCTTCCTCAATCACGACGAAGAACTGGCCTACATCGAAGAATTCCGCGAGCGGTTTGGCGCCGAAGACGCGGCATTCTTGGTGGTGTTGTACGCCGAAGACGAACAGCTGTGGACCCCCGAGGGGCTGGAGCTGCTGGGGGCCCTGACGGACCGTGTGGGGGCCGTGGAGCACATCGGCCACAGCCAGTCCCTGACCAATGTGTGGCTCCCGGTACGTGAGGACGGCGGGGTCGACCAGCGCGCGTTGATGGAGGAGATCCCCGGGGAACCGGACGAGATCCAGGCCGTGCGCAAGCTGGCGATGGATAGCCCCTTGCTCACCGGGCAGCTGCTGAGCGAGGACGGTGCGACCGCCGTGGTGGTCGCGCGCTTCGAGGAGGGCTTCGAGGGGGAGATGCTCCGTCGGCCCGCCGTCGACGAGGTGGACGCCATCGTCGCCGAGCTAGTCAAGCCGCCGTTCCAGTGCCACGCCATCGGCCTGCCCCAGGTCCAGCGCGAGTACGCGTTGATGTTGCCGCGGGACCTGATGCGCAACTCGGCCATGGCGGTGGTGTTGATCTCCATCTTCCTGTGGGTGCTGTTCCGCAACTTCAGCGCCATCGTGGTGCCCAACATCGCCGTGGGTATGGCGCTGGTGTGGACTCTGGCGGCGATGGTGCTGGCCGGCCAGCCGGTGGACATGGTCAACTCCGTGATCACCAGCTTGGTGCTGGTCATCGGCGTTTCGGAGGCGGTGCACCTGATCGCGCGGTACCGGGAACTACTGGCCGAGGGCCGGCCTCCGGCCGAGGCGTTGCGCCTGGGGGTCTCGAGGGTGGCACTGGCCTGCCTGCTCACGGCGACGACGTCCGCCGTCGGTTTTGCCTCGCTGTGTACCGCCAGCATCTCCGTGGTGCGCGTGCTGGGTGTTTTTGCCGCCAGCGGGATCATGTTCGCCTTTGTCACCGCGATCATCTTGGTGCCGTCCTGTTTCTCGTTCCTGCCGCCGCCTCGCCCCAAGAAGGGTGCCGCGGGCCGCGGGGCGAGCGGGCGCTGGACCGACTGGGTGGGGCGGTATGTCACCAGCGACCGTGGCCGGCGGGTCACCTGGATCGTCAGCCTGATCGTCACCGGCATCGCCATCGTGGGCATCACGCGGCTGGACGCCAACAACTACCTTCTCGAGGAGATGTGGCCGGGGAATCGCGTCTCTGTCTCCAACCGCTTCGTGGAAGAGCACTTTGGTGGCGTGTTGCCCGTGGAGATCGAGATCACGGTGCCCGAGGATCACTCCGTGCTGGACCCACAGGTCCTCGCGGGGATCCATGTATTACAAACGTTCATGGACGAGGACCCGTACGTCGGCCGGGGCCTCTCGCTGGCGGATCTGGTCATGGAGGCGCACCTCCTCGCCACGGGCGATCGGGAGCTCCCCAAGGATGAAGCCCAGGCGGCCCAGGAGCTGTTCTTCTTCGAGATGGGGGACGAGGACAACCTGGTCGAGCAATACACGGATGTCGACCGCCAACACGCCCGCATCTCTACCTTTGCCCTGGACTGGGGGTCGGACCACTTCTTCGAGTGGCTGGACGAGCTGGAGGCGCTGTCCGACGAGAGCTTCCCCGAATGGGCAGAGGTGCACCCCACCGGTGCGATCCTCATCGCCAACCGGGCCCTGGACAACATCGTCTCGGATACCTTCCGCAGCCTGGCCACGGCATTCGTGATCATCTGCATCTTGATGATCTTGCTGTTCCGCTCCGTCCGCGTGGGCGTGCTGTCGATGGTGCCCAACATGTTGCCGCTGATCATCACCCTGGGTGTGATGGGTTTCATGGATATCACCATCCGGACGTCGATGGTGTTGGTGTTTGCCCTCTCGCTGGGCGTGGCGGTGGACGATACGATCCACATCTTCGCGCGGTATCGCCAGGAACTGGAGGTGGACGGGGACATCCAGGCAGCCCTCCGGCGAGCGGTCTCCACCACGGGCCAGGCGCTGGTGTATGCCTCGACCCTGCTGGTGGCAGGATTCGGTATCTTCCTGACGAGCTCCTTCTACGGCCTGTTCCAGTTCGGATTCCTGGGGGCGGTAACCCTGACGGCTGCGTTGCTGGCGGACCTGTTCCTCACCCCGGCCATGATCCAGACCTTCAAGCTGCGAGTGAAGGGTGTTGGTGAGCGCAATTCAGGGGAGACCCCCCCCCCCGAGACGACAACTTAGTCCTTCGATCCGTTGCCGGAGCTGCTACTCTAATAGCGTGATCTCGACGGTTCCATGAGGGCGCAGGGATGTCGTCGTGGCGGCTGGTGCCACCGCGTTGTAGAGTGTATTCGCCCGTGGAAGTCGAGTTGGAGGTTCATCGATGCGCTGGTTACGCAAGATGACGCTGCCAGTCACGGCGTTGTTGTTTGTGGTCTTCATGCTCGGTATGGCCGGCTGCAAGACGACGAAGATCTATAAGGAACACGAGGATAACCCACCGACGGCGAATCCGGATCCCGATCCGGGTGGGCCGGGTGGTGGCCGGGGGCCGCGCCCACCGACCTGACAGGCGACTTTCCGCTACACGGGCGACGGAGGGCTTGAACCATGACCTTTCGCGCCGCGAGCTATCTCGCCATCGGTGTGCTCTGGGTGAGCACCCTGGGCTGTTCCCACTCGGACGCCAACCGGATCCTGATCTACGAAGCGGCCTCGTTCCCTGGCGGGTACGAGGTGGGCGCCGTGGAACGCCGGGTCTGGAATTCGGATCCGGACTGCCAGAGCATCGCCTTCGATGACAACGAGTTCTGGGTCGTGTGGTCCCATTTGGCCTCGCCGGGGGAGTACAACGACGCCTTCTTGATCGGGGAGTCCGTCACCTCCGAGGAGCTCTACTTCGCCATCGCGGACGACGGGAACGGCGTCTACTACTCCTTCGGCGACTATGGCTACATCACAACCCGCTACGGGGATATCGAGATCGATCTGGACGAGGGCTATCGCACCGCTTCGTTCCGTACGGGGTACGATGAGATCGTCGTGGAGGGCCCCAGCGGCCTCGTCATCTACAACACGGACACGACGGTGCCCACCGAGCTGAACGTGAGCGGCACCAACCCCAGCTTCTCACCGTCAGGCACCGAACTGGTCTACACCCGGGATGGCCAGGCCTGGATCTATAGCCTCACCACCTCGGAGGAGACCTCCTACGGCGAGGCAGTCAATCCACGTTTCACGAGCGATTCCATGGTGCTGGCATTCCAGAACGGTGCGGACGGGCCGGGCATGTATTCGCTGGATCCGACGACCGCCGCCTGGACCTACGTGGGGGACCCGGATCCCCTGGCTATCGATGCGCCATGGTGGCAGCTGGCACCGGACGGCGAACGGGTGCTCGTCTACGACGACACGGAGACCTTCCGTGTGCAGGACTGGGTAGGGCAGGGGACCACGGACTGGTCCATCAGCAGCGAGATCGACTGCGACTAGATCGACGGTGGTCTAGTCGAACAGACGCTTCGACAGGGCGTGGATCGAAGGCACGTGGGTGAACTTGCTGCGGGGCACACGCACCGCCGCACCCTGGCTCGAGTCTCCTCCGACGCGCTTGAAATCACCCAGCGGGATGATGGGACGGCCCGGATCCGATCCGAGCCAGTGGTAGATGAGCCGGATGCCCTGGGGATCACTCTCCACCTCGGCCCAGATCACGCAGCCTTCCGGCTTGTCGGCGAGGGCCAGTGCCACCGGTACGTCCGGTAGCCGGGCATCGGCCATCGAGCACACCAGCGCCGTGTGACGGATGATGCCAAAGCTCTCCAGGATCATGGTGAAGCCGGCGTCGTCGCTCCCGGCGCGCAGCACCTCCACCCGCTCGTCGTTGCGCCAGGCATCCAGCAACAGGTCGGCCAGCAGCCGCTGCTCGACCATCTGCTCGAAGAAGCCCCGAGGCTGGACCGGGCCGGGTGCAGATTCTGCCCGTGGCTTGGGGGATCCGCCACCCCGGGGAGCCTTGGCGCGCTTGTTGCGGGCGTTGCGCTTGTTGCGCGGCTGCCGCGCTGCGGCGGCGGGGATATCCTCCGGCCAGACCGAGGTGTCCTTCATGACCTCGAGGACGGCGTCGATGCCGTTGTCACCGGGGTCGATGCGGGCGTGGTACGGGCGACCACCCACGAAGATGCCGTCGGGCCAGGGCAGGCCACGCAGCAGGCGCACCAGGTCCCAGCTCCGCTCACCGGAGGTCACCATCATCGTGCTGTCGTCGGGGATGATGCAGCGCAGCGCCACGTTCGGATAGCGGGCCTCCACCCGGCGGGGGAGGTAGCCCACATCCTGGCCGCGGGCATCGATGATGACCAGCTCCACGGGATCCAGATCCACCCGCGGATGCTCGTCGGCGCCGACCAGCGCGTCGGCCGCCGCTTCCCGGCGCAGATGCAGCTCGATGGTCTCCCGATCCTCGTCGCCGAGTTCTTCACAGCCGGCCACCCGGTGTACGACCTCGGGCTGGCCATGGCCGATCTGGGCGGCGAGCAGGGTGTGGCGATCGCGGACCCAGTCGTCCTCCGAGTCCTTGCCCCGGGAGATGGACATCAACCGGTCCACGGTCTCGTCCTCGAGCTCCAGCGCTCTGGCTGCCAGGCTACTGGGCGGCAACTCCATGTCCGACTCGTGCAGGAACGTCATGCCCTGGAGGGAATTCACCTCGTCGAGCAGCGGCTGCCGGGTCGCGTGATGGTCGACCCAGGTCACTGGAACGTCCGCAGCCAGGATCTGGCGAACGGCGCCAATTGCCGGCGGACGCACAGGGACGTTGCCGATCAAGACCTCGGAGACCGGTAGATCTTCTTGAATGCGATTCGAAAGGGCCTGCAGATCGCCGGAGAGGCGCCGTGCCCCTGTGAAGCGTACTTCCGCGTTTTCCTTGCTGCCGCGCAAGAAGATGCAGGCGGTGACCATGCCGTCCACGTCTCCGTGGACGAGGATCACTGGTCGAGGACTATCCCATTGAAGATCACGGATCGAACCCATGTACTCGGAACCCATCGATGTTTCCTCACTAAATTAGACCGTTTGCCCCACGAATGGGACGAGATACTAACACCGCAAGTCCTTTCGGGTCGAACTATGGACTCACGCGTTGTGTACTTATGTGTACCTCAGAAATAGAAATGGAGGTGTCAGTCTCCCTGAGGTTCGTTTTCTACCTCGATCAGATCCAGGATATCGATCTCGTCGGCCTCAATGACATCGGGCAGAGTCTGGGCTTCACCGACCCGTCGATCCTTGATCTTGTATGGAATATCCAGGTAGGCCTCGGCGCGATCCAGGTCGTAGAAGATCGGTTGGTCGAGGCCCTCGTACCAGATGCTGAAGCCGGTTTCGCCATCGCTCTCGATGACGATGGAACCGTTGGCCACGGTCTGGGTCTTGCCCGTGTGCGGGTGGGGACCCTCGAAGGTATAGCCATCCACCTGCTGTGTCTGGATGATGTCGCTGCCGGTGGGCCAGCCGTTCCAGAAATTCTCCCAACCCAGGATGCGCCGGACCGTGTACTCGTTGGGGTGGTGGTGCCCCTTGCCGCAGGAGATGATCGCCGCCTGGGCCCGCGCACGTTGCAGGAACGGCATGTTCGTCGACCACTGGGAGGCGTGGTGGCTCACCCGCAGGACCTCGATGTTGCGCATCTGGTCGTTAAAGGCGCCCTCGATGTTGTGGTAGAAATTGCCCCAGCTCTTGTGGAAATAGCCGCTCAGATCGCCGGCCACGAAAAAATCGAAGCGGCGGTAGTGCACGATGATGGCGGCGGAGAAATCGTTCTGACTGGTGGTGGGTTCCCACCGCCGCTTGATGACCCGGCCCTCCATCCCGTCCACCTGGGCCCCGACCGCCAGTACCTCGACCCACAGATCCGGCCCCAGATCGATCTGGCGGTCCGGCCCCAGCTGATCGAAATGCAGCTTCTCACGCGGGACGTTGTGGTTGGCCACCCACTCCTTGTACACCCCGTCGAGCTTGCCGGCGGCGTCGTAGTCCAGGCCCGTGTCCAGCACCTTGTGGATGTTGATGCCCAGGGCGTCCCACAGGTAGAAGAACCCGCTGTTCTTCCCCTCCTTGGGCCAGCCCATGTGGTCCTTGTGGTAGTGGGTGCCCAAGAAGTAGTCGATATCCACGGCCGGCCTGCTCGGCGGGCCGTCGTCCAGCTTCTTGCGCAGGTAGGGCTCGATGGTATCGCGGGCCTCGTTGCCCTCCTTGGAGGTCTCACCGGCGTCCACCATCATGATGCGCCGGTCGCCGTCTTCGTCTTCCGGGCTCTCGATGATGGTGCAGTCCCCCTGGCCCACGTCCACGATGTGGATGCGGATCAGGTCCGGGTTGGGGCCCTCGTGGACCTTCCTGGCCCTGCCGGCGCCCAGCAGACCCAGGGATACGACGGCGACGAGAATCGGGAGCAACCTGCGGGTGTTCATCGCTGGCCCCCACGCCGCCGGCCTGTCATCCACAGAACCAGGGCCGCCAGCAGGGCCGCAGCCCCCGCACCGGACTGGCGGCTGGAGAGCTGGCACCGGCAAGCCGGCCCGTTGTCCGGCCAGTCCACGTCGTCCTCCAGGCACTCGCCGATGGTCCCGGGGGTGCCGTAGTTGCAGTTCTCGCCGTCCGGGTCGTGGAAACACTGGGAGAACGCCGCTTCACACCAGTTTTGCCGGTCGTCGTTGTCCGTAGCCGGGTCATCGAACTCGGAGGGGACGAACAGGATCGAGTGGCCGTCCCGGATCCCCATCACCTCCATGTCGTAGGACATCTGATCGACGATGACCTCCTCGCCGCTTTCGCTGGGGCAGACCAGCGCCAGGTGCTCCTCGGCGCTGTTGGTGAAGCTGACGGTGTCGTAGAACAGGTCGGCGTATTCGCACTCCTCGTCCGCGGCGCTGTCGTCGTCGCCGCCCGTGGACACGATGCAGCTGTTGTAGGCAAACAGGCCGACGCCGTTGGCCGCCAAGGTGACCGGCTCGCCGTCGGCGCCGAAGGTGTACTCCTTGATGGTAGAGGCGTCGGGGTTGCCTTCCCCGTCAAGCTTCCACTTACGCAGCGCGCACAGCCCGATCTCCACATCCGCCTCGGTACGGTTGGACAGCTCGAACCACTCGGGTGTGTCGGCCGGGGCGATCATCAGTTCGGTGAACAGCACGTCGCCGGCCAGGGGCCAGTCGAAGGTCAGGCAGACGCCGGCCTCGCCGGGGGTCCCGGTGGCGGTGTCGCCCGACGAATTGGTGAAGGTGTAGTCAGGAGGGGGGAGGCACCAGTGGTCCAGGTCGTCGTTGCCGTCGGCGTCGTAGTGGGCCGGGCCCAGGTTCACCGAGCAACCGCTGTCCGGGCAGCCGTCCTCGAACTCCCGCCAGTCCATGGGGGCCACGTCGATGGTGGTGCCACCGCAGACGATGAACAGGTACAGCAGCTGGTCGTTGTTGAAGGAGCTATCCGTATAGGCGTAGGCGTAGTCGGCGGGGATGTCGTCGCCGCCGGAGCCGTCCCCGGCGACCCAGTCCTGGTTACGCGCGAAGAGCAGGTGCTCGCCGGCGGAGATGGCCAAGGAGCCCGCGATGGTGTCGAAGGTGGTCGCCGCCGCGGCATCGGTGGTCGAACCCTTACGTAGATCACAGCCCTCCAGATCGGTCGCTTCCACGCCGACGATCTCGAACCACTCCCGGTTGTTGGAGCTGGACGGCGGCGCGATCATCACCTCGGTGATCGCCACGTCGCCCGGATCCTGAGCGTATGCCGGGCGCAATGCACCCAGTGTCAGGCAGACAGCAACGGCCAGAGCCAGGGCTAGCGGGCCGCTAGAACCTGAACTCGAAGCCACCCATGATGGAGCCATACAGCACCTCCTCCGGAGGTTCTTCGACGGAGTCCGAGCCCCCGTCCGACAGGCAGGTCCCGCCCTCGACGAGGTCGGGTACGCCCGCATTCTTGCAGTCCTCGTACCATGTGGAATCCAGGTCCAGCAGGTAGCGCCCGATGGAGCCGCGCAGGATGATCTTGGCGCGGGGTTTCGGGGGACGGCCGATCTTCTGATCGATCTGTAAGTACGTCACGAACCATTTGCCCCCCAGGCTGCCGTAGACATCGTCGTCCGCTAGCTTGAGGCGCCAGGTGAGGGTCGTGAGCTTGCCGGGCTTGACCCGGGCCTTGACCCAGAAGTAGTTGCCCACCAGGAACCACGGCTCGCAGGGGCCGTCACCGGTGGGGTAGAGCACGTTCGCGTCCTCGTAGTACCGCTGGTAGTACAGCGTCAAGGTGGTGGCGGGGATGGCCTTGATGTCCAGCTGGCCGCCCACCTGGGTCCGGGCCCCGGCGCCGTCGATGACGTTTTCGTCCACCTCGTAGTCACCGAGGTCGTAGCCGAAGGACTGGGCCATCAGATCGATATCCTCGGCGCCGACGTAGACCCGGGTGCGGCCGTTGTTGACCAGGTCCTTGTTGGTCCAGCGGGTGAACCCGGAGAAGCGGATCTCCTCGATGGGCATCAGCTCCAGCTTGCCGTACACCTTGAAGTTCCACACGCCGGTGGAGGGGCGCTCCCACAGGTCGGTCTCGGCCCGTAGCTTGAGCCAGTCCAGGGGCTGGACCATGCCCTTGAAGCGGAACCCCAGTTCATCTCGGGCCCTCAGCCCGCCGAAGACATCGGAGGCCGCCACGCCCCGGTTGTGGGGGTTGTCGTAGTTGACGTCGTAGCTGCGGAAGACGAAGTCCAGATCGAAGCGGGGGCGGGAGAGGTTGGCCTGGAGCAGCAGCGCGTTGCCGTTGTTGTCGTTGTGGGCGTACTCGCCGGCCAGGTCCAGCATACCCAGGGCCACCAGGAAATCGATGCCGATGGCGCCGAAGTAGTCCCGGTTGGGCATGCGGTAGCGGAACTGCCATTCGTCGTTGCGGGTGACCCCATCGATGACGGTCTTGTCGATGTGGGCCACATAGCCGGTGACCCCGATGTGGCTCAACTCGTTGAGGCGGAAGGTGGCGTTCCCGCCCACTAGATCCTCCCGGTAGGCGTTGGGCAGGGTCAGGTAGCCCACCTTCTGGTATTCGCCGTAAAAATCGTGGATGTAGAGCCGGGGCGAGACCAGCTCGCCGCCCACGTCAAAACCCAGGTGGTACTGATACAGATCGTGCAGGCGCGATGAACCGAAGACGGACAGATCGAACCGCGACCGCCCGATGCGTAGCGCCGTCAACCGGGCCGAACCACCGAACAGGCGCCGCTGTGGCTTGAACGCTTCCAGCAACCCGAAGGTGTTGGACGACGTGTTGACCGAGGTGTCCCGGTACCAACCGTGGGGCTCGGTGCGGTCCGAGACGTCGAAGGTCAGCCGGCGGCCATAGCCGGCGGTGTAACTGCCGATGATGCCTGAGCCGTCCGGTCCCTTGGCCGAGGCGTACCCCTTGTCGAGCTCGAAGACGGGGGTGCCCCACTGGGCGGTGAAATCATGGGTCGCCGGATCAAAATGGGTACTGGCGACCTCCTCCTGGATGGTGCCCAACAGGCCCATCTCGAGCCACTTGTTCACGGTGAGCTGGCCACTGAGGTACAGGGGCGGGAACTTGCCGTAGCCCAGGTGCTCGACGCGATGGGTCTTGTTGGGGTGGTCCTCTTCCAGCGGTTCGATCTTCTCGAAGGGAGCCCCCATGCGCATCTTGAACGTGCCCCGCACGGGCAGCTGCTGCGCCAGGGGGGGCAGATCGGTGATGAACGGCAGCAGCTGTTCGAACACGTCGTCGCCCACGCCGGGCATGTCGATGAATTCGATGCGGCTCTCGAAGGGCCCATGCTCCTCGATGCGTCGGGCGATGGCCGCCGCGGTGGTGCGGGAGACGCCGGGCAGGTCGTAGAGGGAGGCCGCCGTGGCCGAGTTGATGTCGACGGGGTTGTTCAGGAGCTCCACGAGGACCTGGTACTCGTCCTCCTCGAGCAGCCCTGAGTAATACAGCTCCAGGAGATCTTCTTCGTCGTGGATGTAGATCGCGGTGCTGTAGTCGTAGGCGAGGGCGGGGGCCGTCACCAGGGTGAGCGCCAGCAGCACCGCAGCGCTGCATAGGGCCTTGCTCCATGAGGGACGAGGGTCACTCACCGCGCTGCCATAGATCCTGGAACGTGTCCTCGAAGTCCAGGGCAGCCTGGACATGGCTGAGGCGCACTAGGTTTTCGTCGTTGAGGTTCTCGGCGGAGTCGGTCCAGTTGTACGAGCCGGTGAGCACCATGCGCTCGTCGATGACAGCGAATTTGTGGTGCATGATGCCGCCGTTCGGGTTCCGCGAGTACCGCACGGGGATGCCGTCGGCCTCCAGGGCGGTGAACATGCTCCAGTTGGCCTCCCAGTCTTCCATCGCGACCTGCACCTCCACGCCCCGCTGCTGGGCCAGCAGCAGGTGGTCCTTCAGCTCCGCATTGGTGAAGGTGTAGACCGCCACGTGGATGGTCTCTTCGGCGGCGGCGAACTCCCCCTTGAGCAGGTCAGCGCAGCCGCCGTCCGGGCTCATCCGAACATCGGTGGAGCTGCAGCTAGCCAGGAACAGGAGGGCCGCCAACAGCGGCAAATGTGGAACCGTGGACCGTCGGACTGGGGGTTTGGGTGGCAGTTTTTGCTCTCCGCAAAGGGAGGATATCAGAAGGGGAGGGGCTCGGGATAGCGAGGGCGGGAAGATCGCCCCCTCGTCACGGTCGCGGTTCTGAATCGTGGGGAAAAAGGGACGCTCATAAGAACATAAGAAACTCGGGAAGACCGTGTACCGTTTTCCGTGACCGTGACCCCGGCAGCTTACGGTCCGGCTTCGCCGTTGACTGTGTAGCCGGTGCCATCTGACCGCACCACCAGATCCCCATCCAGATCCGTGCGGTAGATGTCCGTCCCGGCCAGGCGATCGAGGGTCTGGGAGCTGGGGTGACCGTAGGTGTTGTCCCAGCCGCACGAGATGAGCGAGGCGGACGGGGACATGGCATCCACGAAGAAGGCAGCCGACGAATCGGAGGATCCGTGGTGATGGACCTTGTAGAGGTCGATGGGGCCCGGATCGAAGCTCTGCTCGCAGTCGTCGGTCTCGCAGTCCCCGCCAAGCAGGACGGCGACATCCCCGTAGCGCAGGCGGATCACCAGGCTGTTGTTGTTCTCGTTGCCGGCCCCGGTGTATGCGTGCAGGACGTCCACCTGCGTGGACGGACCCATGTCGATGCTGTCGCCGGCGAACAGGGTCGTGCGGCGGTCTCCAGCCGAGTAGTGATAGCTGGTGTAGGCGTTGCTGCTGTAGCTGCCGCCGTGATCGAAGGCGGCCACCACCTCCGGGTGATCGTCCAGCACGTCGTCGGTGTTGCCCAGGTGATCGGCGTGCATGTGGGAGACGAGGGTGTAGTCGAGCTCGGTGATCCCCGCTTCCGCGAGGAAACCATCGAGCAGCCACTGGTAGTCCTCCCAGCCCGAATCCAACAGCATCACGAAGCCGTCGGGGGAGACGACCAGGATGCCGTCCCCCTGGTCCACGTCGATGATCGTGATCTCCAGATCCCCGGGCGCCCGCGCAGGGCAGGCACAATGGGCGGAGCAGCTCCCTGGGCAGGCGCTGTCGTCGGTGCTCTCACATTCTTCATGGCCCGCGACGACGCCGTCGCCACAGGCGGATGGGCAGCCCTCGTCCACCTCGCCGTCACAGTCGTTGTCCGCGTCGTCGCAGTAGTCGGGGGCGCCGGGATAGATGGTGGGATCCGTGTCGTCGCAGTCCCCGTCATCTGTCGTGTAGCCGTCCCCGTCGGCGTCGTCCACGGAGTCGTCGTCATCGTCGTCGCCGGTGTCGTCGTCCCCGGCCGTGTCGTCGTCCCCGGACGGCGGGCCGGGCATGCGGTCGATGTAGGTGGGGAACAGCACGTCGCAGCCGGTCAGCGCGATGATCGAGATCCACGCCCAGGCGGCCCTCATCGGGGCTCGGCGCAGTCGTCGTCGGCTTGAGCGCAGTCGTCGTCGGCTCGGGCGCAGTCGTCATCGGCCTCGGGAACGGGCTCTACCAGGACCACCTCGGAGCCGTCTTCCATCGTCGCGGTGACCGTTGCCGGGGCCGGTTCGCCGCGCAGGTGGCCGAACATCAGCAGGCAGATGAATACCGTGGCCGCCACACCGGCCATGTCGGCCGTCAGCGCGGACGGGATGGCGTGGCGCAGCTTGGAGACACCCACCGCGCCGAAGTACACGGCGATGACGTAGAAGGTGGTCTCGGTGGACCCCTGCATCGTCGATACCAGGTACCCCAGGTAGGTGTCCGGGCCGGAGGTGTTCACCACCTCGGCCATGTAGCCGAAGGCGCCCGAGCCGGACAGGGGCCTCAGCAGCGCCATCGGCAGCGCCTCGGCCGGCAAGCCGATGGGGCCGGTGATGGGGCTGATGCCCGCGGTCAGCAGATCCAGCGCACCCGACGCTCGGAACATCCCGACGGCGACGAGGATGGCCACCAGGTATGGGATGATCTTCTTGGCGACGCCCCAGCCCTCCTTGGCTCCCTCGACGAAGGAGGAGTAGACCTCCAGCCTCGGCTCCCGGCCCCGGATCTTGTCGACGACCTGAACCGACAGGCCGTAGCTGAGCAAGGAGAGCAGGATCATGGGGATGATCCACGGGCTGACGTGCTCGATGAGGGTGGCTAGCGTCCCGATGCCGAAGAGGAAACAGAGCACGGCGATGGTGATGAAGCCCAGGGCGATGGTCAGCAGCAGGAGCGGGGAGGCGATGCGCCAGAAGGCTTCCGAGCGCGCGTCCGCGGCCAGCGCCGAGGCCTCCTGAGCGGCGAGCGCTTCATCGACGATGCCGTCCCCGTCCGCAGCGGCCGGTTCGGCGTCGGCCTCGTCTTCAGTGGCCACTGGCGCTGGCGGCAGCCGGAAGACGCGCAGCCGTTGCAACAGCTTGGTGACGAGGATCGCCACCATCGTCGAACAGCAGGTGGCGAACAGGGTGGGGAGCAGGATCCCGGCGGCGTCCGCCGACTCGGCGGCGTGGCGAATGCCGATGACCCCCGTGGGCAGCAGGGTCACGTTGGAGGTGTTGATGGCCAGGAACAGCACCATCGCGTTGGTCGCGGTGCCCTTGTGCTTGTTGAGCTTCTCCAGCTCCATCATCGCCTTGATGCCAAAGGGCGTGGCTGCGTTGGCCAGCCCCAGCATGTTGGCGGACATGTTCATGATCATGGCGCTCATCGCCGGATGGTCTGGCGGCACGTCGGGGAACAGCCAGACCATCACCGGACGGATGGCCCGGGCAATGACCTTGAGCAGCCCCGCATCCTGGGCGACTTTCATCACCCCCAGGAACAGGGACATGACGCCGATGAGCCCGATGGCCAGGGTGACGGAGGCCTTGGCCGAGTCCAGGGCGCCGGTGGTGACCTCGTCCATCGTGCCCTGGATCCCGGCGACGGCGACGGCAATGAAGATGATCCCGAACCAGATGTATCCCATCATCGCGGAGGACCCTCGAATGCTAAGGTTGGCGTGAATTTACCACGCCGGCCCCCCCTGGCTGTGGCATTTTTCCCTGGCAGCGGTTCAGCACGTAAGATATGCCCTGGTGTGGGTGGTCGGCGGCGGGGTCTGAACAAGAGGAACAAGCCCCGCCCGTCGCGTGTCGTGAACCCGAGG
Source organism: uncultured Rickettsiales bacterium (assembly GCA_964504165.1). Lineage (GTDB taxonomy): Bacteria > Myxococcota_A > UBA796 > UBA9615 > CAYRNR01 > CAZDDH01. The sequence goes on along the minus strand of CAZDDH010000096.1, from coordinate 11,005 downwards.
AGAGCGCCATCGTGAACAAGAAATTAGTCATCGGTGTGGGGATCGCTGCTCTGATTTTGCTGGCCGTCCTGTTCGGCCGCCCGGTCCTCGAACTGGTGAAGGGCCAGGCCGAATCCATCGCCACGGTGGCCCCCAGCTCGGCGCCGGCCGCCGGCCGGGTCAAATCCACCGCCAGCTTCGGACGGCCCCGGGCCAAGAAGTGCCTCACACCGGCCAGCATCGACCTGGGCGGCGGCGACGAGATGGCCGCCATGCGGGTGGGGGACGGCCTGGACGGCGCTCAGATCAGCGGCGCCTTCAAGCCCTATCTTTCCTACCTGGCCGACTGCCAGCCCGTGGACGGAGACGACCACTCCGGATCCGTGACCTTCGCCATCAGCGTGGGCTGCAACGGGCTGGTCGCGAGCCTGGAAGTGGCCGACGATTCCCTGTACGAGCCCGAGATGATCGCCTGCCTGGAGAAGCGCCTCGAGCACGTGGAGTTCCCCGCGCACGACCTCGAGGAGGGGATGTACTTCGAGTACCCCTTCATCTTCCATCCGCCCAAGTAGGGATAGTCACGGCCGTGGCGCCGTTTTCCAACCTGTGGTAGGGGTTGAGACCGATGTCACAGCCACCCCCAGATGTGCCCTCGCCCCCCGCTGTTGACGATCTGGAGCAGGCAGAGCGCGCCTGGCTCGAGGACGTCTACTGCGGCGACCAGATGCGGGAGTTGACGATCCGTTCGGTGCTGCTGGGCTTCTCCCTGGCGGCCTTGATGGTCACCCTCAACGTCTACATGGGGCTCAAGACCACCTTCGCCGAAGGGGGTGCCCTCATCGCCTGCATCGCAGGATTTGCCGTGATGAAGGCGCTGGGCCAGGTGGACCGCAAGCGCAACCCCTTCAACAAGCTCGAGCTCAACATGACCCAGACGATGGCTGGCGCCGCCGGTTCGCTGGGGGATATCGTCAATGTGGTCCCGGCACTGTTCATCCTGGGCGGCTTCACCGGCGCCGTGGTGCTGCTACACCGCCCAGACGGAACCCCGCTGATCCCCACCTGGTGGGAGATCATGGCCTGGTGCCTGTTCACGTCCATGCTCGGCGTGACCTTCGCCGTGCCGATGCGCAAGCAGCTGGTGGTGGTGGACAAGCTGCGGTTCCCCACCGGCACAGCAGCTGCCGAGACCATCAAGGTGATGTACGCCAAGGGCGAGGTGGCCCTCAAGCAGGCCCGGGCCCTGGCCATCGTGGGGGGGAGCTCGTTCCTGCTGACCTTCCTGCGGGACTGGAAGCCCGCCAGCTGGATCCAGGACAAGCCGGGCCTCACCAAGTGGATGAAGATCCACAGCGCCTACACCCCCGAATCCATCACCAGTCTGTTCACCACCTGGAGCCCGGCCATCTTCGGCTGCCCGATGGGGTCGCTGACCCTGGGTATCGCCGTCAGCCCCATGTTGCTGGGGGCCGGCTTCCTCATCGGCCCGCGCATCGGCGTCAGTCTGATCCTGGGCATGCTGGTGGCGTGGGTCGCCCTGCCGCCCTTCCTGCTAGAGGCCGGCATCCTCGACGAGATCGCCGCCGTGACCGGCAAGCCGACGGCCCTGTCCTACGGGGTCATCGTTCGCTGGACGATGTGGCCGGCGTTGGGATTGATGATCGCCGCCGGGGTGGGCTCGATGCTGCTCAAGTACAGCACGGTGACCCGCGCCTTCCTGTCCATGGCTGCCGGTCTGCGCGGGGGCAAGGACCGGAGCCCGGCTTCTCATCTGGAGCTGCCCTTCCTGGTCTGGTTGGCGGGGTTGCTCATCGCGGCCGGCGGCATCGAGTGGATGCTGGTATGGCGTTTCGGCGTGGCCTGGTGGGTGGGCCTGATGGTGATCCCGGTGGCCTTCCTGCTGTCGGTCATCGCCATGCGCTCCATGGGGGAGACGGATATCGGTCCGGCGGGGTCGATGGGCTCGGTCACGCAGATCTTCTACGGCCTGATCCATCCGGGGCATGTGGGCACGAACTTGCTCACAGGAGGCGTCAGCGCTGCCGCCGCCGGCGAGTCCTGCTACATGATGGTGGACCTCAAGGCCGGGCAGTTGCTGGGATCCACCCCGCGAAGGCTGGCCTATGCCCAGTACCTGGGGATCTTCGCCGGGGCGCTGATGGCGACCCCGATCTTCTTGCTGTTCCTGCACACCTACGGCATCGGCAACGCCGACATGCCGGCCCCCAACGCAATCGCCTGGGCCGGGCTGGCTCAAATGATGGCCAGCGGTGCCTCGGGGTTGCCGCCCCACGCGGGTTGGGGGCTGCTGGCTGGCGGCGTGGTGGGAATGGCGCTGACGGTCAACGACACTTACAAGGTCATCCGCTGGAAGTGGATGCCCTCGGCGATGGGGCTGGGGATCGCCATGATCATCCCGGCGTTCTACTCGGTGACGCTGTTCGCCGGCTCGATGATCCTGGCCGTTCTGATGAAAAAAGCGCCGGCCTGGGTGGAGCGTTACGGCGCGTCCATCGCGGCGGGGGGAATCGCCGGTGAGGGCATCGCCGGCCTGACCGTGGCGCTGCTGATCTTCTTGCACCTGATGTGATCCCCGATGGCCTTTGTCTCCATCACTCCCGACCTTGAACGCTGGACACCGCCGATCCTGGGCTGGGAGTTGGCTCGCGCCGGGGGAGGGGAGGCACCGGATCGCCGGCCCCCCGGAGTGTTGTGGATCGGAGATGGCGCGGGGCCGTTGATCCGCATGGCCCGCGCCAGCGCTGGCCTGATCCTCGTCGGTGCGTGGACTCCGGGTGGCCAGCAATCCGGTGAAAGCACCCGGCAGCTCGTGCGCGCCCTCCTCGAAGCCGGCGTCCGCGTGGTCCCGGAGACCGTCCTGACCAGCCGGGAGGGCCTGCCGACCGTCAGGCGCTACCTGGAGAAGGCGACCTGGCAGGCTCTACACCTGGTCGTCGAAGCACGTCCCGCAGACGCCAGCGGCGCGCGCGCCGAGGCGCTCATCGGTGTGGCACGGGCCGCCGGAAATCTGGCGGGCAGGGGGCGATTCCAGATCACGGGTTTGGACGTGCGCGGATGGCCAGTACCGGGCAGTTGTGAAGCGGGCCGGGCTCGCAGAGAGTTTCTTTGCAACCTTTTTGCCGCCACGCTGAGACCGAAGGTGCACTGAGCAGCTATCCTGTTACCTGTTAAGAGTGGCGCGAGCTGTGGCGTTCGGCATACCAGCAGCGCATCAATCCAGGAGATGCAAATGATTCCACGTTCTCTGTGTGTACTGGTGGCAATGGGGGTGCTGGTGGGGATGGTTCTGATCGCCGCCCCGGCATCGGCCCAGACTCAGCTGTGGGGGCAGCCCACGGCCGCTCCGGCCACCAACAGCCTGGCCGACCTCAAGGGTGGTGGACCCGTCGGGCTGGGTTTCACCGCCGGTACGCGCAACGGTATGTCCCTGAAGATCTGGCCTGCCAAGGGGCACGGTATCGTCATCGAGTTCGGTGCCCCCACATTCCTCAACAGCCTGGCAGTGGGGTTGGGGTACCGCGCCCACTTCAAGCCGCTCCGGCCCGCCAGCGGCGCCATCGCGGCCCTGCCCTACTTCGGCGTGAACTTCCGGTTGCGGACCATGTTCCTCAGCAACGCGCCGACCTTCATGGAGTTGGGCGGCGGCCTGCTGATGGGCACCAGCATCGTGGTGCCTGACTGGCCCGTGGAGCTGTTCTTCGAGGCCGGCCCGGTCCTCGCCGGTTGGAAGTACCAAGGTACGTCGGGCATGGGCATCGATGTGGATGGTATCGCCGGCGCGCGGCTTTACTTCTAGGCCTAGATTCTGCTCAGCCTTTCCAAGCTAGCCCTGTTGTGGCGGGGGTGGATAGGTGTGCGGCGGGGGATGAAGAAAAAAGCAGAGGGCGCGGAGGGAGGACACGGAGGGCGCAGAGGTGGGGCTCTGAGGTGGATCGGGCCCCTGTTGTGATTCTCGTATTGACTGTTTTTTTTGGGGGGGGGGAGCCGACCGCTACGATTTCAACTGAGGATGGCCGTTTTCTTTCCCCTCTGCGGCCTCCGCGCGCGCTGGACGCGCGTCTCTGCAGCCTCAAGGCCGCCTGGACGGCGGCCCCTAGAAGCTAGTCCCCTCGATCTCCTGAATCGTCAGCACCCAAGGCTTGGGCTTGCCGAGCCACTTGCGCTGCTTGAGCTCGATGGGATCTTCGGTGGGGGCGGGGATCTTGGTCAGCGTGAGTTCGGGTTCGGCGAATACGGCGGTCCAGGTGGTCTCGTCCAGGCCGGACTCCAGGGCCAGGTTGCCGCCGTCTCCGATGTGGAAGGTGCCGCTGTCGATGACATCCCAGGGGATCTCGGAGCCGTTGAGGATGCCCTGCTCGAACTTGCCGATGGGGGCAGCGTTGAGAGTGTAGGTGCCGTCGCCGGAGAGCAGCAGCCACACCATCTTGAGCTTCTCGTCGTACGTGCTCTCGTCTTCCCAGACGACGAATTTGGCCTGGGCCGCCCAGTTCTGGTCCACCAGCGTGGGGCCAAAATCGAACTCGCCGCGGATGCGCGTGACGCCGGTGATGCCGGGCCAGCATTTCTCGGCATCGGAGATGGGCTTGGTGGCCGCTTCCAGGTCGCGGGCGGCCCCGTAGGTGATCAGCGTGAACTTGTGGGTCTGGTAGGGGGGCACCGCGTCCTTGGGGATGGCCAGGTTTGCCCCGGTGGCGGTCCAGCGTTCGTCGACGCCGTCCACGGTGACGGCGTATAGCTTGCCACCGGCGGCCGCGTCCCAGCTGACGGCGATGTCCTTGTCGGTCGATGCGGCCTTGTCGGCAACGGGGGCGGTGATGGCGGGGAATCCCGGCATCGCCACCGTCCCCTCCCAGAGCTGGTTGGCCCGGGTGATCTTGGCGGCCAACTCGCCCCCCGTCTCGACGCACTCCTGCTGGATGCGGTAGCGGCCTTCGACGTACTTGTCGGCCGGCACGTTCAGGGCGCCGACGGTGACGACGGCATCGGTGATCGGCTGGCCACCTTCGACGAGGTAGATCTGGATATCGCATTCCAGCTTCTCGCCGTATCCAAACATCGCGCGGTCCTGAAGGATCAGACCTTGGACCTGGAAGGTGGCCGCCACGATGGCGGGCTCCTCCTCCTTATCCTTCTTGCCGCGTTTGGCGTCGGCGTCGAAGGGCAACAGGGCCAAAGTCAGGGTGACGACTGCGAGCATGGCAATGATTCGGTGAGAGTGCATCTTCCTGCGGTTCTCCTTGGGCTGGCTTGTTGAAGCGGGCTATCTTAACCTACTTGCCGCCCGTTGAAATGCTTCCGTGCGGAGCGCTGCAGTCGGAAGGAGTCAATTATGAAACGTCGACACGTGCTCGGACTGTTGAGTGGGAGTGCTGCTGCCGCGGCCATCGGTGGAGCTGGCCTGATGGCGCCGGTGATCCGCGCGAGGGCCTCCGATGGGGGGCAGGGCTGGAGCGCCGGTACCGGAGCAGCCCAGCCGTCGGACGGCGAGGCGGCGGTGGCCATCGTCCGCAACGGCGGGCCGGCGGCGATGGTGGATGCGGCTCTGGCCGCCTTGGGGGGTATGAGTCGCTTCGTGTCCTCGGGGCAGACGGTGCTGGTCAAGCCCAACATGGGCTGGGATCGCACACCCGAGCAGGCCGCCAACACCAATCCGGAGGTCATGGCCCGGCTGGTCCAGCTGGCGTTGGAGGCCGGGGCCAAGAAGGTCACCGTACTGGACCGCACCTGCAACGACGCGCGGCGCTGCTACGCCAACAGCGGGATCGTCACCGCCGTGGAGGCGGTGGGCGCCAAGGTGGTGCACGTGGATGACAACCGGGTCACCCGTACCGATCTGGGGGGCGAGTTCCTCGATGACTGGGATGTCTACGACGAGGTGCTCAAGGCGGACGTCAAGATCAACGTCCCCATCGCCAAGCATCACATGCTCTCCAAGCTGACCCTCGGAATGAAGAACTGGATGGGCTGCGTGGGTGGGAACCGTAGCCTGATGCACCAGAAGATCAACTACTCGGTGGTGGATCTGGCCGCCTTCTTCAAGCCGCAGCTGACCGTCCTGGACGCCTACCGCATCCTCACCGCCAACGGGCCGACCGGCGGCAATCTCAACGACGTGCGCGAGGCCAAGACCCTCTGTGCCGGGACCGACCCGGTGGCGGTGGACGCGTTCGGCGCTTCCCTGTTCGGGCATGGAACCGACGACATGAAACACCTGGCCCTCGCCGAGGCGCGTGGGCTTGGGAAACGCGATCTGGCCGCGGTCTCGGTGCGTGAGATTGACCTAGCGGGAGCCTGATATGTTGCGGCGCGTCCGCATGGCCTTCCAGGGGCTGTGCCTGGTCGGCTTCCTCCTCCTACTCGTCCTGACGCGGTACGACGGACAGGACGAGATCGCCTATCCGGTGCGGCTGTTCCTGGATATCGATCCGCTGATCATGCTCGGCAGCCTGCTGTCGTCCCATACGGTGCCGGTGGCGTTCTTGCTGTCCGTGGCGACGCTGCTGCTGGCCCTGGTCGTGGGCCGGGCCTTCTGCTCGTGGATCTGCCCCCTGGGGGCCCTCAACCAGCTGGCCGGTCATCTGGTGCGACGCAGGGCGGTCAAGGAACGCAAGGCCCGCGCCCACAAGCCGATCCAGCGGCTCAAGTACGGCATCCTGATCGGGCTGTTGGTCGCGTCGGCATTCGGGTTGCAATGGGTTGGGTTACTGGACCCGATTTCCCTATCCATCCGGTCCATCGGGCTGGCCATCGGGCCCGCCGTCGAGCTGTCCACCAGGGCCGTCTTCGACGCCGCGTACCACACGGACATCGGACCGTTGGTGGCCCTCTCCGAGCCGCTGTACAACCTGGCCCGTGAGACGGTGCTGTCCTTCGAGCAGCCGGCCTTCCGTCAGGCGCCGTTGCTGGGAGCGATATTCATCGCGATCCTGGCGGTCAACCTCTGGATTCCCCGACTCTGGTGCCGGGTGTTCTGCCCCCTAGGCGCGCTACTGGGGGTCTTCTCCCGGTTCTCGGCCCTCCGGCTGGAGCACACCAGCAGCTGTGACAACTGTGGCTTGTGCGCCAAGCGGTGCCACGGGGGAGCCGACCCGGACAAGGCCGCGGAGGGGGGCTGGCATCCGGCCGAATGTTATGCCTGCGGCAACTGCACGGCGGCCTGTGACAAGGGCCTCGAGTGGCGCTTCGGCGTGCCCCGCATACCCCTGCACGATACCTCCGTCGCGGGTGTGGATCTGGGCCGCCGGACGGCCATCGGTGGCGTGGTCGCCGGCGCCGTGGCCGCGCCGCTGGTCAAGGTCCCGCTGATCCGGCATCTCCCCGAGCCGCTGCTCATCCGGCCGCCCGGTTCCCTCCCGGAACGGGAGTTCCTCTCGCGCTGCGTACGCTGCGGCGAGTGCATGAAGGCCTGCCTCACCGGTGGGCTGCAGCCCACCGGGCTGGAGGCCGGCCTGGAGGGCATCTGGACGCCGGTGCTGGTGCCGCGCATCGGGTATTGCGAGTACAGCTGTACCCTCTGCGGCCAGGTGTGCCCCACCTCGGCCATCGAGGAGTTGACCGTCGAGGAGAAGCAGCAGGTCACCATCGGCACGGCTTTCGTCGATCCGTCCCGCTGCCTACCGCTGGCCTTCGGCACCGACTGCATCGTCTGCGAAGAGCATTGCCCCACGTCACCCAAGGCGATCCAGCGGGTTGAGGTGGAGGTTCCCACGGTGGATGGTGGCAAGCGGTGGGTGGGCCGGCCCATGGTCGACCCCACGTTGTGTATCGGCTGCGGCATCTGCGAGAAGGTGTGCCCAGTGAGGGATATCCCGGCCATCCGCATCTCCTGCATCGGTGAAGATCGGGATCCGGACAACCCGCTCATCCTGGAGAATTCGAGCCCCTATGGTTGATGCGGCCCAAGCCAGGGTGAGCTGCCGGCTTTCCTCCGTGGTGATCCGGTTCATGCGCGAGCACTACGGCGAAGAAGCCGCCGCCGAGGTCCTGGAGCGGGCGGGGGCCGAAGCCCGAGAGGTCGAGGACCTCGACGCCTGGACCTCCTTTGAGTGTTACGACCGTATCTGGAAGAGCGCCGCCGAGGTCAGCGCCGATCCCCGGCTGGGATTCGAGATCGCTCGGTTTTCCATGGCCTCGCGGGAGCTGGGGCCGATGATGGCCATCAGCCGCGGCGCCCGGATGCTGGGCAAGGGGAGCCTGGGAATTCGCTCTTTACCCCTGGTCATCAACCGTTCCACCACCTGCATCCACTACCGCGCGGTCTCCGTGGAGGACGACCACGCGGTGATCGAGGTGTGCGAGCCGGCGGGCGTCGTGGATCCCGCTCGCTGCGACTGCCGGGCGGCCCTGTTCCGGGCCATCCCGGAGATGTGGGGGGCCGAAGCCGGATCAGCACAGGTGGAGCACACCCGCTGCGTCGAGGACGGTTCGCCCTCCTGCCTGTTCGAGGTGCGATGGCGGGATCCGGTCTCCTCACGCATCGCATGGACCCTTGCGCCGGTCTCCATCCTGCTAGCCCTGGGAGTTGGCGTTGGCAGCTGGGCGTTTGGGGCCGTGCCAGCAGCAGCCGTCGCCCTTGGACTGATGGCGGGGCTGGTCATCCTGCTCGCCGGCCGTGGTCGCGCATCCACGCTGAGGCTGGAGCAGACGGTGCTCTCCCTGGAGGAACACCAGCGGCAGATGACCGTGACGGCCACCGACTCGGAGAAGCGGTACTCGGAACTGCGCAAGACGTATGAGGAACTGGAACAGCGGGGGGAGGAACTGGAGCGGGCGCGGGCCGAACTGGATCGTCAGGAGCGCATGGCGGCCATGGGCCGGTTGTTGTCGGGGGTCGCCCATGAGCTCAACAACCCCCTGGCCGGCATCCTGACCTCAGCTGAGCTGCTCCAGCGGCTGGACGAGGATGGGGGAGCTGGGCAGGGAGAGACCGGCGTCATCGCCGGGCGCATCATCGAGGGGGTGGAGCGGTGCCGCCGGCTCAACCGCAACATGCTGGATTTTTCCCGTCAACGGCCGGCCAAGCAGGAGCCCGTCGATCTCGCCGAGATCGTGCACGCTGCGCTGGACCTGCTGGCCTACGAGCTGCGCACCAGCAACATCGAGCTTTCCCTGCAGATCACTCAGCGGCCCGCTGTCGTCGTAGGTGACCGCGGTCAGCTCCAGCAGGTCGTGCTCAACCTGCTGGAAAATGCGGTTTTGAGCCTGCAGGATTCCCAAACGGATCGTTGCCTGACCGTGGGGCTAGATGTGGCCGGAGGGCACGTCAGGCTGGACGTTCGCGACGATGGCGTGGGGATCCCAGCGTCGATCCGGGAGCAGGTCTTCGATCCGTTTTTCACCACCCGGGAGGTGGGCACGGCGGTTGGGCTGGGGTTGAGCCTGTCCCACCGGTTCGTGACGGCCCACAAGGGCACGGTGGAGCTGCTGGAGATGGGGGACGGCGAGGGGGCCCATTTCTGCGTATCCCTGCCGGTTGCATTGTTAGGGCAAGCAGCCAGTGAGGCGCCGGACGAACCGGCGGCACGGCCACAATCGCCTGCGACGGCACCCGCCCACCTGAGCCCCATGCGGGTGTTGATCGTCGACGACGAGACGTCGATCACCCAGATGGTTTGCCGGCTGCTCAAGGAATATGGGCACGAGCCCATCGGCGTCAGTGATGCCCGGCAAGCGAGGGTTCACCTGGCCGACGATGGCCCGTTCGATGTGATCCTGCTGGACATCAAGCTACCGGGAGAGACAGGGCCCGAGTTCTTCGGCCAGCTGTCTCCCGACGTGCAGGATTCGGTGATCTTCATGACGGGAGCCGTCGCAGATGAGAGCACCGAGGAGTTCCTGTTCGAGTTCATCGAACGGACACTGACCAAGCCGTTCACCTACCGCGAGTTGCTGGAAATTGTCAGGGGAATGTTGTCCCCGGGCAAAGAAAACGGCTGAATTCAATTCATAAATGTGCTTGTATGGCAAGCCAACAGGGGTAACGCAGGAGAAGGGCACATGAATAAATATTCGACGATGGTATGGGTGATTCTGATCACGATGACGTTCGGCTGGGCCGGCAGCGCTGGCGCTGCACAGGGCGGCCCGGACGCATTCGGGTACTCGTTCTTCGACAGCGATGAACCAGGGGGCCCCAGCTTCAGCTGGATCGACCTGCAGGGTTCGGGAACGGCGCTCAGCCTCAGCGACGACTCCTCACAGACGGTCTCCATGGGGTTCGATTTCGAGTTTTACGGTTCGACCTACAACCAGGCGACGGTGTGGTCCAACGGTGCCGTTGCGTTCTCGACGGACTACATGACGCTCTCGAACGCCTGCCCGATGCCGCACACCAGCGCGCCGCAGGCCTTCGTCTCCGTCTTCTGGGACGACCTGAATCCTGCTTCCGGCGGGACGGTCTACTACGAGACCCAAGGTGTGTCTCCGAACCAGGTCTTCGTTGTCCACTACCGCAACGTCTACCGCTACGGGACATCGGATCCCTACGATTTCGAGGTGTTGTTGTACGAGAACACCGGCAGCGTGGTGTTGCAGTACAACAGCGTCAATCCTGGCAACGGGAGCTATGACTTCGGCAATCAGGCCACCATCGGCATCCAGGGGAACACGAGCAACTACCTGGAATACAGCTGCAACTCACCGTCCCTGTCGGATGGCCTGGCCATCTGGTTCGGCACCTGCACGAACGATGATCTGGACAACGACGGCGTCACCGAGTGCGACGGCGACTGCGATGACGCGGATCCGGCCATCTACCCGCACGCACAGGAAATCTGTAACGACGGCATCGACAGCAACTGCGATGGACAGGCCAACGAGTCGGATGACGCCGACGGTGATGGCTATACCAACTGCGATACACCGTCGGATTGCGACGACTACGATGCCACGGCCTTCCCGGGCAACACGGAGGTCTGCGATTTCATCGACAACGACTGCGACGGCGATGTAGACGAGGACTTCGACAACGACGGCGACGGCTGGTCCACCTGTGCCGGCGACTGCA